>JBBPZW010000114.1:0-8808 GCA_038198475.1 Chthoniobacterales bacterium | reverse complement strand
CGGGTTTCGAATCCGGTCGGGGTCGTCGGCGTGACTGGGAACGCGCCGGAGGTGGCGCCGGTCAGGCCGTTTCCACCGCTCACGACCACGCCGGAGTCGGTCCGATCCGGAATTTTCGGTGGATCGAACTGCGTCGGGTAACGGAATTCCCTAACGATCTCGATGACGGCGCGCTGGCCGCTTTTGGTCGTGACGCGCGGCGCGGAAAGCAGGTCGACGCCCTTTTTCTGGTTCAGCGCCCTAACGACAACCTGGAATTGCGGATCGGTAAAGACGCCGCTCAAGCCAAAGATGCCGGGAGCGAGCGAGCTGGCGCCGGGGATGCCGAAGAGAAGCGCGTCAAGCGCGTTGGCGGTGATGGCGAGATTGCCGCTGCGATTGCCGCCGGTGACTGGAAAGGTGCCGACCGGTTGACCGCCGGGCGGAACGAATGGGAAGTCATTCGGGTTGACCGCCTGGCCGGTGCCGGAAGTGCCGCCGCCGGCAAAGACGCGGTTTGAGCCCGGGACGTTAAACTGGCCTAACAACCAATCGAAGCCGAGCTCCTTCAGGTTGTTCTGCGTGATCTCGACAAATTTCGCTTCGATCTCGACCTGCTTCGGTCCGGAGACATTGGCCTGCTCGACCAGAGCATCGACCAGTTCGAGATTTTCCTCCGTGTTGCGCACGATCAGGCGGCTGCTTTGCGGAAGGAAATTTGCGCTCGCGCCGGCCGGAAACGGAACGCCCTGGTCCTTCAGGAAATCGAGCGCGGTCTGCCGGTTCACGAGTTGCTGACCGCCGGTCGATTCCTGGGTGTCTTTGCCAGTGCCGGTGGCGCCGACGCGGGTCAGTCCTTTATCGAGCGAATTGGAGCCAACGTTAACCGTACTGCTGATGAAGCCCGGCGGGACCCGATATTCCTTCGTGAAGAGGTCGCTGCTTTGTTCGTTGATCGGGATGACGGAGACGGCGTAGGGCTCGACTTTCACTTTCAAGCCCGCCTGGCTGGCGATATAGCGGAGCGCTTCGCCTAACGGAATTTGGTTGAGCGTAATTGTGATCCGCGCGTCACTCGGCGCAATCGAGGGAGTGGCCGGCAATGGCACAGGGGTGGGTTCGATCCCGGCGGGAGCGGCTTCCGGCGAGGCACCCGATAGGGGAGGCGCGGTTTCCCGGAACGGCGGGGGAGTGGGCGCCTCGGCCCGGCCTAATGCCGTCGTCCGCAAAACAATGTCGACTCCGCGTTTTCCCTCGCTCGAAGGATCGTTGGCCGCGGCCTGCTGACGGAGAAAATCGATCGCCTCCCGGATGCTGGCGTCGCGGAATTCAATCTTCGGAATGATGATGCTGTTGAGCTTGTTTGTGATCCGCGCCGTCCCGCCGGCGTCCCGCGCGAACGCGTCGCTGATCGGGCCGACCGACTGCCCGTATTGGCGGACCGGTTCTTCCCAGCCTTTCTGCACCTGCCAGAGGGAGCGGGAACGGGTTTCGTTGTAGGCCTCCTCGCCGTAATGGGTTTTGGTATTGTCGATCCGCTCCTCACCGCGGCGCGCGGCCACGTTGTAGGGATCGAGGTTGAGCACCTGCTCGTATTTCTTGAAGGCGAGATCGTAGCGGCCGGAGCTGTAATACCCGTCGGCGTCGCTCAAGAGTTTCTTCACGTCCTCGACCTTGGCGATGAACTTGGGACCCATCGTCTTGTTGAAATAACCGGGCTCGGAAAGATGAGCAAGGAGATCGAGGGCCTCACGGCAATTCGGCCCATAACGATCGCTGACGACCTCCCGCACGATGACCTCGGCTTCGCCGTATTTGCCCTCGGCGATGCGCTGCTCGGTCAGTTTCACGCCGCTCTCGCAAAAACCGGCAACCGCTGCGTCGTGGTCGGCGGCGGTGGTGAGAGCGTCAGGCAGGAAGGTGACGGCGGCGCGGTATTCATCGTGCGCCTTGGCGAAGTCCTTCGCCTCGAGTGCGATCCGAGCGCGGGCGAGCGCGGCCTGTCCCTGGAGGACAGCATTCTGGCGCCGCGAGACTTCGCGCTCGGCGATGCTCCGCACGCTCTGCGCGCTGGCCAGCCAGCCAGGGACGGCCAGCAGAGAAATAATGAGGAGAATTCGAGCGCAGTGAGATAAGGGATTCATGAGCAGTGGTCGCGGTTGTAACTGGGTGCGGTGAGCCCGGCAAGGAAATAACGCAGCCAAAAATCGTCTCGAATATGTGGCGTGTCCGCCACGCCCGGCAGCCCGGTCCGTGTCGAGCCCGCCGGAGCACGCTGGCCGCTCAGGGCTTGGTCGGACCAATCTCGATCTTGTCGTTAGGCTTCTGCGTGTCGATGACAATCGCCTTATCCGGTTGGACGTCGAGCAGCTTGTAGGTGATATCCTCCAGCGGCTTGAGCGAGAACTCCTGATCTTTCTTCACCGAGAAGGTCTCCTCCGCGCCGTTCCAGGAATAGAGGAAGTTCGCGACCGACTCCGGTGAGGTGGCTCGTTTTTCCTTCACGAGCGTGACCTGATCATGGGTGTCGACCTGCTCGAGGGTCAGTTCCGAGACGTCGATGGTCGTGCCGTATTTATCGGTATCGAATTTTTCGGTGTAGCCGGTCAGCTTGTATTTCGTCCCGGCCACAATCTCGCCGATGTGCAGGAATTGCGTCGGCTTTGTCGGATTGACGTTGTTGATCGCGTAGGTCTCCGCGACCGACGAGGAGAAAATGAGCGGGAATGCCTCCTGAGCGAAGGAGCGAAGCTTGAGCTTAAAGGTGTAAGGCGGGTGCGATTTCTTTTCGATCGGGTTGGTGTGGCCTTGCCATTCGTCGAGGTTGGTGAAGCCGTCGCCATCCGCATCCTGGGTCAGGACGTCGGCCTCGGTAATGGGAAGAGCGAATTCCTCCAGCCATTCGTTAGGGACGGGCGGATGAAGGAGCGTGTTTTGCAAAGTGGCGGGCTGGCCATCGGCCCCGATGAAATGTTTTTCCGGCACGAAAAGCCCGGAGCGTCCGCTCGAGGTCCACTGCGACGGCGCCTTCAATTTCTCCATCGCCTCGACGATCTCGGGTGCCTTCCCGGCCGGGATCTTGTTATTCGGCGTCGGGACGTTTTGCAGGGCGCTGAATTTTTCGCTGAACCCAGAGGCATTGAGAAAGATAAAGATCGCGCAAAGGACGAGAAAGAGAGAAGCGGCGAGCACGGCCGCGCGGTCGTAATTAGCCCGAAGCCAGTCCATCGCCTAACGAGCCTCCTTTTCCGGAATGTCGAAGCGCAGAATCTCGATCCGGGCCGCGACGTTCACGTGTTCGGTCCCGACGATGAAGCTGATGCCTGCTTCTCCCGATTTGGCCGCGCCGCCGGGCCGGGGCGCCGGAGTGGGAGCCGACGGCGCGTCTCCAGCACCGCTGCGTTTCGGTCCTTTGTCGGCCTGGTTGTGCACCTGTAAGGTGCGGATGATGTAAGTTTGCTCCTTGGCCGCGGCGATCTGGTTAAAGACCCGCCGCGCCGCGGCCGGGCTGCCGGCGAAGCTGACATCGACCGAGGTCGAGTCGACGATCGTGGTATTAGGTTCCACCGTTTTCGGCTTTTGCGCCGTGCGGCCAGCTGCCGGGGTGGGGCTCGGAGCCGCTTTCTCTTCCGGAAGCGCGCTGCGGCTCAGGCTGAGGAGGGCATCGACATGCGAGTCGATGACGGTGTCGGCAATCCACTCGATCGCGTGCAGCTGCCGGGCAAGGCGCGGGGCGGCGAGGCTGTTCGGGAGCGAGGTCGCGTACTCATCGAAGCCAAGATTGAAATTTTCCGGCAACTGCACCTTGCTCGCACGCGCCCGATCGGCCACGGCGGTGGTGGACTGCCGGAGGAGCGCCTGGAATTCGTTAGGCTGGAGCGGCGGCTTCGGAAACATCCGGTTTTTTAACTCCATCTCGAGGGCGAGGAGCGAGTTGCGATAGTTGTCGGTCTGCGTCTTTGTCTTGCGCAGGTTTTCGTCATTCGGAAACGGCGCGCTCCCGCGCAGCCGATTGAGCTCGGTCACAGTCGTGTCGAGCCGGGCTCCGGTTTCCTCGGCCGCGTCTTTCTCGTAGAGTAAAAAATAAACGCTCAGGCCGGTCGCGAGGACGAGCGTAACGAGGAAGACACCGAGGAAGCGGTTTTGGCGAAACCAGTTCATGGCAGGGCAAAAGGCTGGCGCAGTTTCAAGCGCAACTCGTAGGGATACGCCCATTCCGTGCTTGTCGGCGTGCTCGGCCTGATCACTTCCGATTGCCCGTTCGGATCGACCTCGAAAATGGAGGAGCCGAGCAGATTGCGGAAATAGTCGACCACGATTTCCTGCTCCTTCGGATTGGAGAGATAAAGTCCCCTAACGAAAACGCCATCGATCATCGGGACTGTTTTCGCGCCGCCGGCGGCTCCGCGCGCGGGCATCGGGGCGGGTGCGGGTGGCGACGTCCCCGGCGCCGTTTCGCCGATGATTCGTCCACCGGAAGTAGGCGCCAACTCGGTGATCCAGATATTCTCCTTCGGGAGCCGGGCGTTCAGGTCGTCGAGAATTCGGAGCCAGACGCCTCGGTCGCTGATCGCGCTCAGCAAAGGCGTCGCGATCGCGTCGAGATTGGCCGTTTCCTTGCGCAGACTGGCGATCGGGTTTTCCACGCCGCGCATCCGGTCGACCTCGACCTGGAGGTTATCCGCGACCCGGACTTGAACCTGTGCCACCCGCAGAAAATAAAAGCCCCAGCCGAGCAGGCCGAGGATGAAACAGGCGCCGGCCAAAACGAAAAACGGACGGCGTTGGGCGAGGCGCTGCCGGCGCACCACGTTGGCCGGACGCAGGTTCAGCTCCATCGGGCACGTCATGGTACTGCGGAGTGCCAGCCCGACGAGTTCGCCTAACAAGTGGGCGTTGTGCGCGACCTGCTCGATCGGCACCGATTCGCCGACTGTGACGTTGCGGAGCGGATTGAAAAACTCGATCGGCCGCTGGAGTTTCTCATGGAAAAAGTCGCGCATATAGGGTGTACTGACCGCCCCGCCGCAAAGAAAGACGCGCTGCGGCTGGTGGCCCTGCTGCTGCGTGCGATAAAAACTGATCGAGCGTGTCACTTCCGCGTGCAGGCGCGTCATGGTGTTGCGGACGAGCTTTGAGACGCGCGCCACTTCCGGGTCGGAAGCCTCCTCGTAGGCGCCGCCCAGACTAACGAACCCGTCCTGCTTCTTGCGCAGCTCGGCCGCCGTGAACGGCTCGTTGAATTCCTTCGCGATCGCGGAGGTGATCGAGCCGCCGCCGATCGGGATGCTGCGGCTGAAAACTCTGCCAGGCTCGATGAAAAGAAGGTTGGTCGTGCGGGCGCCGATGTCGATCAGGAGCGAAGACCCGGTCAGCTCGCTGTAGTTAAAACGAAACGCGTTGTAGAGCGCCATCGTCGCGACGTCGACGCGCGTGGTTTGCAAACCGGTCGACTCGACAGCGGCGTTGATCCCTTCAAGGAGGTCGGCTTTGATCGCGACCAGCACGACTTCGATTTTCTCCGCATCGCCGCTCCCGACGAGCTGGTAATCCCAGACTACTTCCTCGATCGGGAAGGGGACGTTTTGCTGTGCCTCGAAGGTGATGATGCGGTCGATTTTATCCGGATCGACCGACGGCAATTTCACGAAGCGCGCGAAAACGGACTGCCCGGAGACCGCGTAATCTACCGGGCCGCGCTTGATCCCGAGTTCGCGCATCATGGCGGGCAGAGCCTCGTTGACCTGCCGGTTACGATCCGTTTCCGTGGAAGGATCGGCCGGAATCTCGCGCAGGCGGTAGCCGGTCAGGACAAGGCCGCCGTTAGGCAGGGTCTGAAATTCCGCCAGGCCTAACGATTGGGAGCCGAGGTTGAGGCTAACGATGCGAGGAGCGGCCGGCATGGAACGCGGACTAACGGCCGGCCGGCTTAATCTGCTCGTAGCGGTCCCAATAGAGCGGCGCGAACGGCGTTTCGTTCTTGTTCAGAGTAAGGCCGGGGACGGCGGTGAGGCCGGTGTACCATTGTGCCCGGGCTCGCGTCAGGTTTTGCTCCTCCTTGATCGTGCCCTGCTGAAGCAACTGGACCGCGACATTTTCGATCGCGTTGACGGTCACGGGGCGATTCCCCATGATGTGGGCGAGGGCGCGCGGGGGGACGTAAATGACGGAGTGCAGTTCCTTTCCGCCCAGAATGTTCACGTGCGTCACTTCACCCGTGAGCAGCTTGCCATTCACGAGGATGAAATATTTGAAGGTCAGTTCGTCGGTGAATTCCAGCGCGGAGGTGAATTCCACCTCGACTTCGAGCCAGCGATCGCGCGTGTTGGTGCGGAAAGTTTCCGCGCCGCTGTAGTTGAATTCCGGCGAGGCGATGAGGTTGCGGGTGATTTTCGTGATTTGAAAATCCGTCGCGCGGGTCTGCGCGGAAGCCGCGCCGGCGAAGGCCGCGAGCAGAATCGTTAGGGCTATTTTTCGATGCATGGAGTTGGCATTTGAAATGATCGGCCGCGGGAAAGCGAGCAATTTGCAAAAAGGAGGGATTTACGCGATCGAGAACGGGTTTCGTTCGGCCAGGGTTCCAGCCTCTTTCCCCTTTATCCTGGAATCCGGTAGATCCTGTCGAAGAAATGATTCAGCGCTGAGCGGCTCGTTCGAGCCACTGCCGGAAATAATCGATCGTCCGCACAATTCCCTCTTCAAATTCCACCTTCGGTTCCCAGTCGAGGATCTTCTTCGCGCGTCCAATATCCGGCTGGCGCACCTTCGGATCGTCCACCGGCAGCGGCTTGTATTCGATCCCCGATTTCGTCCCGGTGATGCGAATGATTTCCTCGGCAAATTGCTTGATCGTCATCTCCCGCGGGTTGCCGATGTTGACCGGCTCATGGAAATCCGATTGCGAGAGCCGGAAAATTCCCTCGATCAAATCGGAGACGTAACAAAAGGAGCGGGTCTGGGAACCGTCGCCGAAGATCGTTAGGTGCGTGCCGGCGAGGGCCTGGCCGATGAAGGCCGGCACGACCCGCCCGTCGCGCAATCGCATCCGCGGGCCGTAGGTGTTGAAGATGCGGACGATCTTGGTGTCGATGCCGTGATAGCGGTGGTAGGCCATCGTGATCGCCTCGGCGAAACGCTTTGCTTCGTCGTAAACGCCGCGCGGCCCGATTGGGTTGACGTTGCCCCAGTAATCTTCCTTTTGCGGGTGGACGAGCGGATCGCCGTAACATTCCGAGGTGGAGGCAAGAAGGAAGGTGGCCTTCTTGGCCTTCGCCAGGCCGAGGGTGTTGTGCGTCCCGAGCGCGCCGACCTTCAAGGTCGGGATGGGAAGCTCGAGGTAATCGATCGGGCTGGCCGGTGAGGCGAAATGGAAAACGTAATCGATTTCATCCGGGAGGAAGATGTACTGAGTCACATCCTGTTTGATGAAGCGGTAATTCTCGTTCCCCGCGAGGTGCTCGATGTTCGTCAGGTGGCCTGTGATCAGGTTATCGATCCCGATTACGCGGTGTCCCTCCGCCAGCAGCCGATCGGTCAGATGCGAGCCGAGGAAGCCGGCGCCGCCGGTGACGACAGTGACGGGCTGTTTTTTGGAACGCACGGCCATGGCGCGTTATCTAAATGCAGCCGTCCCGCTTGGCGAGCAGAAACGAATCCGATCGCAGGTCGTTGCCGCCCGGGACCGGATGGGTTTGAACCGGCGTTCGCCTAGAGCCCAACCAACTCTTCCTGCCCGCGACCTCGCTGGATCCAGCCTTCGGTGCCGGGGACCGGTGAGTCCGGTTCCCAGAGCGGCGCCCGCTCCGCGTGGTAGCGCGAGCCGATCGGAATGGAATAATCATCCGCGTCATATTCGCGCGTCCGCTTGAGCAGCTTCCGGAACGACAGGATCGAGGTCGAAGGCTGATGCTCGTGTTCGTAGATCCGGCCGGCGAAGGCGTCGGTCATTTGTTCCGTGTAGCGGAAATGGACGAAGGTGGAGAAGGCAAACGGCTGCTCCCAGAAGAGGTCGATCATGTCTTCCAGGTTGTCGATGCCCTTCTCGCACGCCATCTGGTGTTCGGCGAAGGGGTTCTCCTTGTCGTCCAATTTGCCTTCCAGATATTGCCTAACGATCGGCGCGGCGAATTCCCCCTCGCGCATCGTGACGGTGAGGCCGAAGGAAAAAATAGGATCGATGAAGCGATGCGAGTCGCCGATGCAGATGAAGCCTTTCCCGCAGAAGCCGCGCACCTGGTAGGAATAATTTGGAATGACGTGGACTTTCTCGGCCAGATCGAGTTTCTCGATCCGGCGCGGCAGCTCCGGGTTGATGTTGAAGAGCTCGCTCCGGTAATACTCCTCCGGTGTCTGTTTCTTTTCGATGAAATTGGCCCGCGGCGTCACCATCCCCACGCTCACGACGTCCTTGTCGATCGGGATGAACCACGCCCAATGAAATTTCCGGGCGTAAAGAATGAGGGTGTTGTCGCGCGCCGTCTCGCCCACGGTGCCGGTGTCGCGCAGGGCGCCGCGGACATGAGAAAAGAAGGCGACCTGCTTGTCGTAGCTGCCCATGTATTTTGGACCGGTGACTTTTTGGTTGGCGAGGAAAGTGGCCTGGCCCGAGCAATCGAGCACCACTTTGGTCTCGATCTCTTCCTCCATCCCATCCGGCCGGCGCATCAGGATTCCGCGCAATGATCGGTCGACGTTCAGGAGCGCCTTGATCGCGGTGCCGCGGATGATTTTTGCGCCGCGCTCTTCGGCTTCCTTCAACATCATGGCGTCGAACTCGCTCCGGCGTACTTGCCAGGTGGTGGAATCGGTAAGATTCCAGTTCTGGTCGCG
>JBBPZW010000113.1:0-8548 GCA_038198475.1 Chthoniobacterales bacterium | reverse complement strand
CGGCAGCATTTGATTCGGGGCGATTAGCGCCACTCGTGCTTCGGATACCGGCGCTGTAGCTCCTGCTTGATCTTCGGATAACTCTCCCGCCAGAAGGTGGTGAGATCGTCAGTCACTTGGATCGGGCGGTGGTTCGGCGCCAGCACTTCGATCCGCAGCGGCACGCGGCGCGGCCCCATGGCGAGGCCGCTCGCCACTCCATAAAGATCCTGGATGCGGACGGCAATGGTGGGCGGCTTATCTGCGCCGTAAACGATCTTCGCTGTTCGTTCGTTAGGCAATTTGATCCGCTCCGGCGCGACTTGGTCGAGCGCGGCGCGCTGCGTTGCGCTGAGCCACGATTTGAGGACCGGCCCCACCGGGCGCTCCTTGATTTCCTTGTAGCTCGTCGCGCCCTGGCAAACCTGCTCGATCAAGAGGGCGCGATCCGATTCGCCGATCGGCGGCAATTCCAGTTCGGGAAAAGTTCGCGCCGCGAAGTTGAGGCGTGCGATCCACTGTTCGACCGCGTTATCCCATTTCTTCAGAGGACAAGTCCCCGCCAACACTTCGCGGGCGAGGAGCGCGGCCGCTTCCGTCGCTGGAACGCGATCCGTTTTCTTCTCTGCGAGCACGAGATCGCGGAAGACCACGATCGTTCGACCCACAACGCGACGTGAAGAACCGTCGAAATTGACCTCCGTTTTTTCCTCGATCGCGTCGGGAAAAAATTCGTGCAGCCACTCCATCTTGATCGCGGTCGCGAGGGAGAGCAGAACCTGGCGCTCGCCATCGCTCGACTCGATCTCGCGAATTTCCGACGCCGTCAGGAGTCGCGCGCGATGCACCACGCTTTCCCGCGCCAGGACGCCGCGGCGATTATGCACCAGCGCGCAGCGGAGCGTGCCTTCGTCGAGTCGCACCGCCACTTGATCTGGAAACCCGGCGAGGACACATCGTGCGATCGCGCCAGGCGCGGCCTCTCGCTCCGAGATGTCTAGACCTTCTGCTTTCGCAATGGCGAGGAATTGCTCCCAAAGCTGACCCGCCTCGCGCGCCGCGCCGGCGTTGACCCCGAGTGGCGCGCATCGGCGCGGGTCGAAGTGGTTCTTTTCCGCGAACCGAAACGCCCGCAGCAAAATGAAGAGGTCGGATTCATCCTCGCCGCCAAGAAAATCTTCACGCTCGTCACGCATCTGTTTTCCTTCCGCGCGGCGAAGCAAGTTGCGACCCTGGGTGAGAGCGGCGATGAGCGCAATCCCGCGGACGCAATCCTGGTCCTGGGCCGCGAGCAGCATGCGCGCGTACCGCGGGTGCACCGGGAAGGCGAGCATGCGCCGGCCTAACGGCGTAAGGTAGCGCAAGCTTCCAGCTTGCTCGTTTTGCACCCGCAAGCTGGAAGCTTGCGCTACCTCCTTACGGCGCGCGATCGCCCCAAGATCGCTTAATAGTTGTTCGGCGTTTTCGAGCGCTTTGGGATCGGGCGGCTCGAGCCAGCGAAATCCCGCGACGTCTTCGATCCCGCTCGCTTTCAAGGTCAGGACCACCTCCGCGAGATCTAGGCGTTTCACTTCCGGCAATTCCTGCGCGGCGCGCTCGAGATGTTCGCTCTCGGTCCAGAGTCGCAGACAATGGCCGGGCGCAGTCCGGCCGGCCCGGCCGGCGCGTTGATCGGCCGAGGCGCGGCTGATCTTCTCGATAAACAGAGTGTTGATCCCGCGCCGCGGATCGAAACGCGCGATCCGCGCCAGGCCACTGTCGATCACGACGCGCACGCCATCGATCGTTAGGGAAGTTTCCGCGACGTTGGTCGCCACGATCACTTTGCGCTTTGCGGAAGGGGCGAGGGCGGCGTCCTGTTCCGCGGGCGGGAGTTCGCTGTAAAGAGGCAGGGCGACAAAACGATCGCTCAGCCGCGACGCGCGCAGGGCAGCGATCGTGCGCGTGATTTCGTATTTTCCGGGCATGAAGACGAGCACGTCGCCTTCCGTCTGTCCGGCGAGGCGCTCGAGTTCGTCGGCCGCCAGATCGGAGATCGGATAATTTTCGCCCCGGACCGGTTTCGTTAGGTACTCAATCGCGACCGGATGCATGCGCCCGCTTGAAACGAGGATCGGGCAGGGTGCGAGATACTTTTCCAATTTGTCGGATTCGAGCGTGGCCGACATGACGACGAGTTTGAGGTCCGGGCGAGTCGTCTCCTGCAATTGGAGCGTGCGCGCCAGAGTGATGTCGCCATAGAGATGCCGCTCGTGGAATTCATCGAAAAGAATCGCCGCCACGCCGCGCAGCTCCGGATCCTGGAGCAGTTGGCGAAGCAGAATGCCCTCGGTCACAAACCGGATGCGCGTTTTTTTCGAGGCGACTTTTTCGAAACGAATCTGGTAACCGACCTCGTCGCCCAAGCGGCCATTTCGTTCCGATGCCACCCGGCGCGCGAGCATGCGGGTGGCGAGCCGGCGCGGTTGGAGGATGACGACTTCGCCGTCACCGAGCAGATCGCGGTCGAGCAGCATCTGCGGCACCTGCGTCGATTTTCCCGATCCGGTTGGCGCCTGCAGGATCAGGCGCGGCCGGGCGAGGAGCGACCTGACGATCTCGTCCTCGAGTTCGTAGATCGGGAGGTCGCGCGGCGTCATGCGGGCGACGTCGGCCAGTCCGCGATAAACGCCGCCACGTCCGCCGGCGTCGTCGACCAGGAGCACATCAGCCGATAGACATCCGGCTCAAGGAATTTGTAGAAATGCCAGCCGCACGCCTGCATGTTCTCCGCGGTCTCGTTAGCCAAATGGAGGAAAAGCGCGTTCGCCTCGCGCGGAAACGCCAACCGGCAACCCGCCTTGCGCAATTTTTCCTCGAGCAGGCGCGCCATTTCGTTGGCTTGCCGCGCGTTCTTCAACCAGACGTCATCCGTCAGGAGCCCAGCCCAGGGTGCGGCGAGAAAGCGGTTCTTCGAAGCCAATTGCCCACCTTGTTTCGCCCGGTAATCGAACTCCCGGGCCAGTGCGCGATCGAAGAAAACGACCAACTCGCCGGCGGCGAGGCCGTTCTTGGTTCCGCCAAAGGAAAGGACCTGCACGCCGCGCTCCCAGGTGATCTCCCGGGGCTGGCAGCCTAACGACGCCACGGCATTCGCGAAACGCGCGCCATCCATGTGCAGGGCGAGGGAATGCTCCGCCGCAAATGCAGTCACCGCCTCCAGCTCGTTAGGCGAATAAACCGTCCCCATTTCCGTCGCCTGGGTGACGCTGAGCGCGCGCACCTTGGTCGAGTGCACATCGCGATGTCGCGCGAGAACGGCAGCGGCCGCCGTGAGATCGATCTTGCCGTTCTGCCCGCTGACGGGGAGCAGCTTGGCCCCGCCGGAAAAAAACTCGGGCGCGCCGCATTCGTCCGTCTCGATATGCGCCCGTTCGTGGCAGATGACGCTGTGGAACGGCTGGCAAAGTTGAGCAAGGGCGAGCGAGTTAGCCGCCGTGCCGTTGAAGACGAGAAAGGTCTCGCAATCAGTCTCGAAAATCTCCCGCACCAGGTAGCCGACCTTTTTCGTCCAGTGATCGTCGCCGTAGGAAACTTCCGCGCCTTGATTCGCCTCGGTCAGGGCCGCCCAGGCCTCGGGACAAATGGCGGCGGTGTTATCGCTCGCGAATTGATGGCGGTCGCTCGTCGGCATCGGGAGAAATCCCTAAGCGACAATCCGCGCGGCGGCAACCGGCCTAACGAAAAGCTTGCGCCTGGCCGGGAGCGCCTCCTGGACTAACCACTCCAGGATCTCCCGCCAGGCGTCTCACCTCTACCTTGCCAACCTAGCTGCAACCACGCAGCAAAAAGATCACGAGCAGGATCGGAATCGGAATGCCAATTAGCCAAAGTAGAATGTATCCTGCGGCGCCGGCTTCCTTGATTCGCTGGGTCAGTTTCATTAAGAATTTGTTTCATCTCTAATTCGAAAATGGCGCGTTGTTCGAGTGTGTCATTGTAGCGTCCGCTGTCTCAGCGGAAATTGCGCTCTCGTGCGGATCCCGATCCGCTGAGACAGCGGACGCTACAGGGCGCGAGCGTCCGGACCCACTCACTTTGCCGAAAGGCGCGCCCCGCTTTATCCTCGCCGCATGAGTGCCCTGCAATCCGCCGTCGAACGGCGCGGACAACGAATTTTCGAACTGGTCGACCAACACCCGGAATCCATTTTCAGCAAAGCCGGTTTCTATCAACGGATGATGGCTTTCTCGATGAAGGACGAGGCCTTCAAGGTGCAGATGTTTCGCTTCGTCGACGTCCTCGCTTCCCTTCGCCGCTCGGGCGATATCGTCACTCACCTGCGCGAATATTTCCACGGAATGGACAGTTTCATTCCGATGATGCAGACCGGGCTCAAGGCCGCCGGTATCTTCCCCTGGCTGACCGCCTACATCCTGAGAAAAAACGTCTCCGGCATGGCGCGCCAGTTCATCGCCGGGAAAGACGGGAGCGACGTCTTGAAGACATTGCGCCAGAAGCGGAAGGAGAATATCGGCTTCACCGTTGACTTGTTAGGCGAGGCCGTCGTCAGCGAGAAGGAAGCGGACGAATACGCCGCCCGCGCCATGGAACTACTCGAGACGCTTTCGCGCGAGACCCGCGGCTGGACCGATCCGTTAGGCAAAAACGCCGAGCTTTTCCCGGTCGTCAATCTCTCGCTCAAGATCTCGGCCTTCTATTCGCAAATGGACCCGGCCGCGCCGGAGGAAGCAATCGCGCACCTCGCGCCGAAGCTCCGCCCAATCCTGCGCCGGGCGAAGGAAGTCGGCGCCTTCGTCAATTTCGACATGGAGAGCTACGCCCAGAAGAACTGCACCCTGGACCTCTTCAAGCAGCTCTTCACTGAGCCGGAGTTCGCCGACTGGCCGCACGTCGGCATCGTCATCCAGGCCTACCTGCGCGACGCCGAGCGCGACCTGCGCGACCTGATCGACTGGGGCTGCCAGCGCGGCACGCGCTTCGCCGTCCGTCTCGTGAAAGGCGCCTATTGGGACTACGAGAAAATTATCGCGCAACAGAACGGCTGGGCCTGCCCGGTCTTTCTGCAAAAGCCGGAGAGTGACGCCAGCTTCGAAGCGTGCGCCCGCATTTTGCTCGAGAACGAATCGATCGTTACCGCCGCCTTCGGTTCGCACAACGTGCGCAGCATCGCCTACGCGATGTCCTTCGCGGAAGAGCTCGGGATCGACGAGAGCCGGTTCGAGTTTCAGCTCCTTTACGGAATGGCCGGCCCGATCAAGCGCGCCCTCGTCGAGATGGGTTATCGGGTGCGCGAATATTCGCCGGTCGGCGAGCTTCTCCCCGGCATGTCGTATCTCGTTAGGCGCCTGCTCGAGAACACTTCCAACGAAGGCTTCCTGCGCGCCAAGTTTTCCGACAACCAATCGGCCGCCCAGCTCCTGCGCGATCCGAACGACCTCATCACGACGGAACCGAAACCCGCGCGCGAAATGCAGCCGGGCCAGCTCCATTCCGCGAACGGCTTCACCAGCGACACCCCGCCGGGCGACACCTACGAGAACGCGCCGGTCGTCAATTTCGTCCATCGCCAAACGCAGGAGCAGATGAAAACCGCCCTGCGCGAAGTGCGCGGGCGCTTCGGCCGGCAATACCCGCTCACCATCGACGGCGAGAAAATCACCACCGGCAAATGGATGCCGTCGCTCAACCCGAGCCAGCCTAACGAGATCGTCGGCAGCGTGGCCGAGGCCGGCATCCCGGAAGCGGAGCGCGCCCTCGCCGCCGCCCGCGCTTCCTTCGACAAATGGTCGCGCACCTCGGTCGAGCATCGCGCCCAATTACTCGAACACGTTGCCGCCATCATGGCGCGGCGGCGATTCGAGCTTTGCGCGCTCGAAGTTTTCGAAGTCGGCAAAGCCTGGGAGGAAGCCGACGGCGACATCCGCGAGGCGATGGATTTCTGCCTTTTCTACGCCCAGCAGATGCGCATCCTCGGCCGGCCGCGCCTCACCCAGCACGTCGCCGGGGAGGAAAATTACCAGCACTACTGGGGGCGCGGCGTCGCGCTCGTTATCGCGCCCTGGAATTTCCCGATCGCGATCCTCTGCGGGATGGTTTCCGCCGCGCTCGTTACCGGCAACACCGTCCTCATGAAGCCCGCCGAGCAATCGGCCATCTGCGGCGCGCTCCTCATGGAGATGTTTGAGGAAGCCGGCGTGCCGAAGGGCGTGCTCAACCTCCTCAACGGCGACGGCGCCGTCATCGGCGAGCACCTCGTGAATCATAAGGACGTCGACCTCATCGCCTTCACCGGTTCGCGTGAAGTCGGCCTCCACATCTGGGAAGCCGCCGGCAAAACGAAGCCCGGCCAGCGCGAATTGAAGCGCGTCATCTGCGAGATGGGCGGCAAGAACGCCGTCATCGTCGATTCCGATGCCGACCTCGACGAGACCATCGTCGACTCCATCTATTCCGCCTTCGGTTACCAGGGCCAGAAATGTTCCGCCCTCTCCCGCCTCATCGTGATGGACGAAAACTACGACCGCGTGATGGAGCGGTTACTGGCCGCCACCGCCAGCCTGCGCGTCGGCAACCCCGAGCAACCCGGCATCACCGTCGGCCCTGTCATCGACGAGACCGCCTGCAAGCGCATCCTGGAAACAATCGAAGCCGGCAAGAAAGAAGCCACCCTCGCCTACCAGGCGACGAACGTGCCGGGCGACGGCTACTTCGTTCCGCCCACCATCTTCACCGACGTGAAACCGACCGCTCGACTGGCCCGCGAAGAAATCTTCGGCCCGGTCCTGAGCGTCATCCGGGTGCGCGACCTCGACGAAGCGCTCCGAGTCGCGAACGAAACCGACTACGCGCTCACCGCCGGTTTCTTCTCGCGCAGTCCGGCTAACATCGAGCGGATCAAAGCCGAGCTAGTCGCCGGCAATGTCTACGTCAACCGCTCCTGCACCGGAGCGGTCGTTGGGCGGCATCCCTTCGGCGGCTTCAAGATGAGCGGCGGCGGCACCAAGGCCGGCGGCGGCGATTACCTCCTCCAGTTCCTCATTCCGCGCATCGTGACCGAGAACATCATGCGCCACGGCTTCGCGCCGGAAGAAACCCCGCGCTACCGCGACGAGTTCCTAGTTAGGCGCCCGGGCACCACAGTGGTCGCCGGTAACGCCGGGCGCGGCTAGATCGCCTGTAGCGTTCGCCGGCTACAGGCAGGAACCATCAAAGCCAATCCCGCAAATGCCCAGCGCAAGAATAACTCCGGCCGGGTCCGAATAGTAGCCGATAGTCCTTCTCAATGGTGGAAGTAAACTAGCTCTCCCGGCAAACTACAGTTCCTGAGATAACCGGGAGCCGCCCTAGCCGCTTGTTCACCCCATTGCCGCGATTCAAAGACCGACCCGAATGGCACTAAGTTAAGAAGGATAATGGATGAGCGGATTGCGGGGCTTCTCCTGGAGCGTGTCATGCACCGCCAGAGCGAGGACTGGTAGAACGAGGGAGGGCGGATCGCCTTTTCCGGGTAGCGCGCGCGTCCCGCGTGCTGGTCGACGCGTCTCGCGGCGATGAACTTTGCCCCGGAAGAGAGAGGGGAGCGTTGCCTGCCAGCAAGGCCAAGGCAAAGTCCGCGAAGGCGAGGACGCCTTCGCCAGCACGCGAGACGCGCGCGCTACCCAGACCATAGATTTCGCTCTGCCTGTGCAAGGCCCTGCCGCACATGCGCACGGTCCATTACATGACACGCTCCAAAGGGTCCACGTCCCAAGCCTTTCTTAACTTAGTGCCATTCCGGCCTGACCCTGATTCTTCCACTTGGATCGCATTGCTCAAATTGCTGCTCTGGCCGCAAAGCCACACGTACGGATAGGAATGGAGCGTCTTGGGGAAGGCGCGACATAGACGGGCAGGCCGAGAGGCTGACTGAGCTGGGCAGCGAAGGAATCAATAAGAGCCGTGGAAACAAAACCACCCACGCGCCACACTTGACTCCCTACATAGGGGTTAGGTCTTCACGCGCCATGGCGGATTGAGTCGGTTCTCCCCGGCAGAATAGAGACAAATGACGTTCCCAGTGGGGTCGAGAAGGCGAGCCTCACGCCACAACCAGCGCTCATCCCGAGGTCCCTGCGTGAACTGTAGTCCCTTGGCCTCGAGCGCAGCGACCTGCTCGTCCAGCGACTCGCACTCGAAATATACAACGGTCTCCGACGGTCGCGCCGTCGAGCTGACCGCGTGAACGGAAAAGGTCGCGTCGCCGACTGTCGACTTGAAGCGAGCGTAGTGCGGGCTGTCGACGATAAGCTCGAAGCCCATGTTTCGATAGAACGCAACTGAGGTCGGGACGTCCGTCGCAGGCAGGGTGACTTGGTTCAGTTTCATTGGCCTAGACCTTATGGCTGCGGGCGCGGTGTGAACGCGCAGACAGAGGGTTGAAAAGAGGGTGTGTTTGCCGTTCATATATTCGCGGGCTACTCGCCTTTTTGAGGTGGAGCAGAGCCGCAGCAACGGCCGGGGCCCGAGGGTTCCGGAGCGTTGCAGTTTAACAAGTCGAACAAGCAAACACACCAATGAATAAAGAACT
>JBBPZW010000112.1:0-21246 GCA_038198475.1 Chthoniobacterales bacterium | reverse complement strand
GGCCATTGGCCTTCCTCAAACTTTTTGACGAGCTGAGTGCGGACCGAATCGCCGTGGACGTCGCAGCCATCGGTCGGCATCTGTGCGTCGGTTGCGAGCTCGATGTAACTGGTTCGCCGTTTCACGACATCGCCGCTCGTGCTCCGCACATCTTCATAACATTTGTCGGTCGCGAGCAGGCCGGATTTGGAACAGATCTCAACCTTGTGGATGCCCGGCGGCACCGGAAAAGAGTGGGGCGCAAAGCGAGCGAGCGAAGCGTTCATCACGTCCGTCCAGACCGGGAGGGCGATGACGGAGCCGAAGGCGCCGCGATAGATTTTTTCCGGCTTGTCGAAGCCCGCCCAGACGGCGCAGGTCACGGCCGAGTCGTAGCCGGCGAAAAGCGCGTCGGTGAATGCATAGGCCGTCCCGGTCTTGCCGGCGGCCGGGAATTTTTTCAGCCCGTATTTTTCGTAAGCCAGATGCCCAGTTCCCTCGGTTAGGGCATCCGTCAGGCAGGAGGTCACCTCGTAGGCGATCTCTGGCTTGATTACCCGGGCACGTCCGCGGTCACGTCCGGTCTGCCAGACGATGTGACCCTCTTTGTCCTCGATCCGGTCGAGAATATGCGGTGGGGGCGCGCGGAAGCCTTCGTTAGGGAAAATGGTGTAGGCACGGGCCAGCTCGGCCAGCGTGATGACGCTGCTGCCGAGAAAAGTGGCCGGATACGGCCGTAATTTGCTTTCCACCCCGGCGGCGTGGACGAGCTGAGTGACCGCATCGAGGCCGGCATTGGTGCCGATTCGGACGGCGGCGCCGTTCTTCGATTTAGCCAGCGCCTCGCGCGCGGTGATCGGGCCTTCGTAGCGGTTGTTCGCGTTCTCCGGTCCCCATTCCCCGAGAATGCCGGTCGTGCCGCCGATCATCACGGTCCGGTTGTCGAGCGCTGAATCCTCCACGAGCGAGCCAGGGAAAAGTCCTTTTGCAAAAGCGGCCGCATAAACAAAAGGCAGCATGGCGGTGCCCGGCGGGCGCCGTGCCTGGAGCGCGCGGTTGTATTCGTTCTGCTCGAAATCCCGTCCACCGACGAGCGCGAGAATCCCACCGCTCCGGTTATCGAGCGCGATGACCGCGCCCTGCAGATACTCCGGCGGCGGCGGGGCTCCCGATTTTTCGTTAGCCGACTTGCTTCGGCGTTCCTGCAGGAGAGCGGCGTATTGTGCGTAGGTTTGATGGTCGTAGCCGGGCGCCTGCTCGGCAGCGTCGAGCTGTGCGCGGAGCGATTTCTCGGCCGCGGCCTGCATCCCCGCATCAATCGTGGTGTGGATGCGGAAGCCGTCGCTCATCGCGCGATCCCAGCCGACGGCAGCAATCACCTGCTGGCGGACGTAATCGATCGCGTAGTTTTGCCCGCGCGCGTTCTGCCGGTTGCCGCTGACGAGGGCCTCCGCCTGCGCACTTTGGAACTGTGCGTCGTTGATGAAACCGAGCTCGAGCATCCGGCTGAGGACAAAGTTCCGCGCCTCGCGCGAAGCCTCGCGGTCCGACCAAGGCGAGAGTTTATTCGGGCTTTTGACCAGGCCGGCGAGGGTGGCGCATTCCGCGAGTGTCATCTCGCGCGCCGGTTTGTCGAAATAGCCGCGCGCCGCCGCTTCCGCACCGTAGAGCCCGCCGCCGAAATAGATCCGGTTCAGGTACAGCTCCATGATTTTTTGCTTGGAGAAATTGTCCTCGATCCGGCGGGCGACGAACATTTCGAGCAGCTTGCGGCGGAAGGTTTTGCCCTTCAGCTCGAAGCTGTTGCGCGCCAGTTGCTGCGTAATCGTGCTCGCGCCCTGGCGGACGTGGCCCGCGACGGCGTTCTTGAGTGCGGCCCGGATGATGCCTAACAAATCGTAACCGTGGTGTTGGTAAAACTTGTTGTCCTCGGTCGCGATGACGGCGTTGACCAGATTAGACGGGAGCTGGTCGTAGGGAACGGTTTCGCGATTTTCGACATAGATCTGCCCGAAGATCTTGTTGTTCCGGTCAACGATGACGCTGGCCGACTCCATCTTTTCGAGGTGGGTCAGATCGAGCGCGGCGGCCTGGTGTTTGAGCGAAACGGCGACCGGAAGGAAGGCGAGGAGAAACGCCAGGAGGGCGACGACAACGAGGATGAGGGGAAGATAAATCCAAGGGCGCGCGTACCAGGCGCGCTGGTCGCGGGAAAATTCCGTCGGCGTGAAATAATCAACAGGCATGCGGCGAGCGGGCGAAGGCCCACGAGATAGCGCGCAACCTAGCGGCAAACTGTTGAAAATGCCAAGTGGTTGAGGGGTGGAAGTGTTCGGTGGAAGCTAAGGGGCAAATCCCCCTCGGGACCTGAGCAATGGAAGAGAACCAGGAGCTGATTGGCGAAATTCGCGATGGGATCCGGGCGCGCGGCCCGGTGCCGTTCAGCTGGTTCATGGAGCAGGCGCTTTATCATCCGAAGCACGGCTATTACAGCTCGGGGCGCTGCGCGATCGGACGCCGGGGCGATTATTTCACGAGCGTGAGCGTGGGGCCGTTATTTGGGAAATTGATGGCCGGTCAGTTCGCGGAAATCTGGGAAACGCTCGGCCGTCCGGGCGATTTCGTGATCGTCGAGCAGGGAGCGCATCATGGGGAGTTTGCCTCCGATGTGCTGGAGGCATTGCGCGAACAAGACCCCGACCTCTTTGCCACCGTACGTTACCGGATCGTCGAGCCATTCGCGATCTTGCGGACGCGGCAGCAAGGGGTGTTGCGGCCTTTCGCCGAACGCGTGGAATGGGTGGAGTCGCTCGAGGCGATGGACCCTTTTTGCGGCGTCCATTTTTCCAACGAGTTGCTCGATGCCATGCCGGTGCATCTTCTCGTCGCGACCGGCGAAGGTGCGGAGCGTCGCTGGTGCGAGCGAATGGTGGAGAGGACTTCCTGTGGTTTTACCTTTGTCGATCGCCCGATCTCCGACGCGCGCCTGGCGGAATGCCTAACGAAACTCCCGCCTGTGCCCGAAGCCGGCTATGAGACCGAGATTAATGTCGCGGCGCTCGATTGGATGCGGGCGCTGGCGGGCAAGCTGCAACGTGGGGCGGTGCTGATCGCCGATTACGGCCTGCCGCGAAATGAGTTCTATGCGCCGAACCGGCGGACCGGGACGTTGCAATGTTATGCCGATCATCGCGTCCTGCCCTCGATCCTCGAACGGGTCGGGCAAAGCGACCTAACGACACATGTCGAGTGGACCAGTCTGGCGGAACAAGCGGAGCTTTGCGGGTTGCGGCTGGCAGGCTTCACCGACCAGCATCATTTTCTGACCGGATTGCTCTCGACCCACGCCGCCCTCGCTTCCGCCGGGTCGGAAAAAAGCCGCGCCCTGCAGACGCTGATTCATCCGGAATTTCTGGGTCTGAAATTCCAGTTCCTTGGCCTGACGAAAAATTTCCCGCCCGTCGGTTCGTTAGCCGGTTTCAGGTTCGCGCGCGACGCACGTGCGGTTCTCGGGCTGTCCGATGGTGAAACGCGCTGGGCGGCCGAAAAGCGAGAGCCAGCGTGGATCGAAGGTAAACCAGTGCACGAGCAACATCGCCATCGTGAGATCAGCGAAATTGACCACGCAAAGGATCACGATTTGCAGGATGAACATCGTCAGCCACCCGATCAGTCTGGTCGTTAGGCGAAAACTGCACGGAAGAAAGAGCAGCTCGCCGGCGAGGGAACCCCAGGTCGCAATCTGCAGCCACGAGGCCGGCAGGCGGAGAAGGGCATCCCGAAAAATCCCCGGCCGGGCGAGTGGGTTCTGGAGGACGTGGAAAAGTGCGGTCCCATCAAGCCAACTGGGGCTGAGAAGTTTCATCCAGCCGCTGTAGGTATAGCCGGCGGCGAGGAGCAGCCACGCCACCCAGGCCACGCTGGCCGGGAATTGCCAATCGCGATCCGACTTGCCGCGCTGCCAGTTTTCGCCCGGCGGAAGAAGCGCGCACAGGAGAAGGAGCGCGCCAATGTAGGGGATCGATGGATTGAGAATGAGGTTGTTGCGATTGAAGAGACAAGCCCAACCGAACCAGAGAAGCAGAGCCGCTATCCGGCGCTGCAGGCCGGCTGCAAACGCGAGCGAGAGAAGGAGCAGAACGGAGAGGAAAAGCGTAATGCACGAGGGCGAATCCCAGACGGCCAGCGGGTTGGGCAAAATGCCGAATGTCAGGTTGAGCTGCGGCTGTGGCAGCATCCCCTGATTGCTGAAAAGCTCCGCCCCGTAAGGCAGCAACTGCGCGAAATGCACGGCGAGATAAAGACCGAGCGTGATGCGAAAGAAGGCGAAATGCCGGGCCGAGATCGAGCTCATCGTGGGTCGCCGGTTTTCAGTTTCCAAGCGTCGTGGCGGCCGCGGGTTTGCGTGCGCGCACAGGTCCTGACCTGCCGGATATCGTTAGGCAAACCCAGCTCCAAGCGAAGCGGTCCGTTCCTGCTCCAGCCGTAATTGTAAACGCTCTGTGAGAGCCGCGGCGGTAATTTGGGCGCGAAAGAAATTGCCGCGCCGTAGGTGTTGCGCCGGTTGTAGGGGCCACGCAGCCGGGCGTAGATCTCCGGGGTGATTTCGATTTCGCGGGTGTCGCCCGACTGCGTCTCGATCTGCATCGTGAAGGTGGAAGCGAATCCTTCCAGACCGTTCACATCGCAAAAGACCTTCGGGCACGGCGCTATTGCGCTGGCCGCGCCGATCCCCTTGAGCGCGCGATTGCCGAGAAGGTCACCCGCCATCTGGCTGAGGCCCAAAAGCAAGATGAAAATCGCAGCGGCATCTCGCCCGCGAGCGCGATTCATGGCGCTACCTCCGTGCGCGCGCTCGCGCAGGCCCAGCGTTTGCGACAACCGATGCAGGTCGGGAGGAAATGCAGCGGCTCGTGATTTTCGTTGCCCGCCGCATGGAGATCGCGAAAAGCGAGCATGTCCTCAAAGCGCTCCTCCCGCGCGGCCTCGAAGCCGCAACGGCGCGGGTTCTGGCGGGCATTGTCGAGCGTGCCGAAGAGCGCGTCCCAGAGCGGAAGATCGGCAAAGTTATTCGTGTGATGCCGAAACTGGTGGTGAATGCGATGCGACTCCGGCCGTTGCACCACGAATCCGAGCCAACGCGGCGTCCGGATATTCCAGTGGTAGAAATATTCCGCCACCGCCGTCAGCAAAGTGTAGAGGGCGGCCGCGCGGAGATTACAGCCAAGGAGCAGATAAACGATCGCGCTGCTCAGGATGGAGTTGAGAAAAATCTCGACCGGATGTTTGTAAAAACTGGTCACGATCTCGATCCGGCGCGCAGAGTGATGGAGTTGATGGCAGAGCCTCCAAAAGAAGTGCGATTCGTGCCGGAAGCGGTGCCACCAGTAGTAGATGAAGGTGGAAATGAAGTAGGCGACCGCCGCGCTGCCGGGGGCGCCAAGCTGGGCGGAGAGATGAAAGAGCGAATGTTGCGCGAACCAGCGATCCCAGGCGTGCCCAGCCACGATGACGATGCCTAACTGAATCGCGTTCACTAAAATGATGCGCCCCCACCAGCCGTGGACCCGCAGGAGTTCATTCGCCGGCCAAAGACGTTCCACCGCGACGCAGCCGATCGCGATGCCGCAGATAATCCATAACATGCCTCCAGCCTAAGGCGCGGCGCAGCCGAGTTGTTAATTGATAAGAAATTGCGCAGGATCGAGCAGATCGATAATCCGACCATGAACATTCATCACCTCGAGTTGTTTTATCACGTGGCGAAAAACGGCGGGATCAGCCAAGCCGTGCGCAAGATGCCATACGGTATTCAACAGCCGGCGGTGAGCGCGCAAATTTTGCGCCTGGAGGAAGACCTACAGACCGTCCTCTTTCAGCGCCGCCCTTTCAGCCTAACGAAATCCGGGCGGGAGATCTTTGCCTTCATCGAACCGTTCTTCGCCGAGCTCGACGAAGTGGCGGCGCAGATTCGCGGCACCGCCAGCCAACGACTTCGATTGGCCGCTTCCGGCCCGATTTTGCGAAATCATTTCCCCGCGCTCCTGTCCGCGCATCGCCGGAAATACCCGGCGCTCAAGCTGGCCTTGCGCGAAACAAATCAGCACGAAGCCGAGATGCTATTACAGGCGGACGAGATAGATCTCGCCATCACGGAACTCGAAGGCAAGCCTCCGCCCGGGATTAAATCGTCCGTCATCCTCAAATTGCCGCTCGCGCTGATGGTGGCAAAGATTCGCGCTGGCGGAGCGCCGAGCAGTTGTGGGAGCAGGAGACGTTGGAGACATTCATCTCGCTCCCGCCAGAGGAAGCGTTGAGCCGCTTGTTTCAGCAAGGTTTCGCGCAACAGGGAATTCGCTTCGCGAGCGGGATCGAAGTCGCTTCCCTCGAATCGATGAAAACCTACGTCGCGAATGGATTTGGTGTCGGTCTTGCGGTCGCCATCCCCGGCGCGGGCAAAGGAGTGACGACGCGAATTCTGCCACTGCCAAAGTTTCCCCGACTCGTGCTGGGCGCGCTCTGGACGGGCAAGCTGCCCCCGATCGCGCAAGCTTTCCTGGATCAGGTAAAACGCCGGGGCTGCTGAGCTGACCAATTAACGTCAAAGAAGCGGCGAGTTTTCGCTCTCGAAGTGCTCGAGTTTGCCGCCCGTGTCTTTGATCAGCCGGCGCAATTCTTCTTTCGAGGTCCGGGTCGGATCGTAGCAGAGGGAAATTTTCTTCGGGACAAGATCGCAGAAGTCGAAGGCTCTGGCGTCGAGCTTCTCGAGCGCGTCGCGCAGGTTTTCTCCTGCTCGGGGTCGAGCGGGTCGGACAATTCGATTTCCGCCGCGATGTATTCCTCCGCCCCGGAAAGTTTGTCGGAATCGTCCGCCATAACTAAAGATCGTTAGCGGTTGCCGATGTGGATGGCATGCTTGTCGACCGCGAGGGCCGCTTCCTTGACCGCTTCACTCAGAGTCGGGTGCGCATGAACAGTGCGGCCGAGGTCTTCGCTGCTGCCGCCGAATTCCATCACCGCGACGATCTCGGCGATTAACTCGGAAGCGGCGTGCGACAGAATGGAAGCGCCCAGGATGCGATCGGTTTCGGCATCGGCGACGAACTTGACGACGCCTTCGACATCGGCGTTTGCCAGGGCGCGGCCATTGGCGCGGAAAGGGAATTTTCCAATCCGCACCTTGAGACCTTTTTCTTTCGCGAAATCCTCCGTGATTCCCACGCCGGCCAGTTCTGGGTTGGTGTAGATGATGCCGGGGATGACGCCGTAGTTCACGTGTCCGGCCTTGCCCGCGATCAACTCGACGCAGGCGATGCCTTCCTCTTCCGCCTTGTGCGCCAGCATCGGGCCGGCGATGACGTCGCCGATCGCGTAAATACCTTCGACGGTGGTTCGGAAATGATCGTCGACTTTGATCCGCCCGCGTTCGTCAAGCGCGACGCCGAGTTTGTCCGCGCCGACTCCTTCGGCGAATGCGCGGCGGCCGACCGAGACGAGAGCTTTGTCCGCCTGAAAACTGAGTTCCTCGCAGCCTTTGTTGGCGGTCGCGATGGCACGGCCGTCCACCACCTTGACCGAATCGACCTTGGTTTCCAGATGGAACGTCATTCCCTGGGCGGTGAGGGCGCGCTGGAGAAGATTGGAAACTTCGAGATCGAAGCCGACCGCGATGCGGGGGAGAAATTCGAGCACGGTAACCTCGGAGCCGAGCCGAGCCCAGACCGAGCCGAGCTCAAGGCCGATTGCGCCCGCGCCGATGACGAGGAATTTTTCGGGCGGCTTGTCAAAGCAGAGCGCTTCAGTGCTGCTGACGATTGTTGCGCCATCGAACGGCATGCTCGGGAGATTGATCGGCACGCTGCCGGTCGCGATTACGATGTGATCAGCCGCGACTTCGACCGGTTCGCCTTCGTTAGGCTGGACGCGCACCTTGCCCGGTTCGGTGATGGTGCCGAGCCCGCTGAAGGTGGTGATTTTGTTGCCCTTCATCAGGGCGCGCACGCCGCCGGTAAGGGTTTTCACGACCTTGTCCTTGCGCGCCAGCATGGTCGGCAGATCGAGGCCGACTTTGTCGAGCACGATACCGTGTTTGGCCGCTTCGTTTTTCGCGAAAACGTAATGGTCGCTGGAGGCAAGAAGCGCCTTGCTCGGGATGCAGCCGACGTTCAGGCAGGTGCCGCCGAGTTCACTGTCTTTTTCGATGATGGCGGTCTTGAGGCCGAGCTGCGCGGAGCGAATAGCCGCGACGTAGCCGCCGGGGCCGGAGCCGATGACGATGACGTCGAATTTATCCATGAAAGAGGTGGGTTGCGGGGGACCTATATGTAGCCGCGGCCCGCCGCCTTGTCACGGCGGCAGAAGTTGTAGCCGGGGTCGCTGACCCCGGCCGCCTTGGGAACGGATTCTTACTCAGGCCGGGGACGGCGTCCCGGTTACAAATCGAGAAGAAGCGCGGTCGGATTCTCGATCGCTTCCTTCACCTTGAGGAGAAACGTGACGGCTTCCTTGCCGTCAACGGCACGGTGATCATAGCTCAACGCGAGATACATCATCGGCCTAACGACGACCTCGCCTTTCACCGCCACCGGCCGCTCTTTGATGGCGTGCATCCCGAGGATTCCGCTCTGCGGCGGGTTGAGAATCGGCGTCCCCATGAGGGAGCCGTAGACTCCGCCGTTCGAGATCGTGAAGGTGCCGCCCTGCAGGTCTTCGATCTTGATTTTGCCATCGCGCGCTCGGCCTGCGAAATCCGCGATGTCGCGCTCGAGGTCGGCGAAACTTTTCTGGTCCCCGTCGCGCACGACCGGGACGACAAGGCCACGCTCGGTCCCAACAGCGACGCCGATGTCGAAGTAGTGATTGAGAATGAAGTCGTCGCCTTCAATGCGGCTGTTAATCGCGGGGACGGTCTTGAGCGCTTCGATCGCGGCTTTGATGAAGAACGACATGAAACCGAGCTTAATTCCGTGATCGGCCTGGAATTTTTCCTGCACCTTTTTGCGCAGCCCCATCACCTCGCTCATGTCGCACTCGTTAAAGGTGGTGAGGGTGGCGGTGGTCTGCTGCGACATGACCATCTGGGAGGCGATCTTGCGCCGGAGCGGCGACATTTTCTTGCGCGTGAAACGCTCTTCGCCCGAAGTATTGACGAGTTCGGGAGTGACTGTCTTTTTTGGAGTGCGCGGCTTTTCCTGGTCATCGGTCGACCCTGGGTCGGGTTGCGATTGAAGATGAGCCAGCACATCGCCCTTCGTTAGGCGACCGTCCTTTCCAGTCGCGCCGATGGCGGCGGGATCGAGCTTTTCCTCGGTAGTGAGGCGTTTGACCGCGGGGGACAGGACTTCAGCGTTCGGTGAGCGTTTGGCCGCTGGCTTGGTGGCGATGGGTTTTGAGTCGTTCGGAGAAGCAGCGGTTACTTCGGTCTTCTCCTTCGCCGGCGCGGTCGCTTTGTCATCGATCGTGGCGACCACTTCGCCAATTTTGACCTCCTGGCCTTCGTCTACTTTCGTCTCGAGGAGCCCGGCTTTTTCGGCGGTGATTTCGGTCGAGACCTTGTCGGTCTCGAGCGTGAGCAGTGCTTCGCCCGCCTCGACATATTCGCCCGACTTTTTGTGCCAAACGGAGACGATACCGCTCTCGATCGATTCACCGACCGCCGGGATTTTCACTTCGATGCTCATCGTTCGGTCACTAAAGCCGAAGAGCGTTGCGCCCGCAATCGATCAGACCGTTTTCGCCTAACGATTTTCTTGCGACCGCGGTCTGGATGAATTTGCCCCAACTCAGGTTATCGCGGCCGGGGACGTGCTCTTTGGCTTTTCGGATCGCCATTTCCGCAACTGCTTCCACCACCCAGTCAAAGTTGGCCTGGCCGACCGAGGCGATCTCGGCGTCGGGCGCGGGATTGCAGAAATCGATCGCCATCGGGACGCCATCGCGGATCGCGAACTCAACCGTGTTCAGGTCGTAACCGAGATATTGATTTAAGGCGAGAACGCCTTGCTCGACTTTTTCGAGGATGTCGCGCGGCGCCTGCCAATCGGTCCGGTAGCGCAAGTGATAGGGATGGCGCGGCTCGTAATTCATGACCCGCACATGCCGCTGATCGATCGAGTAACAGCGGAAATACATCTCAAATTGCACTTCCTCCTGCAGCATCATGACGAGCTGCCCGGTCTCGCTGTAGGCGCGGAAAAACTCGTCGGCGTTATGCAGCTTGTAGACGTTTTTCCAGCCGCCGCCGGCAAAGGGCTTGAAGAAAGCGGGCCAGCCGACGTAGGCGAAAGTAGCCTCCCAATCGAGCGGATACGCGAGGTTGCGGAAGGAGCCGTCACTCGTATCGGGCGGGAGGGAGTGAGAGGGAAGGAGGACGGTTTTTGGAACGCCGACCCCGATCTTGGTTGCAAGCGCGTTATTGAAAAACTTCTCATCCGCGCTCCACCAAAACGGATTGTTCACGACCGCACAGCCGGTAAGCGCCTCGTTCTTCAGCCACGCGCGATAGAAGGGCACGTCCTGGGAAATACGATCGATCACGACGTCATAACCGCACGTTTCGCCCTGGATAACCTTCTCGATCCGGACCGGCTCAGCGACGATGCCGTGGCCTCCAGTTTTCTGGTTGACCCGTTCTACGAAGGCAGGCGGAAAGCTGTGTTCCTGGCCGTAAAGAATACCGATTTTTTTCATAAGCGAAGCGAGGAGCGCGACAGTGTGGCATTGCGCGCGGGAAGTGGCAATCATGGCGTGCGAGCCCGGCTTCCACAACTTTACCGATGGGTTGACTTATACTGGACCAGTCTTCCGAATGAGGATCATGGCAGGGCGCGCCACAGCTTGACTAATAACTTGACTGACGCTTGACTTATTCGTGGCGCGTTTCGATCCATCCTACACCATCACGCCTCTGCTTCTCTCCCGGGTCGAGCAGGTTGCGGCCTTGCGGGAACGCATCCTGACGGCCGCGGTTCAGGTCCCCTGGGTGCCGGCCTTGCAGAAAGACACTCGCATCCGCAACGCCCACTTTTCCACGGCGATCGAAGGCAACCCGCTGAGCCTGCAACAGGTGCGCGCGATCGAGGAGGGGCGCGACGTGCCCGCGACCGGGCCGCGGCCGCGGCGGGAAGTTGCGAACTATCTCGCCGGGTTGCGCTTCGTTGAAAAAAACGCGGGCCGCCGCGTCATGGGCGATGCAGAGGTTTTGAAATTGCATCGCATCCTGGCTGGCCAGGTGATGGACCAGGGCGAAGCAGGGAAATATCGGACGATTCGTGTGCGGGTGGGGAAATACATCGCGCCTCCGCCAGACCGGGTCCAGCCGCTGATGGCCGAGCTGCTCACGTGGTGGAACAAGGAGGCGAGCCGGATTTCTCCCATCCTGAGCTCGGCGATCCTGCACCATCAATTCGAAACGATTCATCCTTTTGCAGACGGCAACGGGCGCGCCGGACGCATGCTCAGCCTCTGGGAATTGTATCGGCGCGGGTTCGACGATCATCACATCTTTTCGATCGACGAATTTTATTGGGAAAATCGGACCCGTTACTACGAAGCGCTGGAAAACGTGCGGCAGGAGGAAGGAGATCTCACGAGTTGGCTCGAGTATTGTGCGGAGGGTTTGCGCGTGACCCTGGAGCGCGTCTGGAGCCGAATCCAGAAACTGACGGCGCACGGCGGCAAGGCAAAGCTGGTCCTGCGCCCGAAACAAGAGCAGTTGCTCCATCTCTTGCGCGAGCAGAAGGCGATGACGCCGCGCGAGATCTGGGATGGCGTCGGGGTTTCAAAACAGGGCGCGCTTGATTTGCTGCGGCCGCTGATCAAGGCCGGCCTGGTACGCCGGATCGGAACGAAAAAAAGCGGCCGCTACATTTTGACCTGAGCAGGTCTCGCCGCTCGATCGCTTACACCTTGGAGAGGTAGTAGGCAGCATGTCGCGCCAGTAGTTCCAGTCGTGCCCGCACCATCGGCGGTCGTCGAACCAGTGCTGGATGCCCTTCTCGTTCAGGAGCGCGCTGAGCCGGAGACTTTCGTGCCTGGTATTATCCGATGACGATGCTCATGTGATTGAATCTCCAGGCGTCCGGCATGTCCGGGAGGTACTGGTAAGGGCTGTTGAAATAAACGTTCTCGTCATGGTAGCCATCGAAAAAATCGCTGATGTCGAACGCGCCGTTCAGGTTGATGAGGTGACTAACGAGATCCGGATGGCGGAACGCGATGTTGGCCGCATGGTAGGCGCCGAGACTCGCGCCGCAGACGCGATCCGATGGCAATGGGCCTCGCGCCGGGCGAAATCGAAAACGTCGTGCACGATCACGTTTTCGTAGGCGTTATGGGTCCGCATCCGATCGGCGGGATGGATCGACTTGTTGTAGAAACTTTCGAGATCGATCGCGTCCGGGCAATAAATGGTGACGCGACCGGTGTCGATGAAGTGAGCGCAGGCGTCGACGAGGTTGAATTCTTTGCATTGGCGGAAATTGCCGAAGGAAGTCGGGAAGAGAATGAGTGGCAGCCCGCCGCCATTACCGAAGACGAGCATCTCGAAATCGCGGCTGAGATGCGGAGCGTACCAGCGGAGATAGCGTTCGTTCATGCGCGAGGCCGACTAAAGGTGAGCCAGTTGCGGTTGGCGATGAGATTTTTCGCCAACTCGGGAGCGACCTCCGGCGTTTGCACAGACGATTCTCCTCGCCGATAAAATCCGGCGCTGATGGACCAAACGCACACTTTGACCGGGGACATCCGGCCGCACCTGCAGTTCGAATCGCGCCTCCTGCATAATCGACGCGACGTGCAGGTTTACCTGCCGCTCGGTTACCGGCGCTCGCGGCAGCGGCGCTACCCGGTGCTTTACCTGCACGACGGTCAGAATGTTTTCGATGCCGCGACTTCCTTTGCCGGGGTGGAATGGGGAGCGGATGAATCGGCCCAGCGCCTGACAAAAAGGCGGCTGATCGAGCCCGTTATCATCGTGTCGGTGGCGAACATTGGCGACGAGCGGATTCACGAATATGCGCCGAGCCGGGGCGTGATCGATTCGAGCGCGACGCGCAAGAAGCGCAGTCGCGGCCAGCTGCGAAAGTATGGCCGTTTTCTGCGCGACGAACTCAAGCCATTCATCGATCGCGAATACCGGACGCGCCCAGAAGTGGAGTTCACCGGACTGGGCGGTGCATCGTTAGGCGGACTCGCCACTCTTACCCTCGGTCTCTGGTTTCCACAGACGTTCAGCCGGCTGGCGGTAATGTCGCCCTCGATCTGGTGGGATGATTGCGTGATCTATCGCATCCTCGATAAAGTCGAGGGGAAGCCGCCGCTCAAGATCTGGCTCGATACCGGGACGGAAGAGCCGGGCTGGGAGCGGGCGCGCGATCTGCGGGATCGCCTGGTCGAGCGAGGCTGGCGGCTGGATGACGACCTGCAATATACCGAAGCCCAAGGGGCGAATCACAGTGAGGGCGCGTGGGCGGCGCGCTTCGAGGCGGTGCTGCGTTTTCTCTATCCGCCGCTCCCGCCGGGAGAGAAGGAACCACTGCCGAAGCCGCTTGTGCTTGAGACGGCACTTCGTTAGGCGTCGTTTTTTGTTTTCGGCTCGGCGAAGTTGCCCAGCTTTCGAAATTTCGCGTAGCGCTCCTTGAGGAGCTCGTCGATCGGCGTTTCCAGGACGCGTTTCAGGTTCCGGCGCAACGCCGCGCCGAGATTGGCCGCCGCCAAATCATGGTCGCGATGCGCGCCGCCTTCCGGTTCCGGCACTACTTCGTCGACCACACCCAGTTTCATCAGGTCGTGGGACGTGAGCTTGAGCGCCTCGGCCGCTTCCGGGGCGTGCTTGCGATCCTTCCACAAAATCGCGGAACAGGCTTCGGGGCTGATGACGGAATAATAGGCGTTTTCGAGAATAAAGACGCGGTCGGCCACGCCGATCCCGAGCGCGCCACCGGAACCGCCTTCGCCGATGACGCAGGCGATGATCGGGACACGCAGAACCATCATCTCGCGCAGATTCACGGCGATCGCCTCGGCGATATGACGCTCCTCAGAGCCGATGCCCGGATAAGCGCCCGGCGTGTCGATTAATGAAATCACCGGCAGCTGAAATTTTTCCCCAAGCCGCATGATACGGAGCGCTTTGCGGTACCCTTCCGGGTAAGCGCAGCCAAAGTTGCGCTTCACGTTTTCCTTGGTGTCGCGGCCCTTTTGCTGCGCAACTACGACGCAGCGTTGCGGTCCGAGTTTGGCCAGCCCGCAGGGCATCGCCTTATCGTCGCCGAAAACGCGGTCGCCATGCAATTCAATCCATTCAGTGAAGCAACGCCCGATGTAATCGAGCGCGAAAGGGCGCCGCACATGGCGCGCGATCTGGACTCGCTGCCAGGCAGTCAAGTTGTCGTAAATCTGCCGGCGGGTTTCACGAATCTTCAGCTCCATCGATTCCACTTCCGAGTCGAAATCGATCGAATGCTTGTCGGAATGCGACTTGAGCTCCTGCAGGCGGCGCTGCAATTCGAAGATCGGCTTTTCGAAATCGAGTGGAGGCGAATCCATGTGAACGGAAATCTTAAACTGGGAATCGCTGATCTTAAATTACGAATGCGGCCGACGACGCCCGGTTCACTGCACAATCGTGACAGGCGTTTTCGGGTTTACAAGGCTGCTCAACTCCTCCACGTCGCTCGCCGCCATCCCGAGACCCACGCCCGGCGGCGGAATGTCGAGAATCTGATGAGCGTCGTCCGGTTCGGAATAGATCACATAACCGGCCGCGGCCAGGCGGATCCAGCGTGTGCTGTTGAGGAATTGCGGGCTGGCGAGGCCGACCCGTTTGCCGTTTTTCCAAGCCATGATTTCCGCGACACGAGTGGTAGTTTTGGCGGAAGTTTTGGCCGGCATTTTCTCGTCCAGGAGATGATAACGCTTAAAGAAATGATCGCGGTCGAGCAGGTAGAGGAGCTTCGCGTCGCGCCGGATGAGGATGGAAAATTCCGGGTGGGAGATGCGTAGTTTCTGCCCGATCCGGAGCATCGTGCCGCTCAGGTTGTTGGTCCGCATGATCAATTCCGGCGTCGATTTGAACTTTCCCGCGACCCGCGTCAGGACGTCGCCGCTGCGCACGGTGTATTCCTCTTTTTCCGGCGCCGGATAATCGGAAAGGAGGATATTAATGTTCACGTCGCCGAGCAGATCCTGCGCTTCGCCGACATGCAGGCCGCTCGGGTATTTCTGGATGAACGCAGTCAGCGCGGCGCGCGCCTCCGTCAGCTTGCCCTCGTTCTTCAACTTCTCCGCCGCCTTGAATTCCGGCAGGCTGATATCCGGGGTCGGGACGGGGATGGCGACGGCATTGCGCTCCGCGCGCATGACGATTTCGGGGCGAATAAAGATCTTGTAACTAAAAAGCGCCGCGCCGCCGAAAATGACCACTGCGAGGAGCAAAACTAACAACCATTTCATCGAGCAACTGGAGCGCGGTCTCTCGCGGCCGGTTCCGCCGGCGGAGCTGGGGTCGTTAGGCGAGGAACCGCGATGGCCTTAACCTTCGCTCTCCGGCCGGGAGAAAAACCGGTTCCAAAAACGATAGCGCGGACGTTCCGGTTCATTCGTCCAGGTGAACTGACAATCCTGACAATAGAACTCCTTCGGAAAAATCTTCAGCGCAAAAAGGATTCCGGCCAATGCCGGGGTGAGGAATTTGCGGGTCAGCTGCGGATATTCGATCCGCGGCGAATTGCATTGCGGGCAACGGAGCGCCCCGATATCGGGATCGGCCGCTTCCCATTCCACGAGCAAAGCTTGAGCGCGGGGAAAATCATCTTCCTCGACCATCACCTTGGCGTTGGCCAGCGGCTTCGACATGAAGGCGAAGGTTTGCAGGTTCGCCTCGTTATGCAGGTCGGCCTTCACGCCGGCCTCCCGAAACCTCTCCTTCAATCGTTTCGCCTTCGCCGGCTCGTTGTAGGTCGCGATCGTCACCATAATTTGCCCGCATTCGTTGGGCGTGCCTGATCAAACATCAACTAGTGCCCGAGCGCAAGACTGGCCGGGGGGAACCATTGGTAGAGGACCAGGTAAACCAGCACGCCGGTGACCGAGACGTAGAGCCAGATCGGCATCGTCCACCTTGCGATTCGCCGGTGCTTATCCCAGCGGCGCCGGAAGACTGGGATCAGCGTCATGATGACGAGTGGCAGAGTGACAAACGCAAGCAGGACGTGGGAGATGAGCATCGGGAAATAGAACCACGCGATCAATCCATGGTAGCCGGAGGATTTTTCCCCGGCGTGCGCATGATAAACGAGGTAGCCGGTGAGAAAGAGCGAAGAAGAAACCAGCGCCGTGATCATGCAGGCGATGTGCTGCCGCCAAAAGCCGCGCCGGATGAGCCACCAGCCTAACGAAATGAAAACCGTGCTGATGGTATTAAGCGAGGCGTTGACCGCCGGCAGGTCCGAAATCGTCATGCGGGCGAACCATCTGCGCTCCGCTTGAAATCACAACCGCACCTCGTAGGAGTCACCCATGCCGTCGACCGAGCTGAGCGAACCGCCGCGGCCGCGGCTGCATCGCGGACGCGTGCGCCGCCCGGCCCGGGTGCGATTTGCGGTCGCGCTCCTTCGCCTAACGATCGTTTTGGTTCTCGGCGGTTTCGCGGCGGGCGGGTGGTATCTGGCGAAAAAGGGTTTCAGCCGGAATTGGCGCAAGAAGGTGGTCGAAGAGCTGCACAAACGCGGTGTCGAGGCTTCCGTCCGCCGGCTGACGCTCGATCCGTTTCGCGGGTTGATCGCGCGCGATGTCCGGATTTACGATTACAAGAAGCGGGAAAAAACGCTCGCCCTCGTGAGCGAGATCTCGCTCGATATTAATTACGCGGCGCTCTTTCACCATCAGCCCTTTCTCAACGCGCTCGACATCCGCAACGGCGACCTCACCATCCCGCTCCCGCCAGTCGAGGGCCAGGTCTCGAATGCCGAACTGAAGCAGTTCCGCGCGCACGTTTATTTTCCTCCGGAACGGATCGAGGTCAGCCAGGCGGAGGGAGTTTTCTGCGGGGTTCGAATTTCCGCCAGCGGCCAGCTGATCAAGCGCGAAAATTACCGGCCGTCGCCGACCGATTCCGCCGCCGACGCAGCACGCCGCCTGAGCCTCCTGCAGAATCTCGTTACGTTCCTGCAACGCTTCAAATACCCGGCGACCCAGCCGGAGCTGCAGGTGAAATTTTCCGGCGACCTTTCCCGGCTGGAAGATGCGCATGTCGAGGCCACGCTGCGTGGCAGCCGGATCGTGCGCGACGATTATGCGGCACGCGATTTTCATCTCGCGGCGGAATGGAAGGACCATACCTGCACCATTCCGCAGCTCGAATGGAGCGACGCGAGCGGTCACTTTGCCGGCGGCGCGAGCTGGAGCCGGGCGAACGGCCAGGCCAATTTCCAAGTGCGAAGCAGCGTCGCCCTCAAGCCATTGTTAGGCAGTTTTGGTCTCGGCGCGATGCTCCAGGACGCGGCTTTTTATTCGCCGCCGCAGATTGAGGCTTCTGGTTTCGCCACGATCGGCGCCGAGGAGAAAAAATTCGAGGTCGTGGGCAAGTTTGCAGTCGAGAAATTTTCCTGGCACGCGATCGACTTTGAAGGAGCGAGCTGCGATTTCGCCTGGGATGGCGAGCGCACCATGTTGCGCGACATCCGCTTGCGCCATCGGAGCGGGCAGCTCAACGCCGACCTCTTCGACGCGCCTAACGACTTTCGGTTGAACCTCGACAGCTCGCTCGTCCCGACTGCCTTCGAACCGCTCCTTCCGGAAAAGGCTCGTCCTTTTCTGCGCGAGTGGGGCTGGCAGCGTTCGCCGAATATTCATCTCAGCCTGCATGGCACGAGCCGCGTCCCGGCCACGTGGCACGGCGAGGGCACCATCGCCCTCGGGCGGACGCGTTTTCGCGGGGTCTGGATGAACAGCGCGAGCGCCAACGTGCATTTCGGGGACGGAGCTCTCGCGATCGAAGACTTTCGTGTTGCGCGAGACGAAGGCACTGGCACCGGGTCTTTTGTCTACGACGCGCCCAAGCACGAAGTTCGCCTCACGAACGTGGAGACGACGCTGAAACCGGCCGAAGCCATCCTGTGGATCGAGCCCCGGTTTTACGAGCACGTCGCGCCTTATCGGTTCCATCGCTCGCCGCACGTGAAGGCCAGCGGCGTCGTGCAGTTTGGCGGGGGCAAACAGACTCATCTCCTCCTCGAGGTCGATGCCCCGAGTGGGATGGATTACACTTTTCTCGACCGGGTTTTGCCCTTCGACCGAATCGCCGGCCAGCTCCTCTTCACCGACGACCGCCTCCAAATTCTTGGCTTGAAAGGCAAATTATTTTCCGGCGACCTGGCCGGCGGGGCCGACATCTCGTTAGCCAAAAACGACCGGCATTACACCGCCAGGATCGAGGTGGAAAAGGCTGACTTCCCGAAAGTGACCGATCTCTATTTTAAATACAAAACCTCGCAGGGAAACCTGAGCGGGAACTTCGATTTTGCGGGTGTCGGAAGCGACGCGCGTTTTTTGAAGGGCAGCGGCCTCGTCAAGGTGACGGATGGGAACGTTTTTGCGATTCCGGTTTTCGGACCGCTCTCCGAGCTGGTGAGCAAAATGTTCTCCGGCGTCGGCTACAGCGTGGCACATGAAGCGAGTGCGCCGTTTTCGATCAAGGAAGGCGTCATTCACACCGACAAGTTGCGCGTCTCGGGAAAGCTTTTCGCCATGGTGGGACACGGCGATATCGATTTTCTGAAGAACAAACTCGACTTCGATATTCGGATCGACGCGATCGGCCCGGGCGCGCTCCTCACGCCGCTCTACAAGCTTTTCGAGTATCATGGCGAAGGCAGCCTAACGAAACCCATCTGGCGGCCGAAACGGTTCTGATGGCGGCGAAAAAACCAGCCGTGCGCCATTTGTTAGGCGCGCACATCTCCATCGGCGGCGGCGTCCATCGCGCGATCGAGCGGGCGCGCTCGATCGATTGCGCGGCGATGCAGATTTTCGTGAAGAACAACATGCAGTGGTTCGCGCGACCTTTCGCCCGGGAAGAAATCAGGGCATTTCTGGAGCATGCGCAGCGCGGGGAATTATCCGCGGTTTTTGCGCACGCCAATTATTTGATCAATCCCGCGGCTACCAATCCACAGTTTTTGGCCAACTCGATCCGCGCCTTGTTCGAGGAATTGACGCGCGCGGACCAGCTTGGTTTGCCTTTTCTCGTGCTCCATCCGGGAGCGCATCTCGGCGCGGGCGAAGAAGCCGGTCTCGCCAAGGTCGTAAAATCGATCGACGCGGTCTTTCGGCGCATCCCGAAAGTGAGGACGCGGATTGCGCTCGAGACGACAGCCGGCCAAGGCTCGTGCCTCGGCCACAAGTTCGAGCACCTGGCCGCAATCATGGCCAACGTGCGCGAGCCGGAACGGCTGTGTGTTTGTCTCGACACCGCGCACGTCTTCGCGGCCGGCTACGACCTAACGACTGAGGCGGGAACGAGAAAAGTGTTTCGCGACTTCGACCGCACAATTGGTTTGTCGCGTCTCGTCGCCTTACATCTGAACGATTCGAAGACCGCGCGTGGCTCGCGGGTTGATCGTCACGAGCACATCGGGAAAGGCAAGATCGGTCTGGAAGCTTTTCGTTTCATCATGCGCGACCGGCGTTTCGGGAAAATCCCGAAGGTGCTGGAAACCCCGAAGGGCAAGGAGCTGCTCGAGGACGTCGAGAATATGCGAACCCTGCGCGAGTTGTAGACTTTTTGGCCGGGCGTTGTCGCTTCGCCGCGAGCTGTCTTCTCGCCGCAAGTTGTAGACGTTTCGCTCTGCGAAACGCGGGCGTGGGGGTTGATCGCGGAGTTATCCTGCTTAAAAACGTATCCACGCCTCCGGGAGGGAGGCGTCTACAAAATGAGATTCTCCCGGCCTCCTCGACGGCTTGATCGGATTTTTAGCGACGCGCCGCTCTACTTCGTGACTTGCTGCACTTATCGCAAGCGCCCGACGCTGGCCAATGACGAGGTGCACAAGGCGTTCGTGGATTTTGCGGAGCGCGCCGCTCTTGAGTTTGATGTTGCGGTGGGGCGCTATGTTATTATGCCCGACCACCTGCATCTCTTTGTCGCCGGCCCTAACGAGTTTGATCTGGGGGCCTGGGTGGGTGTCTTGAAGCGGACGCTGGCGAAGTCTTTGCCAAAACGCGATTCGCTCGACCCAATCTGGCAGCGCGGCTTTTTCGATCACCTCCTGCGGGGTGACGAAAGTTACGCGCAGAAGTGGAATTACGTGCGACAAAATCCGGTTCGTGCCGGATTCGTGACCGAGGCGGGGGCGTGGCCGTACGCGGGCGAAATTGTCGTGCTCGAGCGGTAGACGTTTCGCTCTGGAAACGCGGGGGTTGGCTAGCCCGGTTGAGGAATTTATTCCAATACATCCGTAAGCCCGCGCCTCCCAGAGGGAGGCGTCTACAGGCGCGCCGCGCTACTTGATGAACCGAATCGTCAGCGGATATCGATAGAGCTCGCCTTCATTTGCTTTGATCGACGCGATGATGACGAAAATCGTGTTCAGGATCCAAAGCAGGACGAGGATCGGGATTCCGATCAGGACAAAGCAAAGGATGAACGCGACCACGTCGTAGATCAGCATCGAGAGCTGAAAGTTGAGCGATTCCTTCCCGTGCGCATCGATCTCGGGCGACTCTGCACGCTTAACCAGCCAAACGATGAGCGGCCCGAAAATGTGGCCGAGGAAGTGAAAGAAGAGACCGAGCAACGCACTCGCGTGGCAAAGGATGAGCCAGGTGCGGGTGGTAGACGACGTGATCGGAGCGGACGGTGGGATCGTTTCCATGCCTTATTCTTTCACACGTTCGATGTGCGCGCCAAGCTCGCTCAGTTTTTCGTCGAGGTGTTCATAACCGCGGTCGATGTGGTAAACGCGACGCACTTCGGTCGTGCCTTCCGCCTTCAAGCCCGCCAAGACGAGCGCGGCGGAAGCGCGCAGATCGCTCGCCATCACTGGCGCGCCGTAAAGCCGTTCGACGCCTTGGATGACTGCCGTTGCGCCTTCGATCTCGACCTGCGCTCCCATCCGTTTCAATTCAGCGACGTGCATGTAGCGCTGCGGAAAAACATTCTCCGTGATCACGCTGATCCCTTCCGTGGTCGAGAGCAGCGCGCACATTTGCGCCTGCATGTCGGTCGGAAATCCGGGATACGGCTCGGTCACGAGCTCCAGCGGCTTG
>JBBPZW010000111.1:0-29567 GCA_038198475.1 Chthoniobacterales bacterium | reverse complement strand
GCAATCATCGGCGCCTCTTGATCCGCTGGGAAAAGCAAAGCGCCCTCTACCTCGCCTTCGCCACTCTCGGATGTTGCCTGATCGCTTCACGTTTTCTCTAACTTAACCTCATGCACACCTACTTTTCGGATAGCTTCTAGGGACTAACCGAGGCTAAATGCGCGCAGAGGCAGCGGTGAAAATCGCTGCCTCTTTTGCGTCTTGAGACTTTCCGATACAGACGCCGACCGGGAAGCGTTGCCACCGCCGGGGATGCACACGAGAGTGTGGCGCAACCGACGCACCACAATGTCCGGCACTGTTTTACAAAAAGCCCGGCGCCGCGCACCCACGCGCCCGCCGCGCAAGAAGGAGCGGAAACGTTCGATCATCGCTTTCGAGCTTATTCAGCTCGATCGCGCCTCGCCCGAGCCGCTTTATCAACCGCTTTACGACCAGATTCGACAGGAATTGGAAACCGACGGCCTCGGCGAAGGTCCCTGGCGTCTTCCATCATCGCGCACTCTAGCGGTCGATCTTGGGATCTCCCGATTCACGGTCAAGCTCGCCTTTGAAAAGCTGCATGCCGAAGGCTATCTACGCTCCGAGGTCGGCTCTGGAACATTTGTCGCCCATCCGCTACCCGAAAGTCACTTGCGGGTAAAGAAGTCGAAAAGCATGCCGCAGGAGGTCCGACCGCCGCGGATTGCGGATCGAGTAAGAGATATTCCTGACCATCGCACGGGGCGACAGTTTGATGTCGGGATCGGCGGTGGCCCCGGCGCGAAGCTGGTTCCGGGCGTGCCGGCAGTCGACGAGTTTCCGATCGCGGTCTGGGAGCGGCTAAGAACGGAAGTGCTCGCGCAAAAGGGTGCGCATTTGTTGCGCTATGCTTCGAGTCATGGTGATACCGACCTGCGCAAGGCGATCGCCGCCTACTTGTGCGATTTCCGCGGCGCGCGCTGCCATCCCGATCAGATCGTGATCGTTGCCGCCATGCAGCAGGCGATGCTGATCAGCGCGATGGCTCTGATTAATCCGGGCGACGCCGCGTGGATTGAAGATCCGGGATTTCATCAGGCGCGCCGGGCGTTTGTCTTTGCCGGTGCGAAAGTCGTGCCGAGGCCGATCGACGAAGAGGGCATCGTGATCGGGCGCAGCCTTCGCCAGCCGTCGCCCAAGATTATATTTGTCACGCCCTCGCACCAGTTCCCACTCGGAGTCACGATGAGTCTCGCGCGTCGCCGGGCGTTGATCGATTTCGGGCGGAAGCGCGACGCATTTATTTTCGAGGACGACTACAACTCCGAGTTCCGGTTCAACGGCCCGCCGCTGCCCTGCCTGCAAGGGCTGGATAACGCCAGCCGGGTGATCTACGCCGGAACGATGAGTAAGATTCTCTATCCCTCGTTGCGCCTCGGGTATCTGCTTGTGCCCGAGCAGTTGATCGATTCCGTGATCAAGATCCGCGCGGTCATGGACCAGCATTCATCGGCCATCGATCAGGCGACGTTGGCTCGCTTTATCGCGGAAGGATTTTTTCTCAGCCACGTCAAGCGGATGCGGCAACTCTATTCGGAGCGGCGCGATTACTTCATCGGAAAATTCCACCAGTTCCTGGGCGAATATTTCGACCTCCAAATTCCGGAAGCTGGCCTCCATTTTGTCGCGTGGCTGAAACGGCGGGCTGATTTTCCGCTGCTCCAGAACATCACCGCGGGGACCGAGATCAAGCCGCTCTCTTTCTATTGCATTCAGGCGAATCCTCCGCCGGCCCTGCTCTTCGGGTTCGCCTTCTGGACGAAGGCGCAGATCGGGGAAACCCTCCTCGAACTCGCCTCTCTGCTCCCGCGGAGATAAGCGGCTGTCGTTAGGCGGGAACGCTCGCGCGACCCGATTGGACTGGTCGTTCTGCGCGAAGTGGGTCTGGTCGCCGCGCCCGCTTTATCCGATGAAGGACTCAGATGCGAAAATTTGTGAATCGGCTGGTGGGGAAGCCTAAGGCCAGGAGAACTTGAAAACGGGAAAACTAAATCGAATTGGTTTCCTGGGGTTCGATGGAGTCTCAGCCCTCGACCTGACCGGGCCGCTCGAGGCATTCTGGAAAGCGCGCACTCTGGAAGGCCAGCCGTGCTACGAAATAGTTATCGTAGGACTTACCGGAAGGCGCTTCGTTTCCGACTCCGGAATAGTTTTCTCCGCCAAGAGCACGATCGAGACAGCCGCCCACCTCGACACAATCGTCGTGCCGGGCGGAATCGGCCTGCACAGTGAAACGCTTGGCCGGATTCTCTCGGCTTGGCTCGCAGCGCAGGCGGATCGGCCAAGGCGTTTCGTCGCGGTCTCCAATGGGATCTATCCTCTGGCCGCTGCGGGGTTACTCGATGGGCGATGCGTCACGACTCACTGGCGCTCAACCCAGAACCTGGCGCGCCGCTTCCCAAGGTTACAGGTCAGCGCTACCGCCTCCTTCCTCCAGGATGGACCTTATTATACCTGCGGCGATAGCAAGGCCGGAGTGGAGATGGCAATTTATCTCATCAAGGAAGACTTTGGCAGCCAGATAGCGCTGACGGTGGCACGCGACCTGGTGATGGATCTCCGGCCGCCCGGTGATCACGAACCTCGAGTGCAACTTTCGGAGTATGTCTCGGGACCTGCTGACCGGGTCGCCGCCTTACCAGTCTGGATTGCCGGTCGTCTCCAGCAAGAGCTTTCGGTAGAAGTTCTGGCCGAACGATCAGGCTTGTGCCGCCGGCATTTTAGCCGGCTCTTCACTCGAATCTTTAGCAGCTCTCCGGCGGACTTTGTCGAACAGATGCGACTAAGTGAAGGCCGCCGCCGTCTTCTCATGTCTCACCATACGGTTGAGAGCGTCGGGCGGTCGATTGGCTATAAAAGCGCAGACGCTTTTCGGCGCGCCTTTGAGCGTCGATTTGGACTCACTCCCAACCGTTATCGGAGGCGTTTCTATTTCCGAGTCACAAACGTGGCCGCGGTCCGGGCTAATCTTATCACGCAAAGAGGCGCTCAGGCTTGCTCAACCCAAAGTTAGCCCCATGATTCAAAACCTGGATGTTGAAAGCCTGGTCTTGGACGCGGTCGACCGTCTCCTTGCGAGCGGCGAGTATTCCCGCATGAGTTTGGATGTCGTCGCGCGCGAGGCCGGGGTAAAGGCGCTCGTCTTTTTCTTCATGCGGTGGGTTGTCGTACCGCTTTCAGCCGCCCCTCATTTCAAGTCGACCCCGCTTTCCGATGGGAGCGACTTTCTCGTCCACGTCTTCCTGATTGGTTTGCCCATCGGTCTCTTCGCGCGGCGTTACGCTGCCACCCGGTCCGACGCTCCCGGCACGGGGTGAGCGGGCGGTTTGACGTCGCTGCCAAAGCATTATAATAAGGCCCTCCCGATTTGGGACCGGGACGGTGCGATCTGGTGTCGTCCGGGTGGAGTCCCGCCGAGGTGGAAATGAGATTTTGCGCCCGTAGCTCAACTGGATAGAGCATCTGACTACGGATCAGAAGGTTTGAAGTTCGAATCTTCACGGGCGCACTTTCCCTCGTCCCCGCATCCATGGGACCCCTTGCGCCCGATTCGTTTGCAGAGCGTGGACGCAGTTCGCGCGCGGACGATGGGAGCAAGCCGATGATGAAAAGAATGGATCAATTTATTTTGCGCGGGACGCTGGGCCTCTTGCTCGGGCTGGCGGCTGCCGGCTTGGGCGGCTGCGCCACGAACAAAAATCTGCAACCAGCCGCGGCCACACCCAGTGGCGCCGGGGGTTTTGAAATGGCCGACGCCAATCACGACGGCTTTCTCACCCGCGACGAGGCGAGCGACTTTCTCGTGAGCGAGATTTTCGATTCACGCGATGCCGATCATAACGGACAGCTCACCCTGGCGGAATGGTCGGTTCCCGGTGTGCCGAATCGAACGCTCGATTTCAAGAAAGCCGACAAGAACCACGACGGCGTCGTGACCAAGGCGGAAGCTCTTGCCTATGGCCGCAGCCACGGCGTGGCGAAGAAGATGATTCGCGAGGCGGACAAGAACGGGGACAGAAAGTTGAGTCGCAAGGAAGTGCAGGCCTACTACGGGAGTCGCGAAGATCCCCGGCGCTAAAGCGCCACCAGGCAGCGGTGCGCAGCGGGCTTTTCCGTGTCGGGCGGCTTGTTCCTCCCGTCGATTAGTGCAAAATTCCACACATGTCAGGACAAGGCTCCACTGGTAACGTCATCGCGGCCCTTTGCAGCTTCTTCATTCCGGGGCTCGGGCAGTTGATTCAGGGCAGGCTGCTGATGGCGATCATTCAATTCCTCCTCGCCGCGGTCCTCTGGATCGTCCTTCTCGGGTGGCTCATCCATCTCTGGTCGATCCTCGACGCCGCGCTCTGGAAAGGCCGAGTGTAGCGGTGGCCGTGTCGGCCGCTTGAGCCAAGCTCCGCTGACAGATTGCGGGCATCGTTTATCCAAAAGGCGCCCCGGTTTCCCCCCTGGAAATCTCGGCAGGCGGAGCGCCTGCCCTACAATTTCTTCAGCAACGCCTTCCAGCGTTCCCACGCTGCGTCGCGTGCCTTGCGATTGGCGTCGGTGGCGTCGGGGGCTTCGCCAGCGCGCATAAATCCGTGGCCGGCTCCCGGATAGGTAACCGCTTCGAAGCTCTTGCCGGTCCCTTCCATGATCTTCTTCGTCTGCGGAATCGTCTCGCCAATCCGCGCGTCGTCCTCGGCGTAAAAGCCATAGACGGGGCAGGGGATGTTCGCCGCATCCTCCGCCTTTTGCGGGCCGAGACCGTAGAATACATACGCCGCCTTCAGTTTTGGATTGTGATTGGCGTAGCCGAATGATTTCCCGCCGCCCCAGCAGAAACCGGTCACGGCCAGGACCCCGTTGCTGGCGGGCAACTTTGCCGCGAATGCAGCGGCGGCATCGAGATCGGCAAACACCTGCGCATCCGGCAGTGCCGAGACGGCTTTGATCGCTGCGTCCTGGTCGGGATAGCTGGTCGTATCTTTCCCGGGCGCGGAGAGAAGATCGGGCGCGACCGCAATGTAACCCGCGGCGGCCAGTTCGTCGGCCAGGCTCTTTGCCCAATCCGTTAGGCCAAAAATTTCGTGGATGACGAGCACGACCGGCGCCTTCGTCTTCACCTCGGGATAAACGACAAACGTTTTCACCGTCCGGTCGCCGCTTTTGAGGTCGACCCATTCGCTGTGGCGGGGCGATTTGTTCAGCCGCTCCTTCGCCCAACCCTGGGCGCGGAGAGTTCCACAAGCGAGTGCTGCGCAAAGCAGCCCGAGAAGAAGGGCGCGAAGTTTCATTCCCCACCAAACGCCGCATCCGTCCGCGGGGCAACTTCCCGGAATGTGGGAGGGGCCTTTGCGCCCCGATGGATTGCGCGTGGCCCCGGGATCAAGCGCTGTCGCCGCGCAAAGGCGGCTCCCACATTGGTCTGGCTCCCACATTGGTCTTACATCCGGAAAAGTATTTTGCCTTCGCGCTTTCCCTCGCCCGCGCGGGCGACGGCCTCGCGGAACTCGCCTAACGAGTAGGCGCGTTCCACCTTCGTCTCGAGCAACCCGCGTCGCGCCAGGTCGATGAGCGAGGCAAAGGTTTCTCGGCGCTCATCCGCGCTCGCCTGCTCATACCATTTGTTCACCCAGAAGCCGGTGAAATGGAGATTCTTGAAGATCAGCAATCCGTTAGGCATGGTCAGCGGGCGCAGGCTCATCGCGCCGATCGTGACGATGGTGGCTTCTGCGGCGACAACCTTCGCCAGGCGCAGGGCACTCTCTCCGCCCACTTGATTGAGTCCAAGCCGGATCGGCGCCCCCTCGGTCGCTTTCGCGACTGCGCCCCGTAATTCATCGTTGTCGAGCAGGACGACGTCGCCCCCGGTCGCGCGCAGTTCCTCGATCAATTCCGCTCGTCTAACGACGTTGACCGTGCGCCATCCGAGCTCGCGCGCGAGTGCGATGACGGCCCGCCCCACCGCGGAATTGGCCGCGTTTTGAATAATCCAGTCGCCCTTCTCCAAGCGGACAAAATCGTGCAGCAATCGCCAGGCGGTGATCGGATTGATCTTCAGCATCGCGGCCTGCTCCGGCGCGATATCGTTAGGCACGACCGTCAGCTTGTCCGCCGTCACCATCGCTTTTTCGCGCCAGGTGCCGAGATCGTGCGGCAGGATGACCTGCGCGCCGACGGCGAGCTCACGCACCTCCGCTCCGACGGCTTCCACAATCCCCGCGCCCTCGAAACCGGGCGTTGCCGGGAGCGGAAACCGGATCGGATATTTCCCCTCGATCTGGTTGAGATCCGCGGGATTTATCGGCGCCGCGACGACGCGGACGAGTGTTTCGTGCGCCCCGACGGCCGGCAGTTCGAGTTCCTCCAATCGCAAAACCTCTTCTGGTTTTCCGTGCGCCTCGTAAACAATCGCCTTTATTCTCATCTCTCAATGTCCGCGCCTTTGTCGTCCTCGTTCTCGAAATCTTTTCCCGATCGAGCACGAGCACGAGCACGAGCACGAAGAGGAGGAGCCCAATCCGATGGCACCGCACCCTAACGCGAACACTCCAGCCGGCAATCTCCAATCCGGCGCCCGCGTCGCGCTCATCGGGATGGTCGCCAACGTCGTCCTCGCGACCGCCAAGATTCTCGCCGGCGTGCTCGGTCATTCCTATGTCCTGATCGCCGATGGGATCGAGTCCGCGCTCGATATCGCGGGCTCGGCCATCATCTGGGGCGGATTGAAATTCGCCGCCCGTCCGCCGGACGAAACGCATCCTTACGGCCACGGCAAAGCGGAGCCGGTCGCGGCCATCATGGTGTCGTTAGGCGTGCTCGCCGCCGGGGTCGTGATCGCCGCCCGCAGCGTGCAGGAAATTTTCCAGCCGCATCACGCCCCGGCGCCGTTCACCCTCATCGTTCTTGTCGTGGTCGTGATTGTGAAAGAGCTGTTATTTCGCACCGTGCACCGGTTAGGTCGCGACGCCAAGAGCACCGCCATCCAGACCGACGCCTGGCATCACCGCACCGACGCCATGACCTCGATCGCCGCCTTCATCGGCATCTCCATTGCCCTCCTCGGCGGACCGCGCTGGCAAAGTGCCGATGCCTGGGCTGCGCTGTTTGCCTGTGTGCTGATCGCGGCCAATGGCTGGCGCCTTTTTTATCCTGCGCTGCACGAAGTTTTGGATACGGCACCGCGCGGCGAAATTGTCGGGCTCGTGCGCGCCGCGGCGGAGGCGGTGCCCGGCGTGATCGGGATTGATAAATGTTTCGTGCGCAAAATGGGGCTGGAGTTTTACGTCGATCTGCATGTCGCAGTCGACGAGCGGATTTCGGTGCGGGCCGGACACGATTTGGCGCACCAGGTAAAGGACTCGATCAAGCGCGCGAATCCGCGGATCGCGGATGTGCTCGTCCACATCGAGCCGGCCTAGGCGTTGATGAAAAGATCGAGCGCGGTTGCGAGGTTGGCGCGGGCGACTGCAATTTGGCGTGCGAAACGCATGAGCCTAACGACGCCGAGCGGATGGCGGAGGATATAGGTCGTTAGCTTCAGCGCGTCGGTCTTCTGCCGGTCGAGATCGAAGAGGACGCTGGGCGGAGCGGGGAAAGGCGCGGCCGTGGTATCGCTGATGACGCGGAGCGAGAGCATCGGAATTTTCCGCGCCGCGCAGGCCTGCGCGATCCATCCGGTTTCCATATCGACCGCGGCGGCGTTGTGTTCGTGGGCAAAACGTTCGCGTTCGGCGGCGTTTTCGATAATGCGATCGACGGTGGCCAGGCGGGCGAGCTGGACGGCGATGGGGCTTTGACCAGGCTCGACGGAGTCTCGCCCTACCGGAGAGAGGAGCGCTTGCGCACGGGCGAGCAGGGCGGGGTCGGAAAAGTTTTGCGCCAGGAGGAGGTGGCCCACGCCTAACGACGGGTCGACGCCGCCGGCGAAACCGCTGCTGATGAGAAATTCGAACGGCTGCGAGTCGAGAAAGGGCTCGATCCGCTCCTGGCAAACCTTTCGGCCGACGTCGGTGTGGAGGATGGCGATCTCGGACTGCCGCCTCCCCAGTCGCCTGCGAAAATCGCTGCTTTCGTTAGGCAGGGCGAAGGTAACGGCGAGCATGGAGCGATTCGTCAGGAGAGTGGATTATGCACGAGAGGAAAACCGCTGCCGCAGATGCTGGGGAGCGCACGCGCCTCGCGTGCTGGCGCTGGCGCCCTCGGCAGCGCGAACTTTCGCCCGATCCTTTGCCGCGGTACCTATCCGAGCACCCGATCGAAAAGTTGGTTGCGGCGAGGCGCCGTAACCTGCACGCGAGGCGCGTGCGCTCCCCGGAACTGCCGCCTCCTCGCTTCTTCGTCGCACGGTTTTTCGGAGTTGAAGAGTCTAATGCGGGTTGGCGAGCACGATCTCGAGATTGACCGGTTCGTCGGGCGAAGTGCCGCTCGCGCTGGTCGTGACAGTGACCGGCGCGCCAAATGTGGTGAGGGTGTTGCGGAATTGCACTTCGGCGGAAGCGGGGACGAGCACGAGGACTCTGACGCCAGTGTCGTTAGGCAAATCCTTTGTCCCAGAACCGCCGGCCTTGCTCGCGGCCGCGATGATAGTGCGCGCAACCTCGTCCTGCTTGTCGCGCGGGACTGTGACCGAGATCGGCTCAATTCCGAGGGTCGGCGGAGTGAAAGCCGCCGCCGCCGATTTCTCGAGCGAGCTTTGCAATTGATGTCGGAGCGCGTCAGTCCGCGCCTTTTGCACTTCGTCGGTCGGCTTCGTTTCGTGGAAAATATAGAACAAACCGAGCGCGACATTCATCGCCACGAGGACGGCGAAAGCCGCGGCCAACTGTCGACCGCGCGAGCCGGCGCGAGTCGTCGCCGCTGTTTCGTCCGCGGGACGTTCCAGGCCGCGATGGATCTGTCGCGCCGCCACGAATTGCTTCTGCAATTCCGGGTCGGCGATGAGGGTGCGTTCCAGTCGTTCCCGCTCCGGCGGCGGCAGTTTTCCTTCCAGGTAATGGAAAAATTTTTCAGGCGTCATGCAATCGAGCCGGTCAAAAACGCGGAGCGCAAATTAGTCTCACGCGCCGGTTAGTCCAGAAAACGGCGCGCGGGGCGCATCCGGTTTGCGAATACAAGGTGCGGAAATTAGGTTAACAAACTCGTGGGCGACGATGGAGAGAACAATATCCAACGGCACCGCAGCAGAAATTGGATCCGTTGGCTCCTCATCGCCCTCGGAACGATTTTCCTGCTGCTAGCGGTCTTTCATGGCCCGATCCTGCGCTCGGTCGTGCACACCGTCGCGGTCAAGGTCGCAGCCGGGCAGAATCTAAAACTGGATTTTCGCGTCGAGGGTGGCGTGCTCGGCGGCATTACGCTACGCAATGTTCATGCGACCCCGACCGGCCCTTCGGCCGTGCAATCGCTCGACGCTGATCTGATCCGTGCGGACTACAGCCTGCCGGATCTGCTTTTTCACGGCATGTCCGATTTCCTGAAGGACATCGAAGTCCGCAATGTGACCGCGGTGATCGATCCGTCGAAGGCGCCAATGGCGACGCCGACACCGCCGCCGCAGAACGAAAAGATCAGCCTGCCCGCTTATTTCCCGGACCGGTTGCAGGTCAGCAACGTGAATCTCACGGTACGCGGCCAGGGACAGGACACTATCTTGCGCGATCTTAATCTCGGGCTTTACCTCGACAAGGTAGGCGCGCTGCGGATCGACCGGTTGCAGATCCCGAACGTGCACGACTGGAAAAACATCACCGCCACCACCACATACGCGAACAAGAACCTCTTCCTGAAGAATCTGACCTTCGACGAAGGGCATCATTTTCAGACGGTCAACATCGACGCTTCGAAGGCTGGTGGCGGGAAATTGGAATTGCAGGTCAGCGGCTCGGTCGGCGAGGGGAAGATCGAGGGCAGCGTTGGGCTCAGCACCACGAAGTCATCCTTCGAAACGAGAACGAAGGTCAAGGCCTCCGGCATTTCGTTAGGGCAATTGAGCGAATATTTTGGGCGACCGGCCGGGGCGCTTGGCGGGCAGGTAAAGGATTTCCAGATGGACTGGCAGGGCACGCTCGATGCCCCGCAAAGCTGGCAGGGCACGATTGCCGCGAAGATCGACGACGTGCGGCAGAACGGCGTCGCGCTCGATCATGTCAGGCTCGACGTGGTGGCCGACAAGGGCACGGCAACCGTGCGCGAAGCACGGATCGATCGCGGCACGAATCACGTGCAATTGCGCGGCACGATCCAGCTGCCGAAGACGACGGAGGGTTTTCGCCGCGCGCCGGGCGACCTGCAGCTGACAGTCGACGCGCCGAACTTGCAGGAGCTGACGGCATTTCTGCCTCAGCCGGTGACCGGGAGCCTGCAGGCGAACGGCACGATCAAAACCGACCAGTCGATCGCGCGCCTGGAACTGAACGTGAAGGGCGACCTGATCGGATTCGACAAAGCGGCGGTGAAGAACCTGAGCGCGAAGATTTCGGCAACGAAGAAATTGCCGGCGACCGATGCGACTGAGGAGCCGTTCTATAATAATCTGACTTCATCGATCGATGCCCGGTTGGACGACGTGCATTACGACCAATTCGTTGTCGACAGCGTACAGGCGGAGATCAAGAGCAGCGGGGCCACCGTTTCCCTCGAGCCGGTTTCCATACAACGAAATGCCAATTCGTTAGTCGTGAAGGGAAATTACCAGCTTCCACCGCCTAACGGAAAGGCGCTGGAGCAGCCGGCGGATCTGCAGCTTTCCTTCCGCGCGCCGCAACTTGCCGACTACTGGCAGGCGGAGGCGCCGAACAAGGCGAGCGGCGAACTGCAGGCCGACGGCAGCGTGCAAATCCGCCAGGGGATTGCGAACGGCCAGCTCAATCTTTCCGGGCAGGAAATCAGTGCGCAGCGGCTTCTCGTTAAGCAACTCAGCGCGCAGATCGCGATCGCGCAAAACGTCGCCTACCTGAACGACCTCACCGCGACCATGAATGAAAAGGATTACGTCATGGCGAACGGGACGGTAAAGCTGCAAAAGCCGTTTAACTACAGCGGCGCGGTGACGGCCAACCTGGCCGATCTCTCGACCTTCGAGCTCCTCCTCGCGACCGACGAAAAGAAAACGCCGCTCGCCGGCTCGTTAGTCGTGAATTGGAACGGCCAGGGCGAGATCTCGACGTTAAAGAACAACGGCGACATCAATCTCAAGCTCGAGCAGGGCCGCTACGGCGATCTGCAAAAGCTCGAAGCCAGGGTCGAGGCGCATTACACGCCGCAACAGCTCAACGTGCCGATCGTTTATCTCGCGAGCGACAAGCTGGGCCTACAAGCCAGCATCCAGACGAAGGATTCGCGCCTCGAGATCAGCAACATCGCGATCAACCAGGGCGCGGCGAAATATGCCAGCGGCTATGCCGCGTTCCCTTTTAACTGGAGCAACCTCGGAACGAAAAAACCGCTCTTCCCGGACAACGGCAAGGTTACGATCAACCTGCAATCGAAAGATCTGGACCTGGCCAAGCTCTTCCGCGACCTCGGGATGAAGCCGCCGGTGGCGGGCCAGCTCTCGCTCAACCTCGACGCGCAGGGTCCGCTTGATCAGCTCCAGGCGAGTCTCGATCTCCACCTGCAAAACGTGAAGGCTGACGCGGCCGCGCAGCTGAAACCGACCGACGTCAACCTCGCGCTCCGCCTTCAGAACAACCAGTTGAAGCTCGACGGGAAAATCCAGCAGCCGCTCATCCAGCCGATTAGCATCACCGCACAACTGCCGCTCAACGTCTCGAAGGTGCTCGCCAATAAGAGGCTCGACGAGCAAACGCCGGTGAGCGCGAAGGTCGAGATGCCGCGCAGCTCGATTAATTTCGTGCGCGAATTTGTCCCTGCGCTGCGCCAGCTCGACGGGAGCATCGCCCTCAACGTCAACGTCGGCGGGACCATCGCCAACCCGGCGCTGAGTGGCGCCGCCGACATGAACATCCTCATGGCGCGGTTCGAAAACGCCACCCTGCCTGCCCTAACGAATTTCAAAGCGCAGCTCAATTTCCGCGACAACACGCTCCGCTTCGACCGTTTCGGAGGCGATCTCGCGGGTGGTCCCTTTACTGTTTCCGGAAACGTCTCTTTCCCGAAATTGACCGAGCCGACCTTTGATCTGCGCCTGAAGGCGAACAGCGTCCTCGTCGCGCGTAACGATAACCTGACCGCGCGCGTCGACGCCGACATCAAGGTCGAAGGGCCGCTCACCAGCGCGAGCGTCAGCGGTCAGGTGCTGACGACCAATAGCCGCTTCCTCAAGAACATCGACATCATCCCGATCAGCTTGCCGGGCCGTCCGGCGCCGCTCCCCGATCCGCCTTCCGCCGCGCCCGCTCTGTCCTTCCCGAACCCGCCGTTGCGCGATTGGAAATTCGACGTCGCGATCAAGAGCAAGGAGCCGTTTTTGATCCGGGGCAACTTCGCTGAGGGCAGTGCAAACATCGACATGAAAATGGCCGGCACTGGGCTCCATCCTCAGTTGCAGGGCCAGGTGCGGTTGGAGAACTTCGAGGCGACCCTCCCTTTCAGCACCCTCACGATCAATCTCGGGTTTCTCTATTTCGATCCGGACGATCCGCTCAACCCGCGGATCGAGATGCAAGGGACTTCATTGATCCAGGATTACACGGTCCATGTTTACATCTACGGGACGGCGCTCAAACCGGAGGCGACCTTCAGCAGTGAGCCGCCGCTGCCGCAGGAGGACATCATTTCGCTCCTTGCCACCGGCGTGACCCGGGAAAATCTCTCCAGCAACGTCCTCGCAAGCCGCGGCATCATGTTGTTGGGGAAGGAGCTTTATCGGAAGATTTTTAAGAAGAACAGCGACGAGAAGCCCAAGACCGATTCGATCTTTAACCGTTTGAGTGTCGAATACAGCGGGGCGGATACCCGCACCGGCGAGCAGACCGCCACCGCGAAGTACAAGGTGAGCGACCACGTCGTGCTCATCGGGGACATCGGGATCGCCGGCGGTTTTCGCGGGATCGTGAAATACGTGATTCGGTTTCGTTAGGCAAAGAGGATGAACCTGCGAGGAAAGAGTGGGCAAAATGTGGGAGGGGCCTTTGTGCCCCGATCAAACATCGCGGCCACACCGGGAATCGGGGCACAAAGGCCCCTCCCACATTCGCGCGTGCTGGTGTTCCTCCTGCTCTTCTTTTGCCTGACGATCGGCTCGGTCTGCGCCCAGACTGCGGTCAAGCTGCCCGAGCAGGAGCAGAAGGAGAAACAAAAGAAAGCCGTCTCCAGTGAGCAGGAGAAGATTGCGCAGCAGGCCAATGTGGAAATCCGCGGCAACGCCGCTTTCGACGACAAGACCCTGCGCTCGCAGCTCAAGGAACAACTCGCCTTCATCGCGCAAAACGGCCTAACGAGTGCGCGCGGGGATGATGCCGCCTTTTTTCTCGAGCTCTATTACAAGAAACGTGGCTACGCCAAGGTCAACGTCCGCTACACGATCGTCTCGGGAAATCGCCTGCGCCTCGATATCTCGGAGGGGCCACTCGTCCATCTCGGCACGGTGCAATTCATCGGCAACCGTCAGATCCAGACCGATAAGCTTTTCGATTACGCCGTCAGCCCCATCCGCGAAAGCGATGCGACGGGAAAAGGCCTTCTCCCATACGTCCCAAGTCAGCTCACGGAAGGTACCGATCTCGTGCAGCGCTTCTACGTTTCGGAAGGGTACGTCGAGGTGGTCGTCGAGCCACCGACCTCGCGCTACGTGCACCCCGACTTGGTCCGCACCCAAATCGTCATCCACGAAGGAAGAAAGTACACTTTCGGCAACATCAACTTTGTCGGTCCGACGCTTTACGGAGGCGAGGCGCTACGCGGCCAGATCCTCGATCTCCTGCGCCAGCCTTACACGGAAGCGCGCGTGGCTGATATCCAGCGGCGGATCCAAGCATACTACAAGACGCGCGGCTACTACGCGGTCCAGGTCGATGCGACCGGCGATCCCTCGCTTGCGCTCGGCGGCCAGGTTCCTGTCCGGGTCACGGTCGATCCGGGGCAGGTCTATTACTACGATGGGATCACGGTGCAGGGGACGCGCCAGTTGCGTCCTAGCTATCTCGTCAATCGCTTCAAAAAATATCGCGGACAGCCTTACAGCCCCGAGACGCTCGATAAGAAGTTCCGCGAGCTGACCCGGACCGGTCTGTTTAACATCGTCCGGATCAACCCGACCCCAGTGAATGGGAACGAGCTGCGACTCGATATCACGGTCGAGGAAGCCAAGCCGCAGGAGTTCGGGTTCTACATCGGCTACGGCACCTACGAGGGCGCGATCGTCGGCGCCTCCTATGCGAATCGCGATCTTTTCGGCTTCGGCCGCCCCATTACCACTTCGATCGAATACACCCAACGCAGTTACAAGGCCGACATCCTCTTCGAAGACCCGTATCTCTTTAACACCGGTTTCGCGCTCAAGGCGCGGCTCTTCGCTCTCACCTTTGATTACGATGGCTATTCGAAATTCGAGCTCGGCGGGCGGGTCACGTTGAGTCGTCAGGTCACCGACGCCTATTCCGTCGGCCTCGTCCTCGGAGCCCGGCACGTGGAAATCACCGACGCCACGATCAATGCCGATCTGCTCGGCGCCACGAATTATTTTATCAACACGATCGGGTTTACCCAGACGCTCGATCTGCGCAAGAACCCGCTGGTGGCGCCGCGCGGTTTCGTGATCGACAACACCGTCGACCTGGCCACGAGCGCGCTCGGGAGCGACATCGATCTGCTCCGCGCGACCGGGCGGGTCAGCTACTATCTTTCCTTCGCGCCCGAGCAACCGCAGCTGACCGGCGAGGACCTGCAGAAATCGTCGTTCCAGAAATGGTTCGAGCGCAGCCTGCTCGCCTTCGGGGCGCGCGCGGGGATCGTTTACCCGCTCGACACCGCGGGCGTACCGGAAGCTTTGGCGATTCCGATCGACGAGCGCTTTTTCAACGGCGGAAGCACGACGGTGCGCAGTTTTGCGGAGCGCGAGCTCGGCCCGAGCGACCACGGGAACCCGATCGGCGGCGAGTTCTACACCATCTTTAACGTGGAATACACCTTCCCGATCTACGGGGAATTGTTAGGCGCGGTCTTCGTCGATGCCGGCAATCTTCTCCCGGAGGCGAGCCAGCCGGGATTAAACGACATGCGCTACGGCGTCGGCGTGGGGCTGCGCTACAACCTGCCGATCGGCCCCATCCGTCTTGATTACGGAGTGAACCCGAACCCGCGCAAAGACGAAGCCTTCGGTGCTTTCCATTTCAGCATCGGCTTCGCGTTTTAAGGTAGCGCAAGCTTCCAGCTTGCAGTTTGTGCCGCGGCAAGCTGGAAGCTCGCGCTACCTTGCAGACCGGCGGCGGGCTGAGGAAACTTTCGCGGGGATTGCGGGAGTGGCCGCCCGCCGTTATATTCGGCGAGGCCGCGCCTGACATGTCGTTAGGTCGGCCGCCATCAATTATGGAAACGACACTCGAAGCACCAAAAACCGCCGCCGCCGCGCAGACCGATTTCCTGCCGCTGGAGGGCACTGATTACGTTGAGTTTTACGTCGGCAACGCGAAGCAGGCCGCACATTTCTACAAAACCGCTTTCGGCTTTCAAAGCCTGGCCTACGCCGGGCCCGAGACCGGCATGAAAGACCGCGCCAGCTATGCCATCCGCCAGAACAAACTCACTTTTGTCCTGACTACTCCGCTGCGGCCGGAAGGTCCGATCTCGGATCACATCCACAAGCACGGCGATGGAGTGAAGGTGCTCGCGCTCCGCGTGCAGGACGCCACTTCGGCCTGGAAGGAAACGACCAAACGAGGCGGCAAGAGTTATCTCGAACCGAAAAAAATGACCGACGACCAGGGCGAAGTCGTGATCAGCGGCATCCACACCTACGGCGACACCGTCCATCTATTCATCGAGCGCCAAGATTACAAAGGCGCCTTTCTGCCCGGATACGTGAAATGGGACCCCGGTTACGAGACCAAGCCGACCGGGCTCGAGTACGTCGATCATTGCGTCGGCAACGTCGGCTGGAACCAGATGAACCCCTGGGTCAAATTTTACGAGGAGGTGATGGGTTTCCGCAACATCCTGACCTTCGACGACAAGGATATCTCGACTGAATACTCCGCGCTCATGAGCAAGGTCATGAGCAACGGCAACGGCTTTGTGAAGTTCCCGATCAACGAGCCGGCCGAAGGGAAAAAGAAGTCTCAGGTGGAAGAGTATCTCGATTTCTACGGCGGCGAAGGCGTGCAGCACGTCGCGGTCGCGACCAAGGACATCGTCGCCACCGTGACCGACCTGCAATCGCGCGGGATCGAGTTTCTCAAGATCCCCGGCAGTTATTACGAGACCGTGCTCGATCGCGTCGGCAAGATCGATGAGGATCTCGAGCCTTTGCAGAAATTGGGCATCCTGATCGATCGCGACGAGGAAGGCTATCTCCTGCAGATCTTTTCCAAACCGGTGGAAGATCGGCCGACGTTGTTCTTCGAGATCATCCAGCGCAAAGGCGCGAAGAGTTTCGGGAAAGGCAACTTCAAGGCGCTCTTCGAAGCGCTGGAGAAGGAACAGGATCGCCGGGGAAATTTGTAAGAGGAGGGAAAAAGGAATGCCGCAATACATGAAGCTCGGGGAAGTCCCGCGCAAACATCACATCTGGTTCCACCGCAACGGTTCATCTAATGGTGGCTTTAAAAACGAAGGCATCGCCTACGAACACGTCATCACGACCGAGGGCTTCAACGAGGCTTACTCGATCATGTATCACATTCGCCCGCCCACCCGCGTGCGCAGTGTGGAGCTGCTGAAGTGCGAGGAACTGAAGAAGGCGGTCGATAGCCCGCTGCGGCATCATCATCTCAAAACCGCCGATATCCCGCGCCGCGGCGACGTTTACACCGGCCGGGTCCCGATGCTCTTCAACCAGGACATCATCGCCTACCGTTGCAAGCCGGAGAAGAATTTCGGCGAATACGAGTTTTTCAAGAATGGCGGTGCTGACGAAATCATTTTCGTCTTCAAGGGCAAAGGCGTGCTGGAGAGCCAATTCGGCAAACTGCCTTACAAGGCAGAAGACTATATCGTCATTCCGCGGGGGATTACTTATCGACTCGTGCCCGACGATCCGAAGGAGGAAGACTATTTGATTCTCGAATCGACTGGTCCGGTTAGGATTCCCCGGCGCTATCTCAATCACGAAGGCCAGATCCGGATGGGATCGCCCTACTCGGAACGCGACTTCCATGGTCCGACCGAGTTGATCACGATCGACAGCGACAAGGACGTCGAGATTCTGGTCAAGGATGGCCCGCGCCTAACGAAAGTAGTGAACGCGCATCATCCTTTCGATGTCCTCGGCTGGGATGGTTACGTCTATCCATTCACTTTCAATGCCGCCGATTTCGAGCCCATCACCGGCACGGTGCACCAGCCGCCGCCGATCCATCAGACCTTCGAGATTCGCGGTTACGTCGTCTGCACCTTTGCTCCGCGGCAGCTCGATTATCATCCCGAAGCGGTCAAGATCCCGTGGGTGCACGACAACGTGGAAGCGGATGAAGTGCTTTTTTACGTGCGCGGAAATTTCGGATCGCGCAAAGGCATCGAAGCCGGTTCGATCACACTCCATCCGCGTGGCATCCCGCACGGGCCGCACCCCGGCACGATCATGGCGAGCAAAGACGCCGAGCGCACGGAGGAACTGGCCGTCATGTTCGACACCGAGCACACGCTCGAGCTGACCGAGCAGGCGGTGAAACTCGACGACGAGAAATATCCGCTCAGCTGGCTCGACTAGTTTGTCCTCCACGGTTCAGACGCTAAGCTCTCGCCGTGCAGGATAACGACTTCGATACTTCCGAGCGCCTCACGTTAAAACGGAATCGGCTTGCGGCCGATCGCGTGGAGGAAATGGAGCGCGTCTTTGGCGGATTACTGGACGCCGTAGGCGAAGATCGCAACCGCCAGGGCCTGCTCAAAACGCCCGCCCGCGCCGCCCGTTCCTTTGAATTTCTCACCCAAGGCTACCGGCAAACGGTCGACGAGGTTGTGAACGACGCCGTCTTCGATTCCGATGCGAGCGAGATCGTGATGGTGAAAGACATCGAGCTTTACTCGATGTGCGAGCATCATCTCCTGCCCTTCATCGGCAAGGCGCACGTCGCTTACATCCCGCAGGGGAAGGTGATCGGCCTTTCCAAGGTCGCGCGCATTGTTGATGTCTTCGCCCGTCGCCTCCAAATCCAGGAGCAGCTCACGACCCAGGTCGCAGATGCGCTCATGGAGTCGCTGCATCCGTTAGGCGTGGCGGTCGTGATCGAGGCCAAGCATCTCTGCATGATGATGCGCGGGGTGGAAAAGCAGAACTCGATCATGACTACCTCGTGTCTCCTCGGCAGTTTCAAGGAAGACGCCCGCACCCGCTCCGAATTCCTCGCGCTCCTCAAATGAGGGTGCGCGAAAAAGCCGCTGTAGCCGGGGACGCGGTCCCCGGCCGGGGGAAAATATATAAAGGGCTTAGCGCTTCTTCTCGCCGACCCGGGCCCGCGTCCCCGGCGACCGCGGACGCCGCCCGTTAGTCATGCTGCTCACGGTCAGCAAGCGCCTGGAGTTCTCCGCTTCCCGCCGGCTCTTTCATCCAGCCTGGTCGGAGGCCGAAAATCTCGCCGCTTTCGGTCCCGAGAGCGCGGCGCGGTACGGCACCGGACGCAATTACGTCGCTTACTTTGTTTTCACCGGCGAGGTCAACCCGGGCAACGGCATGCTGGTTAACATCAGCGAAATCAAAACGCGGGTCGAAGAGGTTCTGCACGCGCGCTTCGATCACAAATTTCTGAATGAAGATCATCCGCACTTTCGCAGCGTCCCGCCGACGGCGGAGAACGTTGCGCGCCGGCTCTTTATCGAGGTCGAACCGCTATTCCACGATCTCGAGGCGCGCCTCGTGGCGTGCCATCTGCTCGAGACACCGGGACGGAGCGCAACCGTCTACGCGGATGGCTTGAGCGAGGCCAATTTCTGGTTCGAATTTTCCGCGGCCCGGCAAACGATGTCGCCGCATTTGAGCCCGGAGGAGAACAACGCGCTCTTCGGTAATGCCGCTTCGCCGCACGGCCACGGACATCACTACCGGGCGCGTCTCACTTTCCGCGAGGAAACGCGGCAAGGCGATTTGCAGCAGTGCCTCGAATCACTCCGAGTCGAATTGGATCACAAAAATCTGAATCACGAAGTCCCGGGCCTAACGAATCGCCCGAAGACGACGGAGAGCCTGGCGGAATATATTCATCGGCGTGTGGCGGAGCGGCTTCCCATCCACCGCGTTCGACTGCACGAGCGTGACGATTTTTTCGCGGAGTATTGGATCGGCGGAAGTTATTTTCTCGGGATGCAGCGGCCATTCAGCGCCGCACACCGCCTGCAGGCCCCATCCCTGACGGAGGCGGAAAACGTCGCGCTCTACGGCAAATGCAATAACCCGCGCGGCCACGGTCATCGTTACCTGGTCGAGGCAACGATCGGCGGCCCGTACGACGAGCGGAGCGGCAGGCTTTACGATTTTCTTTCGCTGCGCGACGGGCTCGATCGCGCGCTCTCTCCTTGGCAGGACAAGCATCTCGATCTCGAGACGGAGGAATTTCGGGAAAGTCCTTCGACCGGCGAAAATATCGTGCGCGCCCTCTGGCCGAAAGTGAGCGCCCGGCTCGACGATCGTCTCACCCGGCTGCGTCTCTGGGAGACGCCGAACAATCGCTTCACCTTGCGTCGTTAGGCGGCCCCGTCGCTTGTTCCTCGCTGGCGAGTCGCTTAGCCTTCGCCCATGGCGACACCGCGATCGGGAACGCGTCTGGAGGACGATATCAGCATCCACATCTTCACCGTCTCCGCCGGGATGGTGGGGGTTTGCCTGACGGTGATCGGCTTGCTCCGCGTCATCATTACCCTGCGCAAGGCGGACACGTTTGCCGACAACCTCCTCGCCATCGATGCCTTCCTTTTCCTCATTTCGTGTCTTTCGTCCTACTGGGCCCTGCGCACCCGAAGCGGGAAACGAATGTATCGGGTGGAACGTTTCGCCGATATGGTCTTCATCCTCGCGCTGCTTCTGATGGTGGCCGTCTGCGCCTTCGTCACCTTCGCCGTCGCGGTCATCGCTGAGTAGGACCGCTCCCGGTTCCGCTGTTTAGCTGAGCCTGCCGAGCGAGCGAGAAGCGCGCTCTTCAGTTCCGCCGGCAGCAACTTGCAAAGGACCAGCCCTGCCGGAAAGGTGGCAGGATGGAGAAGGCAGCGGCAATTGAAAGCGCGGTAGCGGCGGAGAATCTGCTCGGATCGAGCGCGAGCAACATCCGGCGGACCCTGGAGAACACGTCGTCGCCGATCGCGGCGCAGTCGATTGGCGAGCTGATCGAGGGCGGGCATTGGACAGAGCTGAACGACCGCTTTTATCGTTCGCTTGCCTTTGGCACCGGTGGAATTCGCGGCCGAACAATCGGCAAAGTGGTCACCGCCGTGGAACGGGGCACGCCTAACGACCTTGGTCGTCCGCAGTATCCCTGCGTCGGCACGAACGCGATGAACTACGACAGCGTCGCCCGTGCTACTCAAGGGTTGGCGGACTATCTCTGCCAGTGGTTCCAAGGCGAAGGCCGGAGCGGCCGGCCGAAAATCGTCATCGCGCACGACCCCCGTTTTTTTTCCTCCGATTTCACTCGCCTCGCGGCCGAAGTTGTGGCCCGGAATGGCTGCGACGCCTGCATCTTCGACGGCCCGCGTTCCACCCCCGAACTTTCCTTTGCCGTGCGTTACCTGCGCGCCGATGCCGGCGTGGTCGTGACCGCGAGCCACAACCCGCCGCATGATAACGGCTACAAGGTTTATTTCGGCGACGGCGCCCAGGTGGTGGAACCGCACGCCAGCGGGATCATCGAGAAGGTGAACGCCGCGGGCAGCTCCTTGCCTAACGACACCCATGGAGAGATCACCACCGTCGGCGCGGTAGTGGACGAAGCTTACATGGCGCGGCTCGAGACTCTCGTGCTCGATCCGGACCTGGTCCGGTCGCAGGGCGATTTGCGCATCGTCTTCACTCCCATTCACGGGGTGGGCGGAGTCATTATCAAGCCGATGCTGAAGCGGCTTGGATTCACCTTCGATGTGGTCGAGGAACAGGATCAATTCGATGGCCGTTTTCCGACGGTGAAGTCGCCCAACCCCGAAAACGCCGAAGCCCTGAAGCTGGCGCTCGAGCTGGCAAAAAAACAAAAGGCCGATCTCGTGATCGCGACCGATCCCGATTGCGACCGGATGGGCGTCGCGGTCCGGGATGCCGCGGGCGAAATGAAGCTGCTCACGGGAAACCAGATCGGCGCTCTCATTTCCTATTACCGCGCGACGAAACTTTTCCAGCAGAGAATACTCAACGAAGAAAACGCATCACGTGGCGTGATCATCAAGACCTTCGTCACGACCGACCTGCAAAAAGCGATCGCGGAAAAGTTTGGCCTGCGTTGTGTCGAGACATTGACCGGCTTTAAGTACATCGGCGCGAAACTCGAAAAATACGAGCGCGCCCTCGGTGGAAAAACGAAATCCGATTACCGCGAGCTCTCCGAAGAAGAAACGCGTCGGCTGCGCCTGGCGCATTCCGCCTATTACATCTTCGGCGGCGAAGAAAGTTACGGCTACAGCGGAGCGGATTTCGTGCGCGACAAGGATGGGAACGGCGCCGCGATCATGTTTTGCGAGGTCGCGGCCCATGCCAAATCGCTTGGCATAACGATCGACGGTTTGCTCGATCTGGTTTACGCCGAGTTTGGTTACTACCAGGAGAAGAACGGCGCCCTGACTTTCGAGGGGGCGGAGGGCGCGGCACAAATCCAGCGACTTCTGGCGACTTACGTGCAAAGCCCGCCTAACGAAATGTTGGGCAGCGCTGTGACTTCGGTCCGGAATTTCGAGACCGACACCATCCTCGATGTCGAGGGCGACAAGATCCCGCGGGAAAAAATGCTGATTTTCGAACTGGCGGACCAGACCCGGGTCGCGGTGCGCGGTTCCGGGACCGAGCCAAAGATCAAGTATTACCTCTTCGCGCAGCGCCGGCCTTCCGGGAAGGAATTTACTCCGCACGAGCTCGCCGCGATCAAACCGGAAGTGGAGAAAAAACTCGAAGCACTCTGGCAATGGCTGCAGGAGGACGCGCATTGCCGTGCCGGGTTGTAGCCGGGGACGCTGTCCCCGGCCGAACGTTTGCAAAGCTCAGTACAACAGGTATCGGCAGCGACCGGGGACAGCGTCCCCGGCTACAAGGCCACAAAATCGTGGTCGCCGCTCGACATCTGGCGGCGCGCAGACACAGTTGTTGGCCATGAGCGAAATCAGTCTCAACGGCGGTGAAATTTCGATCCTGAAAACGATCGGCCTCGGTGGCGGCATGATGGCCGGCTCCCAGTTGGCCGATCGCGCGGACGAAATGGATGGGGCCGAACTTCTCGACACCCTCACTCGCGAACTGAAGGACGCCGTTTATCCGTCGCGGCAAAAGGCGGATACCGGGCGCCGGAATCGCCGCTCCTGATTTTCGAGTGAGCGAAACGTCGCCGACCGGTAAGTGGCTCAGGTTTTGGCCGTGGCTCGGCGCAATCGCGACCGGCGTGCTCACGACGCTTTGCTTTGCGCCGTTCGAGCAGACGTGGATCTGCTGGATCGCGCTCACGCCGCTTTTGACGGCGGTCTGGTTTTCAGGCGAGGGCACGAAGCGCCGCTGGCTGCGCGATCTTCTCCTCGGATACGTCGCCGGGGTGATTTTTTTCTGGGGCGTCTTTTCTTGGCTCTACACCGTGACCGTGCCGGGAATGATCATGGTCGGTCTTTACATGGGCGTTTACTTTGCGCTCTGGGCCTGGCTGGCGGGGCTCGTTAGACCACGGCCACCGCTTTCCCGGAAGTCAGGCATCTTGCCTGACCTGGTCGACGAGCATCCAGCTCGGCGCAGAGTGAAAAGACAGGCTGGCAGCCTGTCGGCCGAGTCAGGCAAGATGCCTGACTTCCGGTCGCCTAACGAGTTATCACCGGAGGCGCGTTCGCCCTGGCTCAACTCTTTTCGCAACCTCGGGCTCGCGCTCATTCTCGCCGCCGGCTGGACCGCGCTGGAATGGGTCCGGAGCTGGATGTTCAGCGGCTGGGGCTGGAATGGACTTGGCGTGCCGTTGCACGACGTTTTGCCGATCATCCAGATCGCCGAGATCACCGGAGTAGCCGGGCTTTCCTTCGTGGTCGCCTTCGCCAACGTCATCGGGGTCGCGACGGTGCGGCGTTTCACGATCGAAAGCCGGGTCCGGAAACGGCGGCCGCATTACGATTTTACCCTCACCCTGGCGGGAATCGTCGGCCTGTGCGGCTACGGCATTCGCCAACTCCAAATGCCGGCCGAGACCGAACCGCTGCGAATCGCCGCCGTGCAAGCCAACGTGCCACGCGAGGAAAAATTCAGCTCCGAGTTCCAAGCGAAAATCTTTGCCCAATTCGATCGCCTGACGCGCGTCGGACTCGCGGTGCAGCCGCCGCCGCAATTAATTATCTGGCCGGAGAGTTCCACGCCCGCTCCGGCGCTGCTCGACCAGGATAATTACCGGTTTGTGATGGATCTCTCGGCTTCGATCAAAACTGACCTGCTTCTCGGCACGATCGATGCCGACCAAAACGGCGACTACAACGCTGCGCTCCTCATCTCGAACGGCGGCGAGAAAGTCCAGGAGTATCGCAAGTTGCACCTCGTGCCCTTCGGCGAATACGTCCCTGGCCGGAAGAGCGTGCCGTTCATCTCGAAAATCGTTGGCGACCAGGTCCCGTCTGATTTTACCCGGGGGAAAGAACCGGTCGTTTTTCGCCTAACGACCGACGAGGTTAAGTTGGCGCCGCTGATTTGTTTCGAGGACACGCTCGGCGAATTGACCCGGCAATTTGTCCTGCGCGGCGCGAACCTGCTCGCCAACGTGACTAACGACGGCTGGTTCCTGCGCTCGGCCGGTTCGCAGCAGCATCTGGAGAACGCGATCTTTCGCTGCGTTGAGACGCGGCGGCCGATGGCGCGCGCGGCCAACACGGGCGTCACTTGTTTTGTGAATCGTTTCGGCCGCGTCACCCAGGTCCTGCTCGATGCGAAAGGAAGCCAGTTCACCGAGGGCGTGCTCACCGGCACGGTGGCAGTGCCGACGAATGGCCTGATCACCTTTTACGTGTGGCATGGCGAGCTCTTCGCGAAAGCCTGCGGCGGGTTGGTCCTGCTCTTTCTCTTGACGCAGGTTCCTCGGCTCGTTAGGCGGAAATCCGGGTAGCGCACTCGTCCCGAGTGCTGGTCGCGCTGTTCCAGCGCGACGAACTTTATCTGCCCTTTGATCGCGTCGATCAAGTTGTGCACCCAAAACGTGCGCGACGGTGGAACACCGTCGCCAGCACTCGGGACGAGTGCGCTACCCAGCGCTGGCCTTTGCGCCCGATCCATCCATAGTCTGACCCCGACATGACTGAGCCAGTGATTTTCGCCCGCGGCCTGCGCAAATCATACGGAGCGCTTGAGGCAGTGAAGGGAATCGACTTCGAAGTCAGCGCCGGAGAGGTGTTCGGCCTGCTTGGGCCAAACGGCGCCGGCAAGACGACGACGGTCGAGATTCTTGAGGGCCTGCGCCCGCGCAGCGGCGGCGACGTGAAGGTTCTCGGTTTCGACCCGGAACGTCAGAAGCAGGCATTGAAGGACCGAATCGGCGTCTGCCTGCAGGCGACGAATTTGCCGGACAAGATCAAAGTGCACGAAGCGCTCGATCTCTTTGGAGCGTTCTACACCAAAAACGTCGACGGCGACGCGCTCCTCCGTCGCCTGCAGCTCTGGGAAAAACGCGAGGCCGGTTACGCGACGCTCTCCGGCGGACAGAAGCAGCGGCTCGCTCTTGCCCTCGCGCTCATTAACGATCCGCAGATGCTTTTTCTCGACGAACCGACGACCGGGCTCGATCCGCAGGTGCGCCTCGAGATCCGCGATTTGATTGAGGAACTGCGCGCCGAGAAACGCACCATCCTGATGACGACCCATTACATCGAGGAGGCAGAAAGGCTCTGCGACCGGGTCGCGATCATCGACGACGGTGTCATCATCGCGATCGGCTCGCCGCGCGAGTTGCAGCAAAAGAGCGCGACACAGTCGAGCATCGAAATCTCGTTAGGTCAGCCGCTTCCGCCCGTCGAATTGCCCGCCTGGCCCGATGCCATCCGCACGATTGTGAACGACGACCGGCGCCGGATTTCGGTTAGTTCAAGCCGTCCGGCGCAGACTTTGGTGGAAATGATTCGCTGGATTGACGGCCAGGGTCTGGAACTGGCCGACGTTCATTTGAAACGCCCGACGTTGGAAGACGTCTTCATCGAAATGACCGGAAAACGTCTGCGCGAATGAGAATGATGTCTTCAACCTGGAACAGAGCCGGCGGGAGGAAGGTAGCGCAAGCTTCCAGCTTGCAGGCTCATGAAACGTGCAAGCTGGAAGCTCGCGTTACCATCCGATGAAAGCCTTTCTCGCACTTCTCAAAATCGATCTCCGGCTCGCGGCCCGGAATCGGACGGTTCTTTTCTTCAATTATTTTTTCCCACTCATGTTTTTCTTCGTCTTCGCACAAATGTTCGACGCCAACCAGGGCTCCGCGATCCTCCAGGTGGTCGCGATGGTCATCGTCCTCGGCATTCTCGGGAACGGACTCTTTGGCGCGGGGATGCGCGCGGTCCAAGAGCGGGAGGAAAACGTTCTCCGGCGCTATAAGGTGACACCGATCACGCCGGTGCCGCTCCTCGCGGCCTCGATGATTACCGGTGTTGTCCTCTTTGTCCCAAGCGTGGTGCTGATCATTTTCCTGGCGCACCAGTTTTACGGGATGCCAATCCCGGGGCAGCTCATCTCGCTGCTCGCTTTCATTTGTCTCGGATCGATCGCTTTCCGTTCGTTAGGCCTGATCATTGCCGCGGTCGTCAATTCCTCGCAGGAAAGCAACATCCTCATCCAGCCGATCTACATGGCGATGCTCTTCCTGAGCGGCGCGACCATTCCGATCACTTACATGCCGCACTGGCTGCAAAACATCACGCAGTTCATTCCCGCGACTTATCTCATGACCGGGATTGGAGGGATTATGCAGCGTGGCGAAAGTTTGTTCGCGAATTGGCCATCGGTCGTCGCGCTCCTTCTCACCACCGCGGTCGGGACTTTCATCGCGACGAAGCTTTTCCGTTGGGAGAAGGAGGAGAAGCTGCGCGCCTCGGCCAAGCTCTGGGTGTTGGTCGTGTTGCTGCCGTTTCTCTTCCTCGGCGCCTACCAGGCGTGGAGCCAGCACGATCTCGTGAAGGCGCGGATCCTGGCACGGGATCTTTGGCGCGGGCAGACTTGGCTGATCGAGAATGCGCGCATCTTTGTCGGCAACGGGAAGGTGATCGAATCGGGCGCGATCCTCGTGAAAGGCGGCAAGATTGCGGAGGTTTACGACGGCAACTTTCCCGAAGCGAAAACGCTCAACGCGGAAGCCATCGATGCGGCGGGCAAAACGGTCCTGCCCGGGTTGATCGATGTGCATGTCCACATCGGCGGCCCGGGCGGCTTCTATGATGACTGGACGAAGTTCGATCCGGCGAAGGCAAACGAGCGCGCCTTGGAAGCCTACCTTTACTGCGGGGTGACAGCCGTCCGGAGCGCCGGTGACAAGGTCGATGACATGATCAAGCTGCGGGCGCGCTTTAACAGCGGGGAAAGGCTGGGCACCGAACTATTTCTCTGCGGCCCGATTTTCACCGCGGAAGGAGGACACGGCACTGAATACGCGAAGAATATGCCGGAGATGGCGCGCTCCAGTTTCAATGCGCAGTTCCTCCGCATCCCGAAATCACCGGAGGAAGCACGCAAACAGGTCGACCAGCTGGCGGCAAAAGGCGTGGACGCAATCAAGGGTGTCCTCGAGGCGGGTGTCCCGGGTTACACCTTTAACCGGATGAATCTCGGGCTGCTCGGCGCGGTCGTGCAGGAGTCGCACGCGAAAAAATTGCCGGCCTCGATCCACACCGGCGACGCGCGCGATGTGACGGATGCGGTGTCGTTAGGCGCGGATTCGATCGAGCACGGTTCCTTTCGCGATGAAATTCCCGAGGCGACGATCGCAGAGATGAAAGCGAAGCGGATCGCGTTCGATCCGACCTTGAGCGTGGTGGAAGGGCTCTCCGATTTTGCCAAAGGAAAAACCGAGCTGCTCAAGCGTTCGTTAGTCCAGCAGGTCACGACAAAGGATCTGCTCACCGGCACCGAGCACGCGGCGAGCAATGCGGAGATGAAATCGATGCGCGACGGGCTGAGCCATTATCCGCTCTCGATGGAGATCGGCGGGCGCAACCTGCTGAAGGCCTGGCACGCTGGCATCATGCTCGTGACGGGATCCGACGCGGGCAATTTTCTCGTCCTGCACGGGCCGACGGTGCAACGTGAGATCGAGCTTTGGGTAGCCGCGGGAATACCGGCTGAGGTCGCACTCCAGGCCGCGACCTATAACGCCGCGCGATTGCTGCGCGCCGACGAACGCATCGGGACGATTGAGAAAGGCAAGGAAGCTTCGCTCCTCGTGGTCGACGGCAACCCGTTGCAGGATGTGCGCGCCCTCTCCTCGATCTCGAATGTCTTTCTGAAAGGCGAGCGAGTCCGGCGAGCCGAGATCTTCGAGCAGAAATAGGGGAGCGCCGGATTTGTAGACGCTTCGCTCTGCGAAGCGCGGGAGCAGATGTCGCCCGTGGGAGCGATCCGAAAGCTGGCCACACGAACACCCGCGCCTCCGGGCGTCTACAGCCTAACGATAGTGCAGCCGAACCAATCGCGCCTCTGGTTCGTGGACGACGAGAAAGAGATTGTCGTAGTCGGACTCCGCCACCTTGACCCGAACATGGACCCCGAGCGCGTTGAGGACCTGCGGGAGAGTATTGGAATGTCCGACGACCAGCACATTCCCCGGGGCAGCCCTGATCTTCGCGACTAACGACCGAAGATCATCGGCCGGGACGACCTCGGGTCGAACACCTAACGCCTGCGCGAGGGGCGCGGCCGTTTCCTGCGTGCGTTTGTATTCGCTCGTGAAAATGACGGCGATCCCCGCGTCCCGCAAAGTCTCCGCGAGGGAGCGCGCTCGCTCGCGGCCGGCAGGGGAAAGGCCGGTATCAGAAGGGACATGGCCGCTGATCGCGGCGCGCTCGGCGTGGCGCACGAGAAAAACGGTCGGCGGCTTGGCGAAGGCACTGCTGGCGAAACAACCAGCCAACAGGCAGAGAAAGAAACGGCTGATCATCGCGGAACATCATTGCCTAACAAAGATGCGCGCGTGTTCCAACTGAAAAAGATTTTTTCCCAGGCCAGGCTGCGCCAGTTTGCGCGATGCCACCGATTGCGGGACTTCATCACATCACCGCCATCGCCGGTCCGGCCCAGGAGAATCTCGATTTCTATGGGGGCGTTCTCGGGATGCGCCTGGTCAAGAAGAGCGTCAACCAAGACGACCCGGGGACGTATCATCTTTTCTATGCCGACGCCGAGGGACATCCCGGAACGGACCTGACGTTTTTCCCCTGGACGCAGCTCGCGCCGCATCGGGAGGGCTACGGATTAAGCACAGAAGTTTCGCTGGCCGTGCCGCCGGGGAGCCTGCGGTTTTGGAGTGCGCGGCTGGAACGTTATGGGGTGCAAATGTCCGATGTCGAGGTGCGCTTCGGGCAACGCGTTCTGCCGCTCGTCGATCCGCATGGCCTGCGGCTCAGCCTAACGGAAAGCGAAACGTCGTTAGGCCGGCCGTTTACGCCGTGGGAGCGCGGCCCGATCCCGATCGAGCGTCAGATCCGCGGACTGGAAAGCGCCCGCATCGTGGAGCACGATCTCGAACCGACCGCTTCCTTTCTTGCCGAAGCACTCCGGTTTCGGAAGATCGGCGAGGAAGAAGGCTGGACCCGCTATGGTCTGGGCGAGGGGTTTTCCGGACAGTATGTCGATCTGCGTGCGCTGCCGACCGCGCGCCCGGGCGCGTGGGGAACCGGCTCCGTGCATCATATCGCCTGGCGTATGGTCGACGAGGCGCACCAGCTCGAAGTGCGCGAGCAGGCAGTGCGGGGCGGCGCGCGGCCGACACCGGTGATCGATCGCTTCTGGTTCAAGTCGGTCTATTTCCGCGAACCAGGCGGAGTGCTTTTCGAGCTGGCCCCCGACGGGCCGGGTTTCCACGTCGATGAAGAGATGGCGTCGTTAGGCGAAACGCTCGTCCTCCCGCCCTAGTTGGAGCCAAATCGCGCCGCGATTGAAGCCCAACTGCCAGAGCTAGCCGTCCCCGCCAACGCCTAGAAGCTATCCGAAAAGTAGGTGTGCATGAGGTTAAGTTAGAGAAAACGTGAAGCGATCAGGCAACATCCGAGAGTGGCGAAGGCGAGGTAGAGGGCGCTTTGCTTTTCCCAGCGGATCAAGAGGCGCCGATGATTGC
>JBBPZW010000110.1:0-11085 GCA_038198475.1 Chthoniobacterales bacterium | reverse complement strand
GGTAAGCGCCGCGTTCCTCCGCGCTTCGCAGAGCGAAGCGTCTACAACCCGATCGCCACCTCGATCGCGCGCGCGATCCCGTCGGCCTGCTGATCGATCTGCTTCTGGTCGCGCCCCTCGATGAGGAGGCGGATCTTTGGTTCGGTGCCGGAGTAGCGCAAGAGCACCCGGCCGCGGCCGCCCAATTCCTTCTCCGCGGATTGGACCAGCTTCTGCACCTCCGCCAGTTCCTCCAGCGGCTGCTTCTCTTTCACCCGCAGGTTGCGCTGGGCCTGGGGATATTTCACCAGGCATTTTTTCAGCTCGCTCAGCGGTTTCCCAGTCGCCTGCATGATGCGCAGAATCTGGAGCGCGCTGATGATCCCGTCGCCCGTGGTCGTGAAGTCGCGGAAAATCATGTGCCCGCTCTGTTCGCCGCCCAGGTTCAGGTTTTGCCGCACCATCTCCTCGATCACGTAACGGTCGCCCACTTTTGTCCGGATGACTTTTCCGCCATGGGCAGCGAGGGCTTCGTCGAGCCCGAAATTGCTCATGACGGTCGCGACCAGGGTGTCCCGCGCGAGCTGGCCGCTGCCTAACAAATCGACCGAGGCGATGGCGAGAATTTCATCGCCATCCACCAGCTCACCCTTTTCGTCGCAGAGGAGGACGCGGTCGGCGTCGCCATCGTTCGAAATCCCGACCATGGCGCCACTTTCCCTCACGAGTCGCTGTATTTCCTCCGGATAGGTGCTCCCGCAATTCGCGTTGATGTTGGTCCCGTTAGGCTGGTTGTGCGCAACGGTCAGTTCCGCGCCCAGCTCGCGCAGAATACAGGGGGTCGATTTGTAGCCGGCGCCGTTCGCGACATCGACCGCGATCCGCATTTTCTCGAGCGACATTTTTCTCGGAAAACTCGCTTTCGCATATTCCACATAGCGCCCAAGCGCGTCGTCGATCCGGGTGGCGCGTCCGATTTTTTTTGCCGTCGGCCGGATGGAATCAATCTCGCCAGTGAAGACGAGCTGCTCGATCTGGCGTTCGATCTCGTCGTCGAGTTTGTAGCCGTCGTGCCGGAAAAATTTGATCCCGTTATCCTCATATGGGTTGTGTGAGGCAGAGAGGACGATCCCGGCATCGGCGCGCAACGAACGCGTGATGTAGGCTACGCCCGGCGTGGGGAGCGGTCCGATCAAGAGCACGTCCACGCCTAACGACGTAATCCCGGCGACGAGCGCGTTCTCGAGCATGTAACCGGAGAGCCGGGTGTCTTTGCCGAGGACGATCTTGGGCCGCAAACCCGGCGGATGCGCCTGCGGATTGAGCGCGGTAAAGACATGCGCGGCCGCCCGGCCAAGCTTGAGCGCGGTCTCCGCGGTGACCGGCTCGACATTCGCCACCCCGCGCACTCCATCGGTGCCAAAGATTTTTTTTGGCGTCATGGTTTTGCTCCGGCGGCAGCTTTCTCCCGGTCGTGATCGCTGAAAAAGACGCACTCGCCTTCCGGTCCGAGAAGCGAAGCCCAGGGCAGGGGAAATGTCTTCAGGTCGACACTCCGCAGGATGACCTTTGCCCAGTCTTTGTATTCACCTTTCGTGATGTCGCTGAGTTTGTTCTGCCCCCCGCTGATTGGCGTCAGATATAACCCGTCGACCGGGCCACCCAACGCCTTGTAATCATTCAATTCGTTAAGATGTGCGAGCGTGTCCGGCAGCCAGACGGAGTGCCGGTCGGCGTACCAGGCGACCGCCCAAGGCATGTCGGAGGCGATGATTTCATTCGGCTGCATCCAGGTATTAATCAGGGCGATGTAGGGCGGCGCGTAGGGCGGCCAACGGACGATCGGTTTGGGACTTGCCAAGGTCAGATTGGAAATCATCGGCCAGGCGGACAAGACAAAAAGTGCCGTCAGAAATCCGAAGCGCGGGAAACGGCCGGCGATGCCGAGCCGGTTCCATTGGACGAGCAGGAAGGCGAGTCCGAAGGAGGTCAATATCGGGAGGAAAAGAAAATGCAACTGATTGGCCGCGACTCCCAGTTCTTCATCGATGCCGTAGACCACCATCCCGCAAACCGCGCCTAACCAGAGCGCGAGAATCAGCCAGCGCGTGCTCGCCGTCGCCGCGTGCCGGAAAGGATGCAGGATCGCCGGGAAAAAAAACAGCGCCACGACGCTCCAGCCGAAGTAGCGAAAAAGCTCTCCCATTTGTCCCAGCAGGTTGTCATTGATTTTCGCCCGCAACATTCCCGCATTCAGGCTACGCAGGTCGAAGACCAAGGCGCGCATGTGTCCCGATTCGCTCGCGCCGAGCTGGCCGAAGAGCGCGTAAAAGGCCACGCCCGCCGGATTGCCGCAGACCAGATAGTTCCGCAGCAACCACGGCGTGTAGAGAATCAAAACCGGCGCGGCCAGCCAGACCGCGGAACGCAGGCGCGGACGAAAATGCAGGATCACGAAAACGAGCGCGGCCAGAAAAATCCAGATCGTTAGGGCATGAGACAAGGCGAGGAGACCGAAACCGAGGCCGGCTGCGCCGAGCCAGCGGGAGGAAGGTTTGTCCTCCGCCTGCGCCTCGATCGCCCGGACCAGCAGATAGAGCGTGGAGTTGAAAAACAGGAGCAGCAGCATCTGCGGCAAACCGGAGAGCGAGTACTGCCAGAAGATGTCACCAAGCAGAACCATGATGCAGCTGAGGAACGCGACCTGCTGGTCAAAGAGACGGCGCGCGGTCAGGAAGAAAGGCACGATCGACATCAGGAAAAGAATCGTCGACACGAGCACGATCATCCGGTCGCCGACATAAATCGTATCGCGTGACATCGCCGCGAGATGCGACCGCACCGGGAGGAGCGCGATCGCATCGACGAGCGGCGGAAGCGGCGCGTTGTAGGTATCCGTCCAGATTTTTGCGGCGACGTTCTTGCCGTGGCGCTGCAATTGCCAGAGCGCGAGCGGCCGCGCAAATTTCGTTTTCCAGAGATGCCCGTGCAGCATCTCGCGCCCGATCTGCGCCTGATCCATCGCCTGCGAGGTGGCGAGCCCGTGGAATTCGTGCAGTAAAAAAAAGACCGCCAGGCCAACGACAAGCGCGAGCGCGAGGGCGCGGCGCACCCAGACTACCGCCCAGCCCGCTTCCAGAGTGTGAACGAGACGTTGAACCGCGTCGGCGCTACCAGGCATCTTGAAAATCCGAAACTCTAACCACTCGAACTCGCTCCGGATTTCTCCGCATCCATTTCATTCAGCTTTCGATGAAGAGTGCGCCGGCTGATGCCAAGCTTTTTCGCGGCCGCCGTGACATTTCCCTTCGTCGACGCGAGCGCCTGCGTGATCAAACGCCGTTCGGTCGCGTGCAAATCGAGCGGGCTGGCCTTTTCATCGAAGGCGTGGGTGCGCGTGCCGGGCGCGGGCGCCGCTTTTCGCACCGCCGCAGGCAGATCGCGCAAGGTCACCTTCGCGCCCGTCGCCATGACAACCCCATGCTCGATGGCGGTTCGCAGCTCGCGGACGTTGCCCGGCCAGTCGTAGGCGAGGAGCGTATTCATCGCATCGGTCGTCACCTCGAGGAGCGGCTTTTCATTCACCTTGCAGAAGTGCCGCAAAAAGGCGCGCACCAGAAGCGGAATATCTTCCTTCCGGTCACGCAGCGGGGGCATCGTGATCCTGACCACGTTGAGCCGGAAGTAGAGATCGTCGCGGAATTTCCCTTCGCTCACGAGGGTCTCGAGATTTTTGTTCGTCGCCGCGAGGAGACGCACATCGGCGTGCATGGTCTGCGAGCCGCCGACCCGCTCGAAGGCGCGCTCTTCGCTCATGACGCGGAGAAGTTTGATTTGCGTCGTGGCGTCGATCTCGCCGATTTCGTCGAGGAAAATCGTGCCGCCATTCGCCTGCTCGAAGCGCCCGATGCGGCGTTCGTGCGCGCCGGTAAACGCGCCGCGCTCGTGACCAAATAACTCGCTCTCGAGCAGCTGCGGGGAAAGCGCCGCGCAATGCACAGTCACGAATTTTCCCTTGTGCCGCCGGCTCAGGTTATGAATTGCGTGCGCTGCCAGTTCCTTCCCCGTCCCGCTCTCGCCCTCGATGAGGACATTGGCCGACGACGGCGCGACTTGCCGGATCGTCTCGAGCACCTCGCGAAGCGCGGCCGATTCGCCGAGAATATTTTCGAGCCCGAAACGCTCGTCGACCTGCTTGCGCAGGGAACGATTTTCCTGTTCGAGCCGGCGGCTGCCGAGCGCGCGCGCGATCAACATCTCGAGCTTGTCGAGATTAAGCGGTTTGGTCACAAAATCGTAGGCGCCGCGCTTCATCGCCTCGACCGCGGTGTCGACCGAGCCGTAAGCCGTCATCATGATACAGACCGGCGGATGCGGCAGCTTGAGTGCGCGCTCGATCAAGTCCATGCCGTCTTCGCCTCCCAGCCGCAGATCGGTCAGGAGGACATCGATCTGGTCGCGCTGCAGGACGTTGAGCGCGCTCGTCACGTCGGCGGCGACGTAAGTGTCGTAATTGTCGCCTAACAACGTCCGCAACCCATCACGGGTATGCTTTTCGTCGTCAACGATGAGAACGGTCGGCTGCATGCGAAGGAGAAAGGTGAAGGCGGAAGGATGAAAAGGAAAGGGGCGTGGATCGACTCCATCGCGCGGTCCTGGCCGGGTAGCGCACACGTCTCGTGTGCTGGTGACGGTGTTCCGCCGTCACGAACTTTCCCTGACGCGTCGGTACCCAATGGGTTCGACTCTTTCGAGGAAAGTTCGTCGCGCTGGAACAGCGCGACCAGCACACGAGACGTGTGCGCTACCCGAATCTCACTCCTCCGCCTTCTCTGGCAACATCCGCACCCGGCGATCCAAAAATGGCAGGCGAATCGTCAACGTCAGCCCCTTCCCTTCGCTGCTCTCGATCGCCAGCTCGCCCCCGTGCTCGCGCACGATTCGCCTAACGATCAGTAAGCCAAGCCCCGATCCGCCGCTCTTCGTGGTAAAGTAAGGCTCGAAAACACGGCTCAGGTTTTCCGCCGAGATCCCGCCGCCGGTATCGGTGAAGCTGATTTTGACGTGGGTGTCGTCGCGATCGGTCCGGATGCGTAGAATCCCGTGCCGCTTCATTGCTTCGAAGCTGTTTTTGATCGCGTTGTAGAAAGCCTGCTTGATCTGGTCGCGGTCGAGCTCCAGGAGCGGGAGATCGGAGCGCAACTCGGTCTCGACCACGAGATCGCGGTCGGTGATTTCGGGCTGAAAGAAACGGACCGCTTCCTGCACGATCACGTTCACGTCCTCGGGCAACAAATGCGGTTTCGAAGGCCGGATGGCACGGAGAAATTGGGTCACGATCGAGTCGAGCCGATCGATTTCAGAACGCGCGATGTTGATCGACTCCTGCAACTCCCGCTTGTCTTCCGCCGCAGCCAGCTTTCTTACTTTCCGCTCCATTAACTGGAGATGGATGTGGAGAGAGTTGAGCGGATTGCCGATTTCATGCGCGACCCCGGCGGCAAGGAGGGTGAGGGCCGACAAACGCTCCGATTCGATCGTCTGCTGGGTCGAGCGTCGGTCCGCGGTGATGTCGCGCAGGATCATGGCGTGGCCGACCGCCTCCGCCACCGATTCGTTAGGCGAATTCTCCGCCCGGCGGCGTTCGATGATCAACGGCACGACGTAGAAATTGATGAACCGGTTTGTCGGATAAAAAATCTCCATGTCCCGGCTGAGCGCGGCGGTGGATTGCGAGAGCGCTTTCCAATTGAGACCGCGCACCTGTTCTTCGAGCGGTTTGCCGGCCGACTTGTCGGCGTCGAGCCCAAAGATGTCGCCGGCCGCCTGGTTCAAATAAGAGATGCGCCCCTGGGCGTCGGTGACGATGATCCCTTCCTGGATGGAATTGAAAATCGTCTCGAGGAAACCCTTTTCCTGCGCGAGCCGGAGCAGGTAATTTTGCACCTCCTCCGGGCCAACCCGGCCGAGGCGCTCGATCAGTTTTTCGAGGAATCCCGATTTCATGTAGACGCTTCGCTCGGCGAAGCGCGGGCAGTTGCGTGGATCGCAGGCTGATCCTGCCGCCAAATCCACGCCCGCGCTTCGCAGAGCGAAGCGTCTACAACACGTTAAGTTCCCGCAACTGCAAATGACCGCCTCGCGCACCTTTCTCCTTTCGCCGGCTTACGCCGGCGGACGCCGCGCCCAGATGCTCCTGAGCGAGCGGGCAAAATTCGCTCTCGCTCAACGCCTCCGCGGCGGCGAACCGGTGTCGTTAGGCGAAGTCTTTACTTTTCTGAGCGGCCTCTATTTTCGCGGAAAGCTGGCTTACGCGAATGCCTTCGCGCCGGATTTCTCGCGCGTCCTCGTCATCACCCCGACCCGCGGCCTCGTCCCAGCGGCAACCACGATCACGCTCACCGACCTGCGTGAGTTTGCCGAGGTCGACATCGCGGCGGACGATCCACGCTACCGCCGCCCGCTGGAGCGCGATTTGCGTCGGCTCGTTAGGCAAATGACGCCGAAATGCGAGGTCGTCCTCCTCGGCAGCATCGCGACGGGAAAATACGTCAGCGTGATTCTTGAAATCCTGCAGGAACGGCTCCATTTCCCGGCCGACTTCGTCGGGCGCGGCGACATGAGCCGCGGCGGCCTGCTTCTGCGCTGCGCGGTCGACCGGACCGAACTTGGCTACATCCCGGTGCACGGTACGGTGCGAAAAGGAAAGAGGCCGCCGAAGCTTGAACCGCGCCGCTATACCTAATGCCGTTCTCCATCAAACCGCCACTCCCGCCAATGGAGGCGCGCGCGGTCGACGAAATCCCGGAGGACGATGGCTGGCAGTACGAACCGAAGTGGGACGGATTTCGTTGCCTCACTTTCCGGGATGGAGACGAGATTTTTCTGCAATCGAAATCCGGCCAACCGCTGGCGCGTTATTTCCCGGATGTCGTTAGGGCGCTAGGCGAGCTGAAGGCGAAGAAATTCGTTCTCGATGGCGAACTGGCCATTCCGGTGAACGGCGCGCTTTCCTTCGACGAATTGCAGCTCCGTCTCCATCCAGCCGCCAGCCGCGTCCAGAAACTTGCCGCAGCTCATCCCGCCATCTTTATCGTCTTCGATCTGCTGGCGGGCACGGATGGCAAATCCCGCCTCCAGCATCCGCTGGAAGAGCGCCGCCCTGCATTAGAAGCCTTCGCGGCGAAATATTTCCCTAACGATAAGCAAATCCGCCTCTCACCCGCGACCAGAGATCTGCGTCAGGCGCAGAAGTGGTTTAAGAAAGTCGGCGGCGACCTCGACGGTCTCATCGCGAAACAAGCCGAAGCTCCCTACGCTTCGGGCGAGCGGACGGCGATGGTGAAGATCAAGCAGATCCGGACAGTCGATTGCGTGGTCGGCGGGTTTCGATATGCGACCGGCGCGAAATTGATCGGCTCGCTTCTGCTCGGGCTTTACGACGACGAAGGTCTGCTCCACCACGTTGGCTTCACTTCCGCTTTCAAGGCGGAAGAAAAAGCGGCCCTCACGAAAAAGTTTGAAGCCCTAAAGCAAGCGCCGGGCTTTACCGGCAACGCGCCCGGAGGCCCGAGCCGCTGGAGCACGGAGCGAAGTGCGGAATGGGAGCCGGTTGCGCCGAAGGTGGTGGTGGAAGTGACATACGACCATTTCACCGGCGATCGTTTTCGGCATGGAACAAAAATCGTCAGGTGGCGCAAAGACAAGTCGCCGCGGCAATGCACGCTCGAACAGGTCGCGCATGGCGAAGGCAAATCGCTCGCCCTCATACAAGCGCCTCCCGGAGGGCCCGGGTAGCGCACCCGTCCCGGGTGCTGGCGACGGCGTCTCGCCGTCGCGGACTTTTAGTGCAGTTCATGATCTCACGGCGATTGAGCGCCACGGAAAGTTCGTCGCGGTGGGACACCGCGACCAGCACGCGAGACGCGTGCGCTACCCCGAAGCGGCTCAGCAAAGCGACGCCAGCAAACTACCGCGACCAACTCGGCTCGGTGATTTTCCCGAGACCGTCGAGGATCTTGTTCTTCCGGCTGCTCACCGTGTCGAGCATGTAAAGCGCGCCGCCTTCGGTGAAAATTAGATGCCGTGAATCCGCGCCCCACACGGGATCTTGCCCGGTCGCCAGCGTGCGCGTCGCGCCTCCCGCGAGGTCGAGAATCGCAATCTGGAATTCGCCACCGCTTCGCACATTGAAAGCGACCTTTTTTCTATCCGGCGACCAGTTCGGCTCGGTGCAATAAGCGCGTCCGGTCGGAATTTGATGGCCGGTCCCGCCACTCGCCGAAATCCGGTAAAGCTGCGGCGAACCGCCCTGGTCCGAAGAGTAAATGATCTCGCTTCCGTCAGGCGACCAGGTCGGACCTGACTCGACCCCACGCGTGCGAGTCAACCGCCGCGCCCCGCCACCGCTTGCGCTCACCGTGTAAAGCTCGGGGTTGCCATCCTTACTGATCGTTAGGGCAAGCTCGCTGCCGTTCGGCGAAAAGGTCGCGCCGCTGTTCGTGCCCGGAAAATTGACGATCCGGTTGCGCGCGCCGCTCGCGACGTCGATCACATAAACATCGGCATAACCGCTCTGGTAACCGGTGTAGGCGATCCGCAGTCCATCGGGACTGAGCGAAGGATGCACGCTGATCGTGCCGTCGCGGGTCAGTTGCCGGACGTTGCTCCCGTCGAAATCGGCGAGGTAAACTTCCTTCTTCCCGCTCCGGGTAGCGATGAAAGTGATCTTCGTCCCGGCTAATCCCTTGTGGCCGGTCAGCGTCTCGATGATGTCATTCGCGAACTGGTGCGCGTTCTCGCGCGGGCCGCCCGCCTGAGGCGGGTAGGTCTTGGAAAGAACGGTGCCGCCACTGTGATCCGCCACCTGCCCTTGCAGGCTTCGGCCGTCCGCCGAACCGCGCACGATGTAAGAACTGTCCGCACCGCCAAATTTAAAGTAGCCGGAGAGCGCGAGGTCGCTTTGCACGATCTTGGTCGCGGCCGCGCCTTCCGCACCGCTGAGCGGGGAAACGGAGAGATTAATCTGGTCGCCCTTGCTGACCGTGATCGTCGGCACGTCCTCGGCCGCCATCGTTCTCCCGATCGTTAGGCAAAAAAGGAGCAGCACGAGCGCAGCCAGGCTGGAAATTCCTTGTCTCGTCATCGTTTAGTTTAATTCGAAATTGATGTTTACATCATAATAATCGTCGCCCAGGCCGGACGGCAAAGGGTCGACCTGTTTGACACGCGCGGCCGCGGCCGAGACCGAATCGTCCACCACCGGATTGCCGGACGACTTCGCGAGCGAGTAGTCGGAAATGCGGCCGTCCTTGTTGATTCGAATCCGGAGAAGGACGGAAAGCTTTGCGCTGTGCACGACTGACGTCGGTTGCACCCACTCGCTGTAAAAGCGGTCGTGCAACATGTTGCCGTACCAGCCGAACTCGGATGCGCCTCCCTCGCCAGAACCTTTTCCACCGGAGCCGCCGCTGCCCTTGCTTTTCTTGTCTTCACCTTGACCGGCGGCGGTCGCTTTCTTGACCGGTTTTTCGGAGGTTTCTTCGCCCTCGTCTTCCTTGTTCATGGCCGCTTTGGCGATCGCCTTTTTCTTCTCGCGTTCCTTCTTTGCTTCTTCGGTTTCCTTGTCCGGCGTCGGTTTGGGTTTCGGGGTCGCCTTCTTTTTTGGGGTCGGAGAAGGCTTTGGTTTCGGCTTGGGAGTTGGCTTCGGCGTCGGGCGCGGGGTGGGCTTCGGGGTTGGTTTTGGGGTGGGACTTGGCGTCGGTTTTGGTGTCGGCGTTGCGGTCGGAGTTGGGGTTTGGGTTGGCGTCGCCGAAATGGTCGGTGACGGAATCTCTATCTCGCTCTTGGCAGTCGGTGCAACTTCCGGCGTCGGCTCTTCTTTCACCTCCTCCGGAGTCGCGACCGCGGTCGCTTCGGGAGTCGCTTCAGGGGTGGCGAGCGAAGGCGTGTCGGCACCCGCCGCCGCGCTCGCACCGGCGCCGCCTTCCATCCAAACGATGTCTTTCGGCACCTTCGAAGGCGAGCGACTCCACCAGAGCAGGCCGAGCAAGACGACGACGTGAACCAGCCCAACGATGGTGACGTTGCGCCAGAAACGCGCGTCCCGGGTCATCGCTATTTCGGTTCTTCCTGCGTCGCGATTCCGACCTTCGTGATCTCCGCGCGCTGCAGCGCGTCCATCAGACTAACGAGTTTCTGGACGGGCAGACTGCGGTCGGGACGAATCACGACCGCGAGATTCGGATCGGCCTGCTTGAGGGCGGCCAGCCGGCTCTTGAGCACGGCCGGCTCGATCACTTCCTCGTTCAGCCTAACGACTTCGTTGCGATCCATCGAGAGGATTTGGACGGCGGCCGGGTTGACCGGTGCATTCGTCGTCGCGCTCGAGGGAATGATGAGCGTCTTGCTGTTCTCGAGCAGCGGGGTCGTGATCATGAAGATGATGAGAAGAACGAAGGCGAGATCGAGCAGCGGAGTGATGTTGATCTCCGAGAGCGTCGAAAGTGAGGTCCGACTGGAATAACGGCGCATCGGCTTAGGAAGGAATCGACCTTTTCATCGACGGAAATCGGAAATGCGTCCGCCGTGCTCGACGTATTTGTGTTCAAACTCCGAGGCCAGCTCGGCCGCGAAGTTATCCATCTCCACGGTCATGGCGCGGATGCTGGTGACGAGAAAATTGTAGCCAAACATGGCCGGGATCGCGACGCAAAGCGCGGTCACAGTGGTGATGAGCGCGCCCGAAACACCCGGGGCCATCGCGGCGAGGTTGGCCGAGCCGGCTTCAGCCACGCCGGTGAAAGTGTCCATCACGCCCCAGACCGTGCCTAACAATCCGAGGAAGGGCGCGCCGCTGACCGCGGTCGCAAGCAGGATCATCTGCGACTCGAGCTTAAGCGCAGTCTCGCCCACGGCGCGCTCCATGGCGGCGTTGACCGCGTGCATCTGCGCCGGCGTGATTTTGTCCGCGATCTCGAGCCGGGCGCGAAAAGTTTCATCGAGCTCCGCGGAGCCGAGAAGGTGAAAAGTGAGTTCTTCGCAGCCCGCGCGGTAAACCTGGAAAACCGGCGAGCCGGGAAAGCGCACGCTCGATTCAAACAAACG
>JBBPZW010000109.1:0-4051 GCA_038198475.1 Chthoniobacterales bacterium | reverse complement strand
GCAGGTGACGCAGCGCCCGACGTTCGTGATCGATACACCGATCGGCGATCGCGCCGTCTTCTCGGGCTTCGCGAAAGCGGCGCCGCTGGCGGCCACCATCGAGGCAATGCTCGACGATATCGTCGGCTACGAAGCACATGCGGCGCTCTACGGCTCGGCCCCAGCGTGATCAGAAACACCTTGCGACTTTTCCGATGTCGGATACAACTTCCCCTCGGTTTGGGCGATGCCCCGAACCGGTCGGCGCGCTCTCTCGCAAGCGCGAAGATTTCCGAGTGCGGCGCGCTGCAAATTGGCGCGACGTGAGATTGCGAGCATAAGAATGACGGCGTCAGTCTCACTCCCTCGTCGCCGGCCCGGAGATAATAAATTCTGCAACAACAAATTCGTGTAAACGGCCGGATTCGCGCGCGCGAAGTCCGCGTCATCATGGGCTCGACCAGCGAGCAACTCGGCGTGATGAAATTGTCCGAGGCGATCAAGCGAGCCCAGGGCATGGGTCTTGATCTGGTTGAAGTGGCCCCGAACGCCAACCCCCCAGTCTGCAAAATTGTCGATTTCGGAAAATTTCGTTACGACATTTCGAAACAGGAAAAGGACAAGAAAGCGTCCGGCACGAAGCTAAAGGAAATAAAATTCCGGGTAAACATCGACGACCACGATTACCTGACGAAGATCCGCCACGGCGAGCAGTTCCTCGACAAGGGCAACAAGGTGCGGGTGCAGTTGCAATTCCGCGGTCGCGAGATGGCCCACCAGGAATTTGGGATGCAGCTCATGTACAAAGTGCGCGACGATCTCGCGACCATGGCGCAAGTGGAGATGGAACCGAAAGCCGCCGGTCGAAATATCACCATGACGCTCTCGCCCTTGCCGGCGAACAAGCGCAAACGCCGCTTCTCGCTCGAGAACGAGGAGATCGAGCCGGATAAAGACGCGCCGGGCGAGGCAGAAGAAGCGGATTGATCCGTTGCGTCGCTAAATCTTGCGACGGAGCGGCCGAACACAGTTGGTCAATTTGCGCATCCCCAGCTCGAGGCGCGTCTTAACTGTCCCCAACGGCGTCTTGGTAAGGTGCGAAATTTCGCGATGGCTCCGGCCCTCGAAAAAGGAGAGCTGGATGACCTCCCGCTGGTATTCCGGCAGTCCGCTGAGCTGACGCTCGAGAAAACGGCGCAGATCAGATCGGATCAGGTCATCGCTCATCTGGCTCGTAGAACGCGCGCCGGGTTGTTCAATTTGCGCTTCGAAGCGGTCCTTCGCCCGGCAATATGCCTGGCGACGACGCAGACGATCGATCGCACGTCGTCGCGCCAAGGCGACCACCCAGCCAAGTGGTCGGCCCGCCTTGGGGGAGTAGTTTCCAGCCTCTCTCCAAATCTGCAGAAAAATTTCCTGCAAAACGTCGTCCGCTTCCATCTCCTCGTGAACGACCCGGGCGATGACTGACTTTAAAGTTTTCCGGTAGCGCTGATAGAGCTCGCACAACGCGGTTTGATGCCGGTTGGTAATCTCCTTCATCAAGGTCTCGTCCGATGCTTCAGCCAAGCCCGAGGTGTCAATCAGCGGTTGAATCATAGAGGAAGCGTCCCGTTTTCTCCATCGCCCACGAGCGATTGATGGCTTCAACTTCCCGGCCAATGCACCGCCTCACAATGAGGGGGAGAGTGCGACTTTACCTAGGTCTTGTTCCTAGTCTGATTTTTTTTGGCGCCAGCCTCTAGTTGCCGAGCGGCGAAAAAATTCCCGGCGAATCCTTCAATTTCGCCAGCCAGTCCGGAATCGAGCGGCCGAGGTGATTGGTCAGGACGGACCTCTCCGCCTCCAGTACCTCGTGCAGTCGCAACGAGGGATTCGCTGAAGAGGCCTTTGTGCTCATCGCCAGCAAGCCGGGTCGACCGAGCAATAACAAACCCGCTCCGGGCGAACAAGCACCAATAATCCGTTAGCCTAACGAGTGGTAATTCCCTCCGCGATCTGGATCCGGAAAGTCTGTTTCGACTTTTCCTTCCCGTAACTCAATTCGGCCGTGTAATCGCCGCTCGGAACAAATTTCTTCGGATCATCACCGCCGTATTTGATCCGAACGTCCTCGGTCGGACGCAGATCCCAGGTCACCCGATTTAAGCCGGGCGCGCCGGAGGCCTTCAGGTTCGCGACCGGCTGCCCAGCCCCGTTCGTGATCGCGATCTTCACTTCATCACCCGTGAATTCCTTTACCCAAAAGGTCAGTAACGCCCCTTCCGGCGGATTTTCGCCCCGATAGACACCCTTACCATCCCAATCGACGAAACCGGAGAGGAGGTAAAATCCGCGCGCGGGCGCGATCGTGAACAGATGCGCCGGTTGCGCCATCACTTCCGGTGTCAGCTCACGGAAAGCACGCGTGTCATCGAGGATCTCGAGACTGCGGCCGTGAGTGGCGATGACCAGGTCGCTGGTGCGCGGGTGAATCTGGAGATCGTCCACCCGAACGTTAGGCAAATCGCCGATCCGCACCCAGTGGGCACCGCCATCCAGCGAAGCGAACAACCCAAAATGCGTCCCGGCATAAAGGAGATGGGAATTAACCGGATCTTCCCGGACCACTTCCACCGGATCGTTAGGCGGAAGTCCCTGGCCGGTGACGCTCTGCCAGGTCTGGCCCATATCCGCGGTGCGCAGGATCACAGGCCGATCGTCCCCGGTTCGGTAAGCGTTGGTCACGACGTAGGCGACCTTCGGGTCTTTCGCGCCGGGCTCGATTCGCACGACCCATTGTCCGCGGGCCTGCTCTGGCAGCTTGGCCGTCAGTTCGGTCCAGTTCCCGCCGTCGTTCGGCGTCAACCAGAGGCGTCCGTCGTCCGTTCCCGCCCACAGCAGGCCGGCTTTAACAGGAGATTCGGCTAACGAATAGACGACGCCGTAGTTTTCGGCGCCGCTTCCGGCAGCGTTCACTTTGTTCGATTCGTTCCGCGTTAGGTCAGGACTGATGACTTGGAAATGCTCGCCCTTGTCCGTCAGGCGAAAAACCCGATTCCCCGCGAGATAGAGAACGCCTGCCTGGTGCCGGCTCCCAAGGAGCGGCGCATTCCAATGGAACCGGTAACGTTCCTGGCCCTCGGCAGCTTCCGGTCGCAGGTCGCGTTTCTCGCCGGTGCGGAGATTTATTCGATGGATGTAACCCTCCTGGCTCTCCGCATAGAAAACGTCGCGATCGGACTGATCGAAAACGACATAAAATCCGTCGCCGCCCTCGAGCGCTGTCCAGTCGGAATTGCGAATGCCTTCCTTGGTGGCGACTTGGCTCGGTCCGACAAAGCTCTCATTATCCTGCAACCCGCCGGCCACCCGGTAGAACGGCTGCGAGTCGTCGAGCGTGATGCGATAAAATTCGCCGCCGGGGAAACGGTTGAGATGATCCCATGCCTTCCCCGCCGCGGAGCTCTGGTAAAGGCCGCCGTCGGTTCCGAGTAAAAGCCGCTGACAGACCGGCGGTTTCGGCGGCTTGTTTTTATCTTCGGGTTTGGCTGCTTTGGGCGCCGGCGTGGTGCCGGGCTGGATGGCGAGCGCGTGGCAATCGGGATGCACTTTTTCGGAAAGATCTTCCCGGAAATTTTTCCCGTCTTCATCCGAAGCGAGAACTGCCATCCCAAGCACGTAAACGCGTTGATCATTCGCGGGATCGATTCGGATCTGACTAAAATAAAACGGACGTGGATCGATATCGCTCATTCGCGTCCACTTTTCGCCTGCATCTTCGGAGCGAAAAACGCCGCCGGCCTTGCTGTGCAGATCGCGCAGATCGCTCGCTCCGCCTTCGTCGCTCTGCACGATCGCCATCACCAGTTTCGGCTTGCTCGGCGAGACCGCGAGACCAATCCGACCCGTTAGGCCCGGCAACCCGCCGCTGCACTTTTTCCACGTCGCTCCGCCGTCGCTGCTCTTGAAGATGCCGCCCACATCCTGGCCGTTGGTCGCGGTCGGGCCGTAAGCAAACGACCACGGGGTGCGCTGCCGTGCGTAAAGCGCGGCGTAAACGATCTCGGGATTTGAGGGATCGAGGGCAACG
>JBBPZW010000108.1:0-8065 GCA_038198475.1 Chthoniobacterales bacterium | reverse complement strand
GACGCCCTTCGCCTGCTCGAGAACCTGCGCTTCGACGTGCTTGTGAGCGATATCGGGCTGCCCGACGGCAATGGACTCGACCTCGTGGCGGAGGCAAAAAAGCGCCAACCTTGGAAGAAAACGGTCGCCTTAACGGCGCATGAGCGGAGCGGCGAGAAGGAGCTCGGGTTGCGGGCCGGCTTTGATGAGTATCTCACCAAGCCCTTCGACTTCCATCAGTTGCGCTCCCTGCTGACCGAGTCTCCAGCCGCCGGCGTGTCGCCTACCTGATCGACGCCGCCTTGTCGTCTTGCGGTCGGACTTTCTGGCACCCGATCGATCGGCCGCGGAAAGAGAACATGGCGATGGTGCCTCGCCATCGCCTCGCGGTCGCGACTGTCGACCATCGCGCCGCAGGCCGGGCAACGATAGAAGTGCTCGCTTTTACCCTCTTCCGCGGAAGAGGGTGGCCGCTCCTGTTTCGCTCGAATCCCTGACTTCGCGCCGGTTGTCTTTTTTGCCCGCACTAAATAGAAAACGCAGCGCCACGCGAAAACCGATGCCTCTCTTTTTTCTTCGCCCGCAATTCGCCAGGTTAAGGCCCGATCCAAAGAAAGCCGAACGACAAGTTCTTAGCCTTGGGCGGAGAAAAACCTATCGTCTGGTCAGCCTAAATACGAAATTGCAATCCAATAGGAGCCGACCTGCGATTAGTTATGGAGAGGCGAACACTTGAGCGACAAACGCTTGGGCGAATTCCAGTTCCGGCAGTTTCATGAAAGCTCTCAAAAACACTTCGGCCGCCGCCAAGGTGAAAAAGCGCGCCATTCTGCTGGTGGACGATCATCCGCTTTTTCGCAAAGGGATGACACAGCTGCTCGATTCGCAGAACGATCTGCAGGTCGAGGCCGAGGCGGACAACAGCGGCGGGGCGTTGAACGCAATTCGCTCCAAGCGTTTCGACCTCGCGGTCGTGGACATTGGTCTGCGAGGCGGAGCGAATGGGATCGAGCTCACGAAATCGATCAAGGCCGAGCGGCCGGATCTGCCGGTGCTGGTCGTCTCGATGCATGATGAGGCGCTTTACGCGGAACGCGCCCTGCGGGCCGGCGCGCGCGGCTACGTCATGAAACGGGAGGCGCTCGATTCCATTCTCCAAGCTGTCCGCAGCGTGATCGACGGCGAGATTTACATCAGTCCGAGCATGACCAAACGGATGCTCTTCGATCACATCAACGGCGGCGGCGAATCGCGTTCCGCAGTCGATCGGCTGACCGATCGCGAGCTGGAAGTTTTTCAGTTGATCGGCGAAGGCCACGACATGCACGAGATCGCGGGCGAGCTGCACCTGAGCAAGAAAACCGTCGAAGCCCACCGCGCCAACATCAAGGAAAAGCTCGGCGTGCCGAGCGCGCGCGAAGTGGTCCGGTATGCGACGCAATGGGTGACGCAGCAACGCTAACCGGCGGTCCCGTTAGACGCTCGGCTGATCCGCGGTTATCGTTTCCGATGATCGGCCGGATTGTCCTTTTCCTCTCGCTCTCTTGTGTCCCGGCGCTTTTTGCCATTCAGGCACCGGACCCGAAACCGAATCCGCAGATCAGCGCCGTGGTGAAGGAAATCTCGGCCAAAAATATCGAGACGGACATTCGTAAACTGGTCAGCTTCGGCACGCGTCACACCCTTTCGGATACGAAAAGCGAGACGCGTGGAATCGGCGCCGCGCGTCGCTGGATCCAATCGGAACTCGCGCGTTACAGCGAGGATTCGGGTGGCCGGCTCCAGGTTGCGATGGATGAATTCACTCAGCCACCCGACGAGCGAAATCCGGACTTGGTGCAGGTCGTGAACGTAGTCGCGACGTTGCCCGGCGAACAGCCGGAAGCGCGCGATCGCATCTACGTGGTGAGCGGCCATTACGACTCCCGCGTGAGCGATCCGATGAACGAAACCGCCGACGCCCCCGGCGCGGACGATGACGCGTCCGGAGTTGCCGCCGTGCTCGAGATGGCGCGGGTCATGTCGCAGAAAAAATGGGACGCAACGATCGTCTTCATGGCCGTCGCGGGCGAAGAGCAGGGCCTCTATGGTTCCACCCATTGGGCGCGGATGGCGAAGGAAAAGAAGTGGAACATCGCCGGCATGATCACGAACGACATCATCGGCAGCTCACACGCGGAAGGCGGCAGCTTTGCCAGCACGCAGGTGCGGCTTTTTGCCGAGGGCATCCCGCCATTGCGAGAGATGAGCGAAACCATGCTGCGGCAGATCAAGACCGGTGGCGAGAACGACAGCCCGGCTCGCGAACTGGCGCGCTTCATCAAGACAAACGGCGAACGTTATGTCCCGAACATGACGGTGGACATCGTCTATCGCAAGGATCGTTACTTGCGCGGCGGGGACCATTCTCCTTTCCTCGAAGCCGGTTATCCGGCGGTGCGGATGACCGAGCCTAACGAAGACTTCCGACACCAGCATCAGGACGTCCGAAAGGAGAGCGGTATCCAGTTCGGCGACCTGCCGGAGTTCGTCGATTTCGAATACGTCGCGCAGGTCGCGCGGATCAACGCTGCGTCGTTAGGCGCGCTCGCCCTCGGGCCGGCCGCGCCGAGCGGGGTCGAGATGGAAACGAAGGAACTGACCAACGACACCACCCTGCATTGGCAGGCGAACAAGGAACCAGACCTGGCCGGCTATGAAGTGCTCTGGCGGGAGACGACCGCACCGCTCTGGCAGCGTTCCGCTTTCGCGGGCAACGAAACGCGTTTCACCGTGCCGAAGGTCTCGAAGGACAATTACCTTTTTGGCGTCGCGGCCATCGACAGCGATGGCAATCGAAGCCCGGCGGTTTATCCGGCGCCTTCGGCGAAATGAAATTTTTCCCGCCCATTCACGTCAGACAGAGCGAATTATAAAGGAACCACAATGAAACAGTCCACCATTCTTGCTTCGCTCCTCGCGGTCGTCGCCCTCACCTCCTGCGGGACGATGCACGATGCAGCGGTCTCCACTTTCCGGGTCGTCGATGCACCGCATCAATACGTGCGGCGCCAGCTCGGAGTGGATGAACCGCAGCAGCAAACCACCACCACGACGACCGAGACCTATTCCGACACGTCGCATCCGCCTTCGCAGCCTTACCCGGTGCAACAGCCTTACGCCACCCAGCAGCCGCCTCCTCCGCCGCCACCAGTGCAAACCCAGCGCCGCGTGGTCGCCACGGAACGAGAGGCGCCGCCTGAAACGGAATCACGTCCGACCGCGACCCCGCGCGTGACGACGACACGCGAGAGCGCTCCGCCCACCACGACTTCGACCCAGCGGACTGCGTCGTCGCAGGGCTCCGATTTGCCTTATGCAAAGCCGGTTCCCGGCAAACCCGGTTACGTCTTCAGTCCGTTCGATAAGAACGGCGGCTATGTCGATGTGACCGGCTACAGCCCCGGCCAGAAGGTGAAGGATCCCTACAGCGGGAAGATCTTCCTCGTGCCGTAAGGGCGGCAGACGAGCTACTGCTTTTCCTCGAGCGCTTTCACCCGCTCGAAAAGTTTCCCGAGCCGCCGCACCCAGGCGAGATGGCGCATCGAGTCCTTGAGCGGTTCGGCTGGCGTCGACCACCAGGTGCCGCCATGCAGACTTTTTGAGACGCCGGTCTGGGCGCCGATCATCGTGCCGTCATCGATTTCGATGTGGCCAATAATTCCGGCCTGCCCGCCGATTATCACGCCGGAACCGATTCGCACACTGCCCGCGATCCCGACCTGCGCGACGATGATCGAATGTTTCCCGATGACGACGTTGTGCGCGATCTGGACCAGGTTATCGATCTTCACGCCTTCCTGGATCCAGGTGCGGCCGAAGCGCGCCCGGTCGATCGTCGTATTGGCGCCGATCTCGACGTCGTTGTCGATCTGCACGATCCCGATCTGCGGCACTTTCTTGTGGCCGCCCGCCGCCATTTCGAAACCGAAACCGTCCGATCCGACCACGGTGCCACTGTGAATGATGACCCGCTCCCCGATCCGAGTGCGTTCGCGGATCGTGACGTTGGGATAAATCAACGTGCCAGCGCCGATCATCGTCTCGTGCCCGACGTAACTGTTGGCTCCGATCCGCGCGCCGTCGCCGATCTCCACCCCGGGCTCGACGACCACGCAGGCGCCTATGAAAATGCCTTTGCCTAACGACGCTCCCGGCGCAATCACCGCGCTCGGATGAATCCCGGACGGGAATGAAATTGGTTGCGGAGCGAACTTGAACACGACCTGTTCGAACGCCTTGCTCGGGTTCGCGACCCGGATCTGCGAGCCCACGATTTCCTCTTCGAAATCCTCCGGCACGAACGCGGCCGAGGCGCGCGTTTTGCGAAAGGCCGCGAGATAACGCGGGTTGCCGTAGAAGGTGATTTCACCCGGAGTCGCTTCCGCGAGCGAGGCCGCGCCCGCGATCGTTAGGCTGGAATCGCCACGCAATTCTCCGCCGTACATTTCCGCCAGCTCGCGCACTGTGAAGGTCATTCCCCGAAGTTGTAACCGGCACCGTCGAGACCGGCAACCGTTGTCGGCGGGATTGTGCTTTATCCGCCGGCAGCGAAGCCGGGATAAAGTGTCATCCCGCCATCGACGAAGATGGTTGCGCCAGTGATGTAATCCGATTGATCGGAAGCGAGCCAGACCGCCGCTCGGGCGATGTCTTCCGGTTCGCCGATCCGGCCGTCGGGGATGAGCTTGAGCAAATTCTCCAGCGCTTCCTTCGTTTCCCAGGCTGCGCGATTGATCGGCGTTTTGATTGCGCCCGGGGCGATGCTGTTGACCCGGATTTTTTTCGGCGCCAGCTCCTGCGCCATGCTTTTCATCAACTGCATGATCCCGCCCTTCGAGGCCGCGTAATTCACGTGACCGGCCCAGGGAATGACTTCGTGGACCGAGCTCATGCAAATGATTTTACCGGCCGCGCGCGAGACTTCCGGAACCACGCCGCGCCGCAAAAATTCGCGAACCGCCTCGCGCGCACAGAGAAACTGACCGGTCAGGTTCACACCGATAACCCGCTCCCATTGCTTGAGCGTCATTTCGTGGAAGGGCGCGTCCTGTTGGAGCCCGGCGTTGTTGACCAAAATGTCGAGCGTGCCAAAGCGCTTGAGCGTTTCCGCGAACATCGCCTGCACTTCGTCTTCCTTGCTCACGTCCGCTCTGATCGCGAACGCCTCGCTCCCCGCGGCGTGGATCGCCGCTACCACGCGCTCGGCTTCCTCCGCATCGGAATGATAGTTCACCACGACCGACGCCCCGGCCGCGCCGAGGCCGAGCGCACAGCCTTCGCCAATCCCGGAACTGCCGCCGGTGACGAGCGCTTTTTGGTTCTGCAACGGACGATTCGGGTCGGTGGACATCTTAAGCGCAGCCATATTTTCGATGTCGGGCTAAGGCAAGGGAATTTTCATCAAATCGGAGAGAGCCGCGGGCACAGATCTCCCGACATGGTGATGCCCGAGATGAGCGGCCGCGATTTCGCCAATTGGCTCCGCCAAACCCGTCCGGAAACGAAAGTGATTTTCATCTCCGGTTATCTCGAGGAATCGGTCCATCCGAGCGATCGGCGCGAACCCGGGATGAGCTTCCTGGCCAAACCATTTAACGCTGACGAGCTGGCGGGCAAAGTGCGCGAAGTGCTCGATGCCGGTTAGAGCGTGTTATCCACTTTCCCCCGGGGCGCGAGGGGAGGCCGAAAGGTAGCTGCGGCGCCGTCGCCGCAGACGGTGCCAGCGGCGCCCACGCCGCCAGGCGCGGCCCTGCGACAAGCCCAACGCGGCGAGGGCGCCGCGGATACCTCCAGCGACGAGGGCGTCGCAGCTACGGGCTGGCGCACCCTCGCAAAAGTTCATGACACGCTCTAGCGAAAATCGCGGTTCTTTAAATCGTTAGAATGAACGCGGGCTTGAGGTTAATTTCGGGCCTTGACCACGTTCCGGGACATCGAAGCGGCCGCCGCGCGCATTAAAGGCGCCGTCTATGAGTCGCCCTGCACGCCATCGATTCCGCTCAGCGAGCTGACCGGGATGCAGATTTACTGCAAACTCGACAACCTTCAGCGCACCGGGAGCTTCAAAGAACGCGGCGCGCGCAATGCGCTCGTCCAGCTTTCCGACGAGCAAAAGAAGAAAGGCGTCATCGCCGCTTCCGCCGGTAACCACGCCCAGGCGCTCGCCTATCAGGGGCGATTGTTAGGCGTGCCGGCCACGGTCGTGATGCCGAAATTTGCGCCGCTCATCAAGATCAACAACTGCCAGAAACTTGGCGCCACCGTTGTCCTGGAAGGCAGGGATTTCGCGGAAGCGAAAGCGCGTGCACACGAGATCGCGTCGGAAAAAGACCTCGCCTACATCGACGGCTACGACGATCCCGCGATCATCGCAGGGCAGGGAACGGCGGGACTCGAGATCGTGGCGCAGGTTCCAAATCTCGACGCGGTTATTGTGCCCGTCGGTGGTGGCGGTTTACTCGCGGGCGTTTCGCTGGCGGTAAAAACGCTCCGGCCCGAAGCAAAAGTGATCGCCGTCGAAGCCGACCACGTCGCCAGTTTTTCCGCCGCTTTGGAAGCAGGAAAACCAGTTCGGATCGAAACGCGGCCGACCCTCGCTGACGGCCTCGCCATTGCCCAGGTGGGGACGAACGCCTTCGAGATCGCGCGCCAGCACACGGACAAAGTCGTGCTCGTGAACGAAGAGCAAATCGCGCTTTCCATTCTTCGCCTCGTCGAACTGGAAAAATCTGTCGTGGAAGGCGCCGCCGCCACGCCGCTCGCCGCCTGTCTTTCCGGGCAATTGAGTGAGCTCGCCGGCAAACGAGTCGTCCTCCTCCTCTGCGGTGGCAACATCGACCCAAATGTCCTTAGCCGCGTGATCGAGCGCGGTCTGGTGACGGACGGACGTCTCTCGCGTTTTAAGGCCATCATCAGCGATCGGCCCGGCGGCCTGGCTGATCTCACGGCGCAAATCGCGGCGGTCGGCGCGAGCATCAAGCAGGTCGTGCACGACCGCGCCTTTGCCAGCTCCGATGTCTCCGCGGTTAACGTCCTTTGCACAATCGAGACGCGTGATCGCAAGCACCTCGAGGAAGTGCTCGCGCGACTGCATGATCGCGGAGTCCGCACTTCCGCCGCCAGCTAAATTTTCGCTCGCATACCGGATTCCTCCCTTGCCCACGCCTTGAATCAGAAACGTTCCCTCGTAGGGTTCACAATGGATTCGGTTGAGAGTCAGGTGCTGGAGAAAAACGCACCGCCAAAGACGGAAAAAACGATCGCACCTCTGCGCGACCAGGCCGAAGAGCTAAGCCGCTTCGTTGGCCGGCACATCGGTCCCGACGACAAGGAAATCGACGCCATGCTGACCGAGGTTGGCTTCGCCAATCTCGACGAACTGATCGACGCGACCGTCCCGAAGGACATTCGCCTAACGAATCCACTCGACCTGCCGGCCGGCAAATCGGAACAGGAAGCGCTCGCCGAGCTGCGCCAGATCGCCGGTCAAAACAAAGTCGTGCGCAACTTCATCGGCGCGGGCTATTCCGATTGCGTCGTCCCGCCCGTCATCCAGCGCAACATCCTGGAAAATCCCGGCTGGTACACCGCCTACACGCCTTACCAGGCCGAGATCGCGCAGGGCCGCCTCGAGGCGCTGCTCAACTTCCAGACCATGATCACCGACCTGATCGCGCTCGATATCGCGAACGCTTCGCTCCTCGATGAAGCGACCGCCGCGGCCGAGGCGATGGCCCTTTGTCACGCTGTAGCCGGGGTCGCTGACCCCGGCAAACCAAAGCGCGACACTTTTTTTGTCTCGGAAAGCTGCCATCCGCAAACCATCCAGGTCGTGCAGACGCGGGCCAAGCCGTTAGGCATCGAGGTCGTGGTCGGTAATCACGCGACCTTTGCTTTCAGCGACCAGGTCTTCGGCGTTCTTCTGCAATATCCCACGACCGACGGCGCAATTATCGACTACGAGCCGTTCATTAAATCCGCCCATGAAGCCGGCGCGCTCGCCATCGTGGCGGCCGATATTCTTGCCCTTACTCTCGTTAGGCCG
>JBBPZW010000107.1:0-3748 GCA_038198475.1 Chthoniobacterales bacterium | reverse complement strand
GAGCGATTCTTCGCTCCGGTCGCCGTTCAGGACCGCCATCTCCGCCGCCCGTCCGCAGAGCCAGGCGCCGAGACGCCCGGCGTCGTTAGGCGAAAGTTTTTGCCCGAGCAATCCGGCGCAGACACCGGTCAGCGCATCCCCCATCCCGCCGGTCGACATGCCCGGGTTGCCGGTCGTGTTGTAGCTCAATGGGCGGCCCGCTTGCGCGACGATCGTGCGACTCCCTTTCAAGAGGAGTGTCGCCCCGTATTCGTGGCAGAATTTCGTCGCCAGCTCCGCCCGCGGCAGTTTCTTGTCAGGGAAAATCCGTTTCATCTCGCCCGGATGCGGCGTGAGCAGGCGCGAGCCGCAGCTTTCTTTCAAGGTCTCCATTCTCTCCGCGAGAATATTAAGGCCATCGGCATCGACCACCATCGGCTGGCGGGCGTTGCGGATGAGCGCGAGGATTTCATCGGCGCGCGACTTCCCGAGACCGGGGCCGATCGCCCAGACGTCGATCGGTTCCTCGAGCAGGTCGGCGTAAGATTCGACCGGCTTCACCATCACCTCCGGCGCGGCCGAGGTGGCGACAATTTCGTAGATTTCCTCCGGGACGAATAACTCGACCAAACCTGCTCCGCTGCGGAGCGCGCCTAACGAGCAGATGATCGCCGCGCCCGTAAAACCGCGCGAACCGGCGATGATGCCGATGCGGCCAAACTGGTTTTTGTAGGCGGAATACTTTCGTCGCGGCAGAAGACCAGCGAGTGATTCCGGCGTCGCCAGTTCGGAATCAAAGGGTTCGTTTGGCTGGAGTTCGGGCAACGGGACCAACTCGAGCCGGCCCACGAAATCGATCGCGGAATCCGCCAGCAAACCGCGTTTCGCGCAACCAACCGTAATCGTGAAATCAGCGACCACGCAGTCGTCGTCCGCCTCGCCGGAATCTCCGTCGAGTCCGGAGGGGAGATCGATCGCGATCACCTGAGCGCGGCCGCGCAACGCATTGATTTCGCGGCAAGCAGCGCGGATTGGCTCGCGCAAGGGCGGGTGCGCGCCGAGCCCGAGCAACCCGTCGAGCACAATCGAATGTGGGAGGGGCCTCTGAGCCCCGATTGTGGCGGCGTCTTCCCTGATCGGGGCGCAAAGGCCCCTCCCACTTTGGGCTTCCCGCAACTCTCCCAGCTTCTTGCTCGTTAGGGCGCTCAGTTCCGCTTCGGGAAAAATGAGCCGGGTCTCAACTTCCCATCCGGCTTGGACCAGCCAGCGCGCGGCCACGAAGGCATCACCCGCGTTGTGACCTTTCCCGGCAAACACGATGCACTTCCCGGATCGCGGGAAAAATTTCGCGAGGGCACGGGCGATCCCCGCGCCCGCCTCCTCCATCAAGGTCTCCGCCGACACGCCGCGCGCGAAAGCGGCCTCTTCGGCCACCCGCATCTGCGCCGGAGTGATGATGGGTGAGTGCAACTTAATCGCCGGAATTCGCCGGCTTTTTCTTCTTCTTCTTTTTCGTTTCGCTGCTCGAGCCCTTCTTCTTGCCGCTCGACTTCTTGCTGCTGCTCGAGCTTTTCTTCTTTGAGCTGCTGCTGGAAGATTTTTTCGATTTCCGGCTGCTCTTTTTCGAGGAACGGCCGGAATGATACATCGGCCGGCGGTCCGGTTCGGCGCGGACGAAGTCGTTATAGTTTCCCGTCTGCCGGATGGGCGAGGGCACATGCGTCACGCCGGCCACGACCGGGCGGTTCGGCGGGTTTGGTTTGCCCATCACGCCATCGGCGATTCGATCGGCCAGACGCTGACGATAAGTGCTCTCCAACGCGAGCCGCGCTTCGGTCGGGTTGGTCAGGAAACCGCACTCCACCAAGACGGATGGGATAGTAGCGCGGCGCAGGACGAAATAACCGCGCCGTCGAATACCGCGGTTATCGCTCGTCGTGCCTGAGATGACCTGGCGATGAATATCGGCCGCCAGTTTCGCGCTGTTGGTGCTGTAATAATAAGTCTCGATCCCATTCGCGCCCGCGCGGGTGGCGGAGTTGAAATGGATGCAGACGAAAACCGCGTCGCGGTAACTACTCGCGATTCGCACCCGGTCACCCAGCGCGACGAAGACATCGCTGTCTCGCGTCATGATCACGCGATAGCCGGCCTGGCGCAGTCGTTTCTGCAACCGAAGCGCGACGTCGAGCGCCATCGTTTTCTCCGGCACGCGTTGCCCGGGGATTCCTCCGCGATCGAAACCGCCGTGTCCGGCATCGATCACCACCGTCGAGAATTTCCGCCCGGCCGAGAAAGCAGGCGCCGGGAAAAGCAGGAGCAGAGCGAGCGCGCCGGTGAGTATATTCAGGACTGAGACGCGCCCGCGGGCGCGGAAAAAATGAGCTGTCATGGGGGTTTAATCTTCCGGGATATCAGCCGGCCGGTCGGATAACTTCGGGACCGCGCGTCCGACGGCGGGCGCCACCGGCACGTCGAGCATTCCCCCGCTCACCGCCACCATGCCTTCCGGAGTGCGGCGGAGCTTCGGCGAGCTGCGCGTTTGCGAATAAGTGGCGTGTTTCAACAACCGCCCATCGAGCCCGATGATGGAATAGGACCAGATCCGCGGGGCGGAACATTGCAGGACGTGGAGCTGGTTATCGCGGTCGACCTCGGCATGCGGTTCGTCGAAAGAGATGAGCCGACCTAACGAGAAGGTGGCGTACACCAGGCTGTTCTGTTTGTCCTCCACCCGCACGTAGAGCGAGGTGTGATCGGGAAACCGATTCGTCATCAGGGAATAAGTTCGCACGCCATTGCTCTCCGGGTCACCCACCGTCCGCTGCCAGATGGGACGCGCGGTCGTGACCTCGAAAACTTTCGCCCGCGCGTAAAAGAATTTGTTCAAGTCGGCGAAGAATACGTTGGCCCGCACGTGATAGACGCCGAGATCCGTCACTGGAAAAAGCGGGGTGAGATTGATCTTGCGGGTGACGGAAGTGCCGGCGGCCATCTTCAACGGCGGTTCGTCCCCTTGCCGGATCGGCGCCAGGGTGCGGCCATCGTTAGCCGTTACTTCAAAGCCGTACCAAGGCTGCTCGGCATCGTCACGCAGCTCGATGGCGCGTCCCGCCAGGTTGGTGATCGTGACCGTCGCGATGACAGGCTCGTAGACGATGTATTGCAGGCGCTTGAATTTTAGGTCCACTTGGATCTGCGCCCGCGCTGAGAGGGCGAGAAAAAAGAGGGCGAGAAAGACAAACGACCGGGTCATGCGCGCCTAAAATAACGCAAGTCGAAGGAGATGAAAGCGACCCGGCCGAATCAGCCGCGCTTACCCCAGATCTTGTCGAGCACGCCGGTCTTCTTCGGCGACATAACGGGCGGCGGCGGGCCGACGATCGTCGCAAGCTTTTTCGCCTCCTGCGCCAGCTCGCCCCAGGTCGTGATTGCCTCCTCGCCCGAAGTCTGCATCTGGTGGATGAGCGTGAGCACGCGTCCGCTGCCCGGAATGGCGGTTGCCTTCGTCATCGGGATGAGGATGCGGCCGATCATCTGGATTTCCGTCTGCGCGGGCGCGAGCTGGGCCATGGCGGGATTTGCCACGGCCACATCGGCGAGGCGGCATTCGTCGTGAGGCGTAATGAAGATGCGCGAGAGCCGGAGCGGCGCGTGCATGATGCCGTGATCGTCGAGATGCGCGAGTGCTTCGGCGATCGCGCGCACAATCCGCAACGCCGTCATCTCTGGAATAGTGTGACCGCGCGCTTTGACCTCATAGACCGTT
>JBBPZW010000106.1:0-6191 GCA_038198475.1 Chthoniobacterales bacterium | reverse complement strand
TTTAGCGTAGTCGGCGTCATCATCTCGCTCCGCTCGATGGCCCGCATCGTTCACTTCACCGAGGCGAGCATGGGCTACACGATGATGGGACTCTACGCCTTTTTCACGATGGTGATCTTCGGTTCCATGTATTACATCGTGCCGCGGCTCGTCGGTCGCGAATGGCGTTACGCGTCCCTCATTAAGCTGCATTTCTGGGGCTCGACCTACGGCATTGGCTTGATGGTGCTGCTCTTATTGGTCGGTGGTTTCGTGCAGGGATCGAGCTTAAATGACCCGACACTTTCGTTCGCGGAAAGCACGGAGTCCATCTTGCCGTATCTCCGGGGACGCACGCTTTCCTGGATCTTGCTGAGCGTCTCGCACCTCGTCTTTGCCTTCCATTTCGGATTGATGCTCCTCGGCTTTGGCCGAACGGCGAGTGTCCCGACATTTTTGAACCCGCTCGAAAGCGAAGGAGGCGGACACTGATGAAAGGCCTGCAACCGCTCTTCCTCGGTATCTTCGGGATTTTCACTTTTTCGTGGCTCGGCATGACGGTCGTGCCGAATCTCCAGATCGGCAGCCTCGACCCGCAGTCGGACGAAGAGGGGACGGATATTTATCCGATGCCGCCTTCCGGAATGGCTCTGCGCGGGGCGCAGGTCTATGCCGCGAACGGCTGCGTCTACTGCCACACTCAACAGGTGCGCCCGGAATACGGTGGCTCCGACCTCGAGCGGAAATGGGGCGATCGGCGGAGCGCTCCGCGCGATTATATTTTCGAACCGAAGGTCCTTCTCGGCAAAATGCGCACGGGTCCTGACCTTGCTAACGTCGGCCATCGATCAACGCTGGCCGACGCCGAGGCCGCGTCTCCAACGCCTGCCACAGGCGCCGCCGCGCCAACTCCGGGAGCAAGTCCCGCGACCGCGACCGCGACCGCGTCCGCCGCCGCTGCTAGTTCACCCGCTGCGGCCGCTCCCGCCGCCAGTCCAGCAACCACTGTCGCAGCTGCCTCGCCTGCGGCTTCACCCGCCACGGCGGCAGCTGTGCCAGCGACTCTACCGCCGGCGGGGAGTCAACCCGCGGCCAATGTTCCGACTTCGGCGCCTTCCATGGTCGCTGACGTGAAAGCCCTAACGAAAGATGGCAAACCGATCCCCTACACGGCGGCCTGGCATCACCGCCATCTCCACAATCCGCGCAGCATTGCGGAGGATTCCAACATGCCCGCCTATCGGTTCCTCTACGAGAAACACCGAATCAGTGGCGAACTTTCACCCGATGCGATTAATTTCGCCGGCGACAGCGGTGAAAATCCGGAGGGAGGCTGGGAAATCGTTCCGAGCTACGACGCCAAATGTCTCGTCGCCTATCTCATGTCGCTCGATCAATCTCATCCGCTGAAAGAAGCTAAGTCTCCGGTTGCGCTCGCGGCCGCTCCGCCGAAGGAGGAGAAGAAATGACCGGGCAGCCTCCGGAGAATCGGCCACGCCAGGGGATGGACTACGGTGAGACCCGAGAGGTACAAGAAACGCACGCCGCGATCTACCGCGAAAAAGTGGAGCCGCGGGTCGGTCGCGAACCGCTTTCGCTCTGGCTGATTGCAACCTACGGACTCGCAGTCTTTTTCGGCGGCGCGTATCTCGGTCGTTATGCTGGAAATTTCAGTGGAGACGGGCTCGACTACATGGGCGGAGCGCCGCGCGTGGCGGCGAAGGCGAGTGCGGCCGGCGCCGAACAAACGACGGAGCTGACTCCGGTCGAAAAGGGGAAGAAGATTTTCTCGGCAAACTGCGCCACCTGTCACCAGGCCAACGGACTAGGCGTGGCGGGTCAATATCCGCCGCTCGCCGGTTCGGAAATCGTGAACGGTGGTTCGCGTCGTCCCGTCATGATTGTTCTCAAGGGTTTGCAAGGGCCGCTGACTGTTAAGGGCCAACACTACGGCACGGCGGTGATGCAGCCGTGGGAAAAGACGTTAAACGACCAGAAAATTGCTGATGTATTGACCTACGTTCGTCAGGAATGGGGTAACACTGCCGGGCCGGTTAGCGCCGAAGGCGTTGCGGCGATGCGCAAAGAGTTGGCGGGCCGGACCGAATCGTTCACCGAGCCTGGCATCTTGGCCGTGCCGACGGAAGCCGATGTTCCTGGTGGCACGCCTCCGGCACCGGCGGCTGGATCCTCTACGCCGGGCGCCAATCCTCCGGCTCCGAAGCCGTAACTAACCAGGCCTAACGGGGTCGCCGACGTGCTCTGCATGGCGCGGGCTAGCCGTGGTTCGCGACTCACGTCCGCACTGTTATCGAAGTCACGCGAGAAGGCGAAGTCGGTGCGATCGGATCGAAAGAAACGTCCTCGCTGACTCCGCACCGCTAACGGGTGCGGTCGCCTACGGGCTTGGCTGAACGCTCGCAGCCGGAGAGGCGACCGGCGCGCCTGCCGGAACGACGCCAACAGCTGCCGCCGCCGCGGAAGGCGTCGACGCGGTGCCGGTACCGGGAGCAACAGTGCCTTGCGGAACCGGAACCAGTTTTGCTTTCGCATCAGCTGCGGCTTTCTGCGCAGCGACTTTCGGCGGAAGTGGCGCTGCTGCCTTTGACGGCGCGGATGTTTTCAGCAGTTCCCGACGGAGCGCGGAGTCCGGCGCGCCGCGATGCGCGTAGAGGACGGAAAGCAGGAGAACGAGAACAAAGAAAATGCTCGCCAGCCAGGTCGTGATCGTCGTCAAAACAGTCGTCGTCTGCGCGCCGAAAATATTTTCCGTGACCCCACCGCCGAAGGCCGCGCCGAGTCCCTCGCTTTTCGGACGCTGCATCAGAATGACGAGCATCATGAGTACGGCTACGAGCGCCTCGAGCACGAGCAGGGAATTGATCAGGATGGTCATGCGGGACGGGCAATATGGCTAAAGCGAATGCTTTGTCCACCCATAGGTCCCATCGCTCCCATCATTCCAGGGAGGAATGGGAATTTCCTTAGCGCACTGGCACCTTGCGATGAACCCAGACGCTGTTCACAATCCCGAGCCCGAACATGATCATGAGAGCAAACGAGCCGCTGTAACTGATGAGCGGCAATGGCAAACCGGTAATTGGCAAAATCGAGATGGTCATTCCGACGTTCTGGAAGACGTGTGTGAAAATGAGCGTGCTGATTCCGATGACCAACAGCAGCCCGAACATGTCGCCCGCCTTGTAGGCAATGTAGAGACACGTCAGCAGGAGCAGCGCAAAGGCGCTGAGAAGGGCGATGCCGCCGACGAATCCCCATTGCTCGCCGATGGCCGAAAAGATGTAGTCGTTGTGCACTGCGGTGGCCGGTAGAAAGCCCAGCTCAATCTGCGTATTGGGCGCCTTGAATCCCTTACCGGCCCAACCGCCGGAACCGATTGCGATCAGCGACTGGTTGATCGCCCAGGCCGAGCCCTGCCGATCAATATCTGGATTGATGAACGCGGTGATCCGCTCCTGTTGATAGGGCTTCAGCCCCATGTAGGCGATCGGGATGAACGCGACCACGATCAGGACGATGCAGATCAAATAACGGAGCGGAATTCCACCGACGAAAAGGAGCGCGAGAATAACCGGACCCCAGATGATGGTTTCCCCGAGATCTGGTTGCATCAGGATCAACAAACACGGCGCGCCCGCGATCGCGCCGCAGATCGTCAAGCGCAGCATCGGATGCATTCCTTGAAACTGGCTCAGGAAAAGCGCGACCACCATAATTCCCGCGACGACCGCGAGCTGGGCCGGCTGGAAGTTGATCGGACCGAGATGCAGCCAGCTGCGTGATCCGTAGACCTTGGTGCCGATAAAGCGAGTCAGGATGAGGAAGAACAATCCGGCCAGATACATCGGCAAAGCGCCCCATTTCACCCAGCGGTAATCGATCAGGCTCGCCGCCATGAAGGCGAAAAAGCCGACTCCAACCCAGGTCGCCTGCTTGCGCCAGAACTCCGCCGCCACTGGGTCCTGCCGCATGTAAGTGGCACTATAGATGGCAATTACGCCGAAAACTGCCAGCGCCAGCATATTGGCGAGGAGGAGCCAATTAAGACCCAAGAGTTTTCGCAGAAAAGGCGTCATTAGTCAGCCGGATTCGACCCGGAAAAGCGTAAGATGGCGCGCTCGCCGCTGGAAGTCCAGTCGAGGCCGGGCGGGTCCTTTTCAACAATTTTATCCAACTGTGGATCAGGTATTTACGACGAATCGCCGGATTGGTAGGTTGCTCGTCCTTGTCAGCCTATGACCGGCAATCTACACTGATAGCCGTTCCCTCTGCATGGAGATTTTCGATGGCGAAGAAAAAGGCAAAACAAAAAGCGTCTCGACCAACGCTGCCCATGCAGCGCCACCTCAATCTTCGTCATGAAGGGCGCTGTTTCGATTTGCAGCAAATCTTTGAGCGCGTGAACACGCTTCATTTCCGCGGACGACTGCGCGGTTATAAAGTCGTTTGGGGTCGCCGTCGCAAAGAACGACCGCGCGAATATTTCATCTTCGGTTCGATCCAGGAAGAAGATCGCGTCATCCGGATTCATCCGTTGCTCGATCAGCCGTTCGTCCCGCGCTGGTTTCTCGAGTACGTGCTTTACCACGAGATGCTGCACTCGGTCGTGCCCGACGAAACCGATTCCGCCGGGCGCCGTCGCATTCACACCGCGGAATTTTATCGGCGCGAAAAAGCTTTTCCCCGGTATCGCCGCGCCCGGCAGTGGGAAGACGAAAACCTCGCGCGCTTCCTCCGCTAGGTAGACGCTTCGCTCTGCGAAGCGCGGGTCTCGGCGTTTATGGGACGCCAGTCTCCCTTCCTGATCTTACCCCGCGCTTCGCAGAGCGAAGCGTCTACACACGTTTCGCCTAACGAACTTCCACTGCGGCCGGCCGGTCGTTGAGTTCAGACGGCGAGGGTGTCGTTGCTACGTTCTTCTTGATGAGGTACCAGAGCGCGGTCGCGAGCAGGAGGGAGGTCAGTTTCGCGCGCCAGTTGTTCAGGATCTGCTTCTTCATGATAACGATGGAGCAATACTTCGCCGAGACGTTGCCGGAAAGTCTCTGGCGTAAAATTACGCTCGATCCGGCGACGATAGCAGATCGAAATTGCGCCCGTCTCCTCGGAAACGACGACCGCGACGGCATCTGATTCCTCCGTAATCCCGAGCGCCGCGCGATGCCGCAGGCCGAGGCTGCGATCGAGCGTTTCGCGTTGGCTCACGGGGAAAATGCAGGCCGCGGCAGCAATCCGGCCGTTGCGCACGATCACCCCGCCATCGTGCAGCGCTGATTTCGGATGGAAAAGCGTGAGCAAAAGCTCGGTCGAGAAGGCAGCATCCACGATTACGCCGGTCTCTTCGTAAATCTTGATCGAAGTGTCGCGTTCGATCGCAATCAGAGCGCCGAATTGCTTGTTCGAAAGCTGCGTCACCACTTCGGCGAGATCGTGCACCGTCTCGCGCTTTTCGCTCGTCAGGGAAAAGATTGGATGACCTCCCAACTCGGCCAGGCCGCGGCGCAACTCCGGTTGGAAAATCACAACGAGCGCGACCGCGAGGAAAACGGAGAAGCTCCGGATGATGAAACTGATCACGACCAGGTTCAGGAGTTGTGAGATCAGGATGAGAGTGAGGAAAACGATCGCCAGGCCCGTCAACACCTTGGCCCCGCGGGTGCCCCGGAAATAAAGATATCCGTAGTAGATGACGACGCTGAGGAGCAGGATCTCGACGGCGCTGCGCCACTTATCGAAAAAGATTTGGATGAGATCGTGGATCATCGGGTGGCGGCGAGGACGGCTTCAGTGGTGCGGAGCGCGGTTGAGTTCGAGGCTACGTCGTGAACACGGACAACATCCGCGCCGCGCGCCCGCAGCAGCGAGGTGAGCGCGACCGTAGCGCTGGCGCGGTCGCCGGACTGCCCTGCGATTTTGCCGAGGAAGGACTTGCGCGAGACGCCGACGACGAGCGGGCGATTTTCCACCCGGAGCCGCGGCAGGTTGGCGAGCAACTCGAGATTGTGCGCGATCGTTTTGCCGAATCCAATTCCCGGATCGAAGGCGATGCACATGGGATCCACGCCACAGCGTACTGCCTGCGCAAATTGCTGTCGAAAAAAATCAACGACCTCCGCCACAACATCTCCATAGGTGGGATTGGCTTGCATCGTTTCGGGCGTTCCCTGCATGTGCATGATGATCAAGGCCGC
>JBBPZW010000105.1:0-28029 GCA_038198475.1 Chthoniobacterales bacterium | reverse complement strand
GGCACCAGCGGCCGCGCCTTCAGCCGCCGGAAACTGCGCGAGCGGGAGCCACGTGGGCATTCCCTCCCGCCAGAAGAGATCGGTCGGGAGGAAGCGCCCGCTGCGCAATCCCTCCCGGATTTCTTCCTCTGAAAAAACACCGAGCTTTGTCTCTCCGCGATTGACTTGGATGTTCGCCATGGGTCCGTTTTTAGCGGGCGCCCGAAGTCGCGTCAATACCTGATACGGAAGACGTTAGTCCGCGACTCTGTTTGTCTCGGTAAACCGCAAACCTGGCGCGGTGATGGAGTAGAATCGCGAGGGGGTTGCCGCTCGGGAACAGCGGCTGTGGCAAAAAATTCCCAAAAAACTTGTTGCAATCTCTAGTGCCATGATAGACTTTCGATTCAAGTCTACTAGATCACTAGAGAATGAACCTTTCCAAACGCAGCGAATACGCCCTCCGCGCCCTGATCGATCTTGGCATCGCCCAGGAGCTTGGTCGTCCCCTGCTGCAGGTGGGTGAGCTTGCTGCGAAGGAGAAGCTGCCGGTCAAGTTTCTGGAGCAGATCCTCACTCAACTGCGCGTCGCGGGATACGTGGAGACGAAGCGCGGAAAGTTCGGCGGCTATTTCCTGGCCAAGGCTGCTACCCGGATCAAGCTCGGCAAAATCATCCGCCTGCTCGACGGTCCCCTGGCACCCATTCCCTGTGTTAGCCAGACCGCTTACCATCGCTGCACCTGTCCGGATGAGGCGCATTGCGGTTTGCGCATGGTCATGCTCGACGTGCGGAACGCAATCGCGCGCATCCTCGATCGGGTCTCCCTGGCCCAGGTAGTTGAGATCACTTTGCGCAAGATGCGGCGCGACAAGGTCGCGGTGCCTTTCGCTCGCCAATCTTTTGGTCTCGAGGAGATCATTCCTTTCCTAAAAGGCGACAACACGAGGGAGGCAGCAAAGCGATGAGCACCGACCAGCCCCGAGTGGCTCGAACTGGTGCGCGAGAAAGTCGAGACCCCTCGTTACGGCATTGTGCAGATCGTGGTGCACGATTCCCTCGTGACCCTGATCGAGCGCACCGAAAGGACCAAGATTGAGCGTCGCGACTTCCAGAGCGTCGCGGTTAACCAGAATTTCCGCGGTCCAGACATACTGGAGGAATCATAAAGCAAGCAGGGCGTCCACCCACATCTGTGGGAGATGGCACTTAGTCAGATGAACAACATTGTCCATTCCTACCATGAACATCAAACGTGCATGCAAACTTGTCTCTCTCGGTATCGGCGGGCCGGCTGTGCTTTTGCCACTCGGTCTCCTCGCTGGAACACTAGCTACCGACACTAAGGAGGCGGTGCCCCCGCCGGTCGTAAAGAAACAGGAAATGAACCTCCTTAGCTTCTGGGATGGTCGCCTCATCCTGGACATCGAGGAACGAATCCGGGGCGAAGTCCGCGAAAACAACCGCGATTTCGACTCATCGGTCCGTGACGACAACGACGATTCCTGGCTCCTGAACCGCTTCCGCCTGGGGCTGGCCTTCAAGCCGATCTCCTGGTTGAAGATCTATGGTCAGACTCAGGATTCGCGGGAGGCCTTCTCCGACCGGGCGAATATCCCCGGCGTCCGCAGCGCTGAAGGCAACGATATTTTCGATCTGCGCCAGGCCTATATATCGCTCGGCGATGTCAAGAAATTCCCGCTTCTTCTAACTGTCGGTCGGCAGGCGATCAGCTATGGAGATAACCGACTCGTGGCTGATTCCAAGTGGGGGAATTTCGGCCGCACCTTTGATGCGGTCCGGGTGCGCTTCGAGGAGCCGCACTACTGGCTCGAGGGCTTTGCCATGCGTCCGGTGCAGATCGAGCGGCATGAGTTCGATGCCAATGACGCGGAAGATAACTTCTTCGGCGGCTACTTCTCGACTGACCTGGTGCCGAAACAGACGACAGACTTTTATGTCTTCTACCGGCACAAGGATGATAACCAGCCGGACCTTGATCCGACAAACAAGCTTGATCCTCAAGGCACCTGGAACGGTCCAGCAGCTCGCTTCGCGACCATCGGCGCGCGGGTGAAATCCAAACCGGACACGCTGAACGGCTGGGATTACACGGCGGAAGCTGTTTATGAAGTGGGCGATGTTTACCAAACGGATCTCGACTCAAAACGCCTCGACCTGAACGCATTCGCGGCCCACGTCTCCGGCGGTTACATGGCGAAGAAACTTCCCTGGAGCCCCCGCCTGGGTCCCTGGAATACGATTACGCCAGCGGGGACGGCGATCCTAACGACGGTAACTCAGAATCGTTCCAAAACCTCTTCCCGTCAAACCACGATAAGTATGGTTTCATGGACGAATTCGGCTGGCGCAACATTCATGACCTGCGTTTCCAGTTAAATGCCAAACCGGTTAAGAAACTTGACCTCGAATTCGACTTCCATGCCTTCTGGCTAGCCGACACGCATGACTACTGGTATCGCTCCAACGGCATCTCGCCGCTCCGGACGAAAACCCCCGATGGCCGGGATGTGCGCACGATCGGTGCCAGCAACTTCGCCGGGAACGAGATTGATCTCACCGCGACCTATGAGCTGAACCGCAACATCAAGGTGCAGGGCGGTTACAGCCATTTCTTTGCCGGGGGCTATCTCCATGATACAGGCGCCGATTCCGACGCCGACTTCGCCTATCTCATGACCACATTCACGTACTAAAAAGCATATGAAGACCAAAATAGTAGCAACCATCGTCGACTTATCGGCTCTGCTCCCGTCGTTTGCGGGCGCGGAAGACAAAGTCACTGTTCGTTTCGGGCATTTCCCGAATGTCACGCATGCCCAGGGGGTGGTCGCGCACGCGCTCTCCCGCCAGGGCAAGGGCTGGTTCGAGTCCCGGCTCGGGCCCGGCGTCGAGATTCAGTGGTTCACCTACAACGCGGGACCTTCGGAGATGGAATTGATGTTCGCAGGCTCACTCGACGTGACCTATGTCGGCCAGGGGCCTGCGCTGAACGCCTATCTCCGGTCGGACGGCAGCGAAGTCCGCATCATCTCCGGCGCGGCGACGGGCGGCGCGGCCCTCGTCGTGCAGCCGGACGAACAGATCAAATCACCCGCCGACTTCCGGGGAAAAGTCATCGGCACGCCGCAACTATCTCCTGCCGAGCCTGGCTGAAAGCCAATGGCTTCAACGTCACGCAAACGGGCGGCGACGTAAAAGTGCTGCCGGTAGCGAATCCCGATCAGCTCGGAATGTTTCAACAGAAGCAGGTTAATGCCGTGTGGACGGTAGAGCCGTGGGTAACGAGGCTCCTCCGCAAAGGAAACGGGAAGGTCTTCTACGATGAGAAGGATGTGATCACCACCTGGTTGGCCTCGAGCGTCAAGTTCTCGAGGGACATCGCGACCTTACGAAAAAGATCGCCGACGTGGCCCGCTATTACCTGGAACTGGTCGGGCTGAGTAAGTTCGAGAAGGCGAACATTCACGAGTTATCCGGCGGCATGAAGCAGCGCGTCGCTCTTGCTCGCGCGCTCGCTCCTAACCCGCGTATGTTACTCATGGATGAGCCTTTCGCCGCGCTCGATGCTCTCACGCGCGAGCAACTCTACGGTGACTTGCAGCAGATCTGGGAAAGCCGGCGCAAGACCATTATCTTCGTCACTCATAACGTGCGTGAGGCGGCCTGCCTGGGCGATCGCGTGCTTCTTTTCTCGCCTCATCCGGGGCGCATCCGCGAGGAGTTTATCATCAAGCTCCCTCGGCCGCGGGATATTAACAGCATCGACTTGGCCGAGTATGCCAGTCGTATCCCCGTTCACTGAAAGGTTTCAAAAAGGGAAATGGAGAGGCAGCAGAATGAAACGATTTTTCTTATCCGTCGTGTTCTTTGCCGGTTTGCTCGCGCTTTGGGAGCTGGCCGTGCGCCTGCATCTTTGGTCGCCCGTGCTTTTCCCCGCACCTATTAAGGTTGTGCAATATCTCGAGTCATCCGCGGCGGATGGCACTCTTTGGGCGGCCGTGGCCATTACCGTGAAGCGCCTTTTGTTAGGCTACGTTATCGGATTGATCGGTGGCATCCCGCTCGGTCTACTCACGGCGCGTTGGAATGTATTACATGATACTGTGGGTACTCTCGCGCTCGGCTTACAGACCCTCCCTAGCGTGTGCTGGGTGCCACTGGCACTCCTTTGGTTTGGCCAGAGCGAGGCCGCAATGTTGTTTGTCGTGGTCATGGGCACGCTCTGGTCGGTGGTGATCGCGACCGATACCGGGGTGCGCCACGTTCCCCCGATCTATCGCCGGGCCGCGCTGACCATGGGTTCGAAAGGCCTTCACATGTGGTTTAGAGTTATCTTTCCCGCCTCGTTGCCATTCATCGTCAGCGGAATGAAACAGGGCTGGGCCTTTGCCTGGCGCTCGCTCATGGCGGCGGAGATCTTCGTCACCATACTGACTGGTTTCGGGCTTGGTCAGTTACTCCACTACGGCCGCGAACTGAATGCCATGGATCAGGTCATCGGGATCATGTTTATCATTGTCGTGATTGGCCTGCTGGCGGATAAAACGCTCTTCGCGCCGGCCGAGCGCTTCCTGCACCGTCGCTGGGGGACAAGTCAGGCATGAGAAAGCGCAAGCCGGACCAAGCGGCGCGGGCCTCTTGCGAGATTACGATTGTGAACGAGCTCGGGCTCCACGCGCGACCGGCGGCTGAATTCGTCCGGCGAGCCAATGTTTTCCGGTCGGATATCTGGATCATCACCAAGAGTAAGGAGAAATTTTCCGCCCTTAGTCTCATCGAAGTGATGCGGGCCAATCTCAACCAAGGCGCGGTGGCGACGCTGGAGGCTGTGGGCCTGGATGCGGCGGAAGCGGTCGCACAGTTGGCGAAGTTAATACCTAACTTGGAGTAGGGTTCTCTGGGCTTTGGGCGAGTGTGGACCGGTGGTTTCCCATCGCAAGACCAGGACACCGCCCGGCACGGACGACGTGGTGCCCTCTAGGCCTCAGTGGTCGCGGCGGAATCAGGGTCGAGTAAGGGAGATAGCTGGAAAAGCCAAGGCCGCGGTGTGCGGCTCAAAGTGAGAGGCTGGCGCGGAATTCGGTTCCGGGCTCGAACGGATGGCAAACGGTTCCACTTGCCGAAGACATGACTCTGTTTCGTGGCGACTAAATGGCCAAACGAAAGCGGCGTCGTGCTAGCCGCCGACCGCCTGGTAATGCCCGAGGCCGCGTTTCCACATCAGGTTGGCCGCGGCCCACATGGCGAGCAGCCAGCCGCATTGGATGGCGAGCGCGCCCCACATCTCAGCACCGCGCAGGCGACCTTGGAAAATCGCGATCGGACAAAAGAGCTCGTAATAGAACGGCAGCCATTTCATGACTGCCTGAATCGCGGGCGGCATGATATCGAGCGGGAACATCTGGCCGCCGAGGAAGTATTCGAAGCTGTAAACGATGAAAACGATGGTCGAGATCTCGAGAATCCAGAAGGCCATCATGGAGAGGGCGTAGGTGAGGAAAAATTGGATGAAGGCCGACATGAAGAGGGAAATGAGCGCCGCCAGCCATGTCACGGGCGCGTTAGGCAAAATAATGAAGTGCCGAAAGTAAACGAAGATGGCCGCGATGGGGAGGATCGTGACCGCAGTGTAAACCAGCCGCCCGCTGAGGAAAATGCTGAAGCGATAGCCGAGGTAGTTGACCGGTTTGGTGAGGAAGCTGTTGATCTGGCCTTCGCGGATGTCGGCCGCGATCTGCCATTCGTCCTCGGTCGGGGTGACGAGGTTGCTCACTAAAATCGTGAGCAGGTAGTAATAGATCATCGACCCATAGTCGTAGCCCCGCATGCCGCCCCCGCTTTCGCGAAAGATCGCGCGCCACAGAAACACCGTGCCGACCAGCGGTATGATGCCGAAGATCGCGCGCAGCAGGTAATTCCAGCGATACACAAACGTGTTCTGGATCCCGAGATTGAAGACGGTGAGGTATTTTTGCGGCTGCATCACCAGCGGCTCGGTAGTTGTCGCATCTGGCGATTTTGCCAGCGGCTCACGAGGATCAAGGCGCAGATCGCTCCGATTAGGGCCATGAACATGTCTTCCTGCGTGTCCCAGATGTCGCCCTGGGTGCCGAGGAAAGCGGTCGCGGCTTGGCCGGAAATCAGCGCGGTGGCCCATTCGAAGAGCTCGTAAAGCGCGCTGATTCCCATGCAGATGAGTAGCACGATCGCAAAACGCCAGCCGCCAGCGGTGACGACACGCAACCGAATGAAAAGCTCACGCGCGATCAATGCCGGGACGAAGCCCTGCATGAAATGGCCCAGGCGATCGAAGTGATTCCGATGCCAGCCGAAGTAGGGCTCGATCCACGTAAACAGCGGCACGCGGGCGTAAGTGTAATGCCCGCCCACGCAGAGGAGCATGATGTGGAGGGTGATCAGCGTGTAAACCAGCGTCGTAAAGCGAAAACCGGAATAGGTGACGATGAGGAGCGCGACGCCGATGATGCCGGGCGCAACCTCGAGCCACCAAGTGATGCGGTCGGAGGGCTGCCAGGCCGACCAGGCGAAGACCAGCGCCAGCAACAACAGCAAAAGGAGATGAAGCGGAGAAATGCGGTTACTCATCTCTTGGAAGTGCGCTCCGCGAGTTCCACCGCCAGCCGGACGGCGGCGATCATGCTGTCAGCCCGGGCGATTTCTTTTCCGGCGATCGCGAAGGCTGTACCGTGATCGGGGCTGGTGCGGGGAAACGGGAGGCCGAGCGTGACATTCACGCCTTCATGAAACGCGTGCAGTTTCAGCGGGATCAATCCCTGATCGTGATACAGGCAAAGGACCGCGTCGAATTCGCCCTCGACCGCGCGGTGAAAAATGGTGTCGGGCGAAAATGGACCGGCGATTTTCGCGGCGGGGTTTCGCTTTTGGAGTTCGGCGACGGCAGGCGCGATGAGCTCGATTTCTTCCCGGCCGAGTGCGCCGTCTTCCCCGGCGTGGGGGTTTAATCCGGCGACCGCGATTCGTGGCGATTTCTTGTGCGCAAGAAAATTGGCCAGGAGCAGCCCGACGCGAACGATCTCATCGCCGCGGAGTTGGTGGGTGACCTCTCGAAGGGGAATGTGCGTGGTGACGAGCGCGACGGTGAGACCGGCGCCGGTCAGAAGCATGGCGAAATTTTCCACTCCGCAGCGGGCGGCGAAGAATTCGGTCTGGCCGGGAAACTCGAAACCAATTTCATACATGCGCGCTTTGTGAATCGGGCCGGTGACGACCGCGTCGATTTCTCCCGCGAGGGCCAGCCGGGCCGATTCCTCGAGCGCTTCCCTCGCGGCGCGCGCAGTTTCCGGAGTGGGCTGGCCTAACGAGTGGCCTTCCGATTCCCCGAGCACGCGGTAATCTGCCGCCGGCAATTTCCCCGAGGCCAAAGCCGCGCGAACGATCTCCGGTCCGATGCCAGCCGGATCGCCTAACGTGATGCCGATGCGTTTGCGCAAGGCACAACAGTGATCAAGCGCGCCGCCGCTGGCAACTGCAACCAGCCTAGAAGGTCTTGATGTAGGCCTTCGAGCGGAGACTGGCCAGCCAATGCTCCTGGAGCTCCTGGGCCTTTTCCTGGCGTAGTCGCGCCTCGATCTCGTCGCGCACGTCCTTGAGCGGTTTCGCTTCGCCGCCCTGGCGCGCTTCCACTTTCAGGATGTAATGGTTGCCGCCTAGATCGACCACTTTGCTGATCTCGCCCGGCTTGAGGCCGAAAGCGACGCGCGAGAGTTCCGGCGCGAGCGTCTTGTCATCGACCCAGCCCCAGTCGCCGCCCAAATCGCGCGTGCTGTCTTCGGAATACATCTGCGCCATTTTGTCGAAATCCGCACCGGTAATGAGCTTGGCCCGAATCTCGTCGGCCATCGCAGTCTGGGCCGCGCCGCCGCCCGACTCGGTGTGCCCCGGGATCATGATCATCCGAAGTTTGACCTGCGCCTTGCTCGAGAAGAGCTCCTTATGCTGGCGGTAATATTCCTCCACCCTTCCCGGCGGGATGATGAGGTTCGAGCTCACGTTCTTGGACCGCATCGCCTGCACGATGATTTTATCGCGCTCGAGATCGCGGAACTTCGACATCGTGTATTTCTGCGCCTCCATCGTCTTGAGGAAAGCGCGGCGGTCGCCGCCGAAACTTTCCTTGATCACCTGATCGACGCGCTCGTCGATGAAATGCGGCGGGATCTGGAGCTTGTCCTTTTCAAAGGACTGGATGATGAGCTGACGGTCGATCAAATCCTGGAGCGCGGCCTTGCGCAGCGCGGTGATTTTTTTCGCTAGCTCCGGGCCGGAATACTGCGAACGCAGGAGGCGTTCACGCGGTTCGACGACGTCGCGGACCTCCGAGTAGGTGATGACCTTGTCATTCACGATGGCGGCGATGCCGTTGATCGATTCCGCGCCGTGGGTCGGGGATGCGGTCGCTGCCACTCCGAAACAGGAGAAGGCGAGCAGCGCCATCGTCGGGTAACGCCAGATGAAATTCAAAGTTGTTTTAACCATTGCCACACTTCTGGGAGGTTGAGATCAATCCGATCGGAAGTTAAACGAGGAAATTTGCCACCGACAAGGATAAAGTCGCCCCGTCGAGTGAGCATTAATTTGCTCTCGCGCACCTCGACCCGACTGACGCGAGCCCGGGCGGCGGAAAGCTTGATCTCGCTGAGCAGGAGCAAATTGTCAACCGCCGTGGCCCACTTTCCGAAACGGTCGCGCCAGTCGCGACGGAGCCGCTGCAGCTGCTCGGCGGTCGTGATTTCGGCCAGGGCGCGGTAAGCCTGGATGCGAAGCGCGGCGTCGCTGATGTAGGCGGTCGGAATGAAAGCTGGCACAAGCTTGGTCGGGCCGGCGGCGAGATACTCGCCTTCGTTCGTCGCGACGAAATCGAGCCGCACGTCCACCTCGAGCCGCGGTTTTATCTTCTCGCCCTTCAACTGCGCCACGGCCTGCTTCAGGAGCTGGCAGTAAAGATCGAACCCGACCGCGACGATGTGTCCGCTCTGCGCCGTCCCGAGGATGCTGCCGGCTCCGCGAATTTCCAGGTCGCGCATGGCGATCCGGAAACCCGCGCCTAACGAGCTGTATTGCTGGATGGCGTTGATCCGCTTGCGCGCGGCGCCGACCGTCATCATGTCGCGCGGAAGAAGCAGGTAGGCGTAGGCCTTGTGCTCCGCGCGCCCGACGCGGCCGCGAAGCTGATAAAGATCGGCCAGGCCGAATCGATCGGCCCGATCTATGATGATGGTGTTGGCGTTGGGAATATCGAGCCCGCTCTCGATGATCGTGGTGCAAACCAGGACGTCGATTTTTCCGGCGACGAAGCGCTGCATGACGCCCTCGAGTTCGTCGGAATTCATCTGCCCATGGCCAAACTCGACCCGCGCGGTGGGACAAAGCTCCGCGATCCGGTCGCGCGTTTTCTGGATCGACATGACGCGATTGTGCAGGAAGAAGATCTGCCCCTGGCGCTCGAGCTCGCGATTGATCGCGTCGCGGATGATGCGCTCGTCATAGCCGCAGATCACGGTCTCAACCGGAAGTCGATTGAGCGGCGGCGTTTCGATCGTCGACATGTCTTTGACCCCGACTAACGATAAGTAAAGCGTGCGCGGAATCGGCGTGGCCGAGAGGGTGAGAACGTCGACCAGCTTGAAAAGCTCCTTGAATTTCTCCTTGTGCAGCACGCCGAAACGCTGCTCTTCGTCGATCACCACAAGGCCGAGATCCTTGAAAATGACATCGCCCGAAATGAGGCGATGGGTTCCGACGACAACATCGACGCCGCCCTCGCGTAGTTGTTCGAGCACCTTGCGCTGCTCGGCGTGCGAGCGGAAGCGGCTCAGCATTTCGATCCGCACCGGGTAGTCGAGCATGCGCTGTCGGAAGGTCTCGAAGTGCTGTTGCGCGAGGACGGTCGTCGGGGTGAGGACGGCGACCTGTTTGCCTTCCATCACGGCTTTGAACGCTGCGCGAATCGCCACTTCGGTCTTGCCGAAACCAACGTCGCCGCAGATGAGGCGATCCATCGAGCGCGGCTCCTCCATGTCGCGCTTCGTCTCGGCGATTGCTTTCAGCTGGTCGGGCGTTTCGCGAAATGGGAAGGAATGTTCAAACTCGAGTTGCCATTTCGTGTCGGAGCCGAAGGCGTGGCCGCGCTGCGTTTCACGCTCCGCCTGGAGGGCGAGCATCTTGCCGGCGTAATCGAAGATCGAAGCAGCGGCATTTTTTTTCGCGCGGCTCCATTTCGCGTCGGCCAGCGAACTGAGGGGTGGTGATTTTTTCCCGACTCCGACGTAACGCGAGACCATGAAGGCCTGCTCGAGCGGAACGTAGAGCTTGGCTTCTTCCGCGAATTCCAGCACCAGCACTTCGCCGGTTTCAGCGTCGCCGATTTTCTGCAGACCGAGAAAACGCCCGATGCCCTGCTCGAGATGAACGACGAGGTCGCCTTCATTGAGGTCGCTGAAATCGATCTGCGCGCGGTGGGTGCCGAATTTTACCGTCCGCTGCAGGCGACGCCGGCCGTGGGTCGGAGCGCGCCCGAAAAGTTCCGCCGCGGCGAGGATGACGAGCTGAGCCGCCGGGAAACAGAAGCCGCGCCCGAGCGTGCCTTCGAGCAACTCGATTTCGCCTAACGAGACTTTGGCCTCGGCCATGATCTCGCGAAAACGTTCGATCTCGCCTTCGGTCTGGAAGTAGATTGCAATCCGCGATCCGCTTTCGCGCCAATTCGTTAGGCGCGCGAAAAACTGCTGCCGTTTCGCCTCCGCGATGATGAACTCGCCAGTGTCGAACTCGCCGATTTCGCAATCGACAAACGCCCCGCTGAAATCCTCGACCGTCTCGCCGGGCGACCCCACGCTGATCACGACGTCCGCCGCTTCATCCTCTTCCGCTTCGATCACGACTCGGAGATGATTTTGTTCGATGTAGTCGGAAACCTTTCCGCTCTGGTCGTCGGCTGCGCCTAACAATAACTCGGCTTCGTTCAGGTTGCGGCGCGAGGTCTGGGTATCGAGATCGAACTCGCGCAGCGATTCGATTTCGTCGCCGAAAAACTCGGCGCGAATCGGGGCGGCTGCCTGCCAGGAATAGATGTCGAGAATTCCGCCGCGGACGGCAAACTGGCCGCGCGTCGTGACCTGGGCGACTCGTTCATAGCCGGCCTGGCCTAACGAGTCGGTGATTCGTTCGAGCGGCTCGCCCGCGCCCCGCCGGAGACGGAGAGCGGCAGCGCGAAGCGCCCCGCGTTTCGGGGCAGGTTGCTCGAGGCTCGCCCGGGTCGCGACGATGACCTGGCGATTCCGGGTGTGCTCGACCTGGCTGAGGAGCGCGAGGCGCTCGGCGGCGATCTCCTGGTCGGGCAGGATATTTTCGACCGCGAGGAATTCCGCTTCCGGAAGAAAAAGCGCGTTTGGCAGCCAGTTCGTGAGGCTTTCATGCAGCAACTCCTGGGTCCGCACGCTCGGGCAGACGATCCAAAGCGTTTGCTTTATTTCCGCTGCCAGAATCGCGACGAGAAAGGCGCGCGCCGATTCGATGACGTGTGGGAAAACAATCGGACCTTGGCCGGCGCGCAAGGCCTGCAATTGGCCGGCGATCGGCTCTGCCTTGGCGGCGATTTTCAGCAGCTCGACACCGGTCGATTTTTCCACGTCATGCTCTCGCCGAAAGGCGAGGGAAGTTCAATTTGTCGCGCGCCTATAGTTCGCGCCCGACCGCTTCTGCGACCGCCTGGATTCGCCTAACCAGATCGGCGAACTCTTCCGGCCGGAGCGCCTGTTCGCCATCGCTCCGGGCGCGTTCCGGCTCGTCGTGAACCTCGATCATGACCGCGTCGGCACCGGCCGCAACCGCCGCGAGGGCCATTTGCGGAATGTATTCGCGCAGGCCGATGCCGTGCGTTGGATCGACCACGACCGGCAAACGCGTTTTCGCTTTCAAGATCGGGACGGCGTTTAGATCGAGCGTGTTGCGGGTCATCGTCTCGAAGGTGCGGATTCCCCGCTCGCAGAGGATGACGTTCGGGTTTCCTTCGCTCAGGATGTATTCCGCGCTCATGATCAGGTCGTTAATCGTGGCGCTGAATCCACGCTTGAGCAGCACCGGCAATTTGCTCCGGCCGACTTCCTTGAGGAGGGCAAAATTCTGCATGTTTCTCGACCCGATCTGGAGGCAGTCGGTGTATTTCTCGATCATCGCGAGGTCGCGCGTGTCCATGATCTCGGTCGTAATCGGCAGGCCGGTTTCGGCTCGCACGTCGGCGAGAATACGAAGGCCGTCTTCCCCCAGACCCTGGAAGCTGTAAGGCGATGTCCGCGGTTTGAAGGCCCCGCCGCGCAAGACCCGCGCGCCGGCTTTTTTCACCGAGGTCGCAACCGAGAGAAGTTGTTCTTTGCTCTCGACCGAGCAGGGACCCGAGATCAGCACAACCCGCTGGCCGCTGCCAAATGGAACGCCGCCGATCGACACCGGGCGAGGCAGGTCGCCGTTTGAGGCGACCAGCTTGTACGGTTTCATTACCGGTACGACCGACTCTACCCCGGGAATGGCACCGATCGGTTTTTCGCGAATGAGCTCGTCAGGTCCGAGCACGCCGATCACGACGCGCGATTCGCCCCGCATCACCTGGGAGCGCAGGCCGAATTCCTCGATTCGCGCCACGATGTGGTCGATCTGCGCATCGGTCACGGTGGGTTGAGTAATGATGATCATGTCGCGAAGAGCAGAAGTTTAACCTCTGCACGACGACGGGCAACCCTTGCTGATAATGCGAAGGGGGAGGTTATGGCTCGATCGTTACTGGGGTGCCCTTATCGACATTCTTGAAAAAATCTTCCGCCATGAATTCCGGCATCCGAATGCAGCCGTGCGAAGCTGCATAACCGGGGAGGTAGCCGGCATGCAGGCCAAAGCCGGGCGCGATTTGCATGTAGTAGGGCATCGGTGCGCCTTTGTAATGGGTGCCGGGCGGTTTCGGATCGACCTGGTTGTCGATATTCGGCACGACGACGTTGTCATTCGCGTCGACGTAGTCGCCGTAAATGCTCGAGGCGTGATCGATGTCTTTGCTGAGGATCTTGTAATTGCCCATCGGCGTGTTCTTGCCTTCGCGACCGGTCGAGAGCTGTGAGATGCCGACCAGTTGTCCGCCCTTGTAGAAATAGGCGCGCTGCTCGCTGAGCTGGATCTTGATCGAGGGTTTTCCAGGCGCACCATCGCCATCCCAATAAGAAACACTGTCCGTCGGCGCCGTAGAGGCGATCGGCCCATTTCCGTAGACGCCGCCGAGATACTGCGTCTCGCCATAAACGAGGCGCGGATCGTCTTCCGCACAACCGGCCAGACCCGCCAGAGCGAGGAGAGCGACGGCTAAGCAAGGGTTCAGTCGAGAGAGAAAGGAAGGCATTTTGAGGAAGGGAAGCGCAAATAACGCGGGCGGCTTTGGAAAGTCAAGACGACCCGAGGGGAGCGCGCACTTCATGGTGCGGCTTGAATTCTGCTTAAATTTGCTGAAACTGGCGACCATCTCGCACTAACAAGCTCAATCCATGCCCACCTACGAATATTCCTGTCAAAAATGCGGGCAGAATTTCGATGCCTTCCAATCGATGCGCGATGAGCCCTTCAAGGTTTGCCCGAAGGAACTCTGCCGGCAGGCGAAATGGGGCAAGGGCAAAGTGAAACGGCTGCTCGGGACGGGAGCGGGACTTATTTTTAAGGGCTCCGGTTTTTACATCACCGATTACCGGAGCAATTCCTACAAGGAAGGCGCGAAGAAAGAATCATCCGGCGGAGGTGAGAAGAGCGGAGGGGACAGTGCGGGTGGCAAGACGGACGCCAAGCCCGCGCCAGCAGCGGCTCCGGCGACAAAGACGGAGTCGAAGCCGAAGAAAAGTTCCGAGTCATGACCAGGCTGAAGTGCCCGGATTGCCAGCACGAAAACGAGCCGGAAAGAATTTATTGTCACAACTGCGGCGCGCGTCTCGACCGGACCGGCCCGGCAAAGGAAAAGATCGAGGAAGGCCCGACTGAAGAACGGACCCGTCAACATCCGCCGAAGATGTTTTCGCCCAATCGCGGAAAGGGGAAGGCGATCGCGATTAAGGTGGCCAACATAATTCTCGGCGCGCTCTGCCTCGCGGTAGTGATCGTGATGCTGCTCCCGCCCGATCTTGCGCCGGCACCGAAGAACTACGATTTCGCGCCTTTAATCAACAGGGACATGGTTTCCGCGCTCTCAAGTCACCAACCGCCGACGCTGGTTTACAACGAAGGACAGGTAAACAGTTACCTGGCCGCCACGCTCCGGCGCAAGGACAACCCGTCGCAACAGGGTTTCGCTCCCTTGAAACGCGTTTTCGTCCAGTTTCAGGAAGGGCAATGCGCGATCCACATCGAGCACAAGTTGATGGTGCTTTCGATTTTCGCCGGGAGCACCTATCAAGTGGCAATCGTGAACAACAAAATCGTTGCCACGAGCACAGGTGGATACATTGGCCGGATGCCGATTCATCCTTCTCTGATGAAGTACGGCAACTTTCTTTTCGGCAAAGCCTGGGACTGCCTCGCGCAGGAACGCAACTCCGTCGCCCGCCTCGCCGGGATCGAATTTCATCCCCAGTCTGTGACCCTGATCGTATCGCGCTAAGCGCGCTCGCCTAACGAGCGATCTCTCGGCTAGAGCAACCGCCAAAAATCATTTCCGGCTGTGCCAGCAGGTTGTAGCGGGGGACGCTGTCCCCGGTTGGAGCAACCGTGACCACGCGCCGGACCAGCCGGGGTCAGCGACCCCGGCTACAACTTCGCCAACCGGAAGCTTCTTTTGGCAATCGCTCTAGCCGAGACCCATGGTAGAGAGCAACTGATCGTCGATCCGTCCGTCTACCGGTAATCCGTTATCACGCTCGTAATTGCGAATCGCCCGCCGGGTGCCATCGCCGATGACGCCGTCAATCGTGCCCCGATAATAACCCGCGGCCGCTAATCGCCGCTGCACCCGTGCGGTCATGGATAAATCCTTGCCCCCGCCATCGTTCGTCGAGCGAGGCGGATTTGCGATGCGTCCCTCATAGATTCCGCGTGGATCATACGAGTAGTAGGCGTTGACCGGGTACCCGTAGCCGTACCCGTAGGGATAGTAGCCGTAGTAGTAGGGATATCCGTAATAGGGGTAGCCATAAAAACCCGGGTAACCGAATCCACCGAAGAAGAAATTTACCCGGCCGCCGTTGTGAAAACCTGAGCGACCGTGGTTGAAGCCTCCACGATTCCCATCGCCGCCGCCACCGTGTCGGTTGCCACGGTTTTGTGCTTCGGCCGGCGCGGCCAGCGCGAGCAAGCCGCCGAGCACTGCAATCATCGTCAAACTCTTGGTTATTTTCATCGTAATTTCCTTTGTTTTTCGGAAACAAACGTAGCACACTCGGCCGCAATTTGCCGCACCTTTTTCATAAGAAGACCGCGTATTCTTCCGCATCCGTTCGCTCATGTCAGCCGCGCCAAAAATCTTCATCGCTCTCGGAGCCGCTCTTTGCCTAACGAACGGGATCGGTTTTGCAGCTGGTAAGCCGCAGAGCACGAGCACCTCGCGCCAGTTTGTCGTATACGGAGCCGATGTCAGGGTGCGTGGCGCAATGTGCGACCTGGCGGAGCGGACCAAGTCCGATCTGGTGCGGCTCCTCGGCCAGCGGGACAACTGGAAGACGACTCTCGTCATCAATCTCGATTATCCGCGGGCGAATTTTCCCGACGCCCGGATCGCACAGCTCGACGTCAGCCAGCTCGGCTACGGTTTGAAGTTGCAGTTGAATCTGCTTCTGACCCGGGAAATGCAAGGTCGCTCGGTGCAACGCGAACTGCTCCGCGCCATCCTCGTCGAGCTGATGTATCGCAGCCGGGGCAATATCGCGGCTGGCACGCCCTACGTGACTCCGCCGGATTGGCTCGTTGAGGGTGTGCTCGCTCTGGCACCGGGGCGCGATTCAGAGAGCGACGCCGAACTGCTGCGCACGATCGTCGCCTCGAAAACGATCGCGCCACTCGAAGACATCGTCCGGCAAAAGCGTTCCCAGCTCGACGCGCCTTCGCGCGAGTTGCACTCGGCCTATGCCCGGGCCCTCGTCCAACTCTTACTCGACGCGCCGGATGGTCGCACGAAGTTCGCCCGGTTCATCGCCGACCTGCCGGACGCGCCTAACGACGCCATGGCGGACTTGCGCGCGCATTTCCCGGAAACGCTGGGGCGCGCTCCCGGTAGATGGTGGGCCTTGAGCGTGGCCCAGCTTTCCGCGATCGACCGTTACAAGATGCTGAGCGCGGCCGAGACCGGGCGCCGACTCGACCAGGCATTGCGTCTTTCCATTCCCGCCAAGGACGGGACGACGCACGAGTATTCGTTAGGCGAATATGAAACTTACCGCAAGCTGCCGGCCCACCGCGATGCACTTCGTCGGGTCGGGCAGCAATTGCTGCTCCTCGGTGCGCAGGCGCATCCTTCTTACCGCGCGATCGTGCAGGAAACTTACGAGCTGACGGAGTTGCTCGCGCGCGGCAAGGCGCGCGGCGTTGCGACGCGGCTCGAGCGCATCGCGAGCAACCGGGCGCTCATCGAACACCAGGGGACCGAAATCGACGATTACCTGAATTGGTACGAGGCCACCCAGAGCACCACGAGCAGCGGAGCTTCTCGCAGTTGCTCGAAACCAGCGCAAAGGCCGACGAATCGCTCTCGCGCCGGCGCGATCCGATTTCGGTTTATCTCGACTCGATCGAGATAGAGACGAATTAAGCGTCTCGCTACAGCTGATCGGCCCGGGCCCGAAGTTTTCGCTTCAAGCCGTCGTGTCGGACGTCGACGATCTTGTCCAGAAATTGCCTCGCACCCTCGGCGTCGCCACGTTTCAGACTGACGCGGGCGAGCTGGAGATAGATGAAATCACTTTGTGGAGAGAGGGTAAGGACGTGTTTCCACGCGGTCTCGGCTTCCGACCAATCCGCGTCGGGCATTCCGTAAAAGGTCTCGGCATAGGCCCGGGCATATTCGACGTCGTTAGGCGAGAGCCGGCTTGCCTCGCGAAACTCCGCCAGGGCGAGGCGAAGCACTTCGGGCGCATCCATTTTCCAGGCGGCGGTCAGGTCATGCCGGAGCATGAATTCGACGTTGGCGAGATTGAAATGATAAGCAGCGTTGTTGCTCTCGAGCCCGATGGCGCGGGCGAATTCGGCGGCCGAAGCCGCGGCTTTCCCCATTCGGAGATAGGCCCCGCCGAGTGCATTTGCGATCGCGGCGTTGCCCGGCGCGAGCTGTTGCGCGGTGCGCCAGTGGACGATCGCGGCCCGGAGATTGTTATGCTCGGACAAAAAGTCCGCGTAGCTGGCGTGCGCCTCGGCTGAGCCCGGATGCTCCTGGAGAAATTTTTCATGGCGCAGCTGCTTGCGCTGATCGCTTTCCCCGAGGGCGCGGTCGATGGCGGGTGCCGCCGTGGTCAGCAAGGCGCAAAATACGCAGAGGAGAAACCAGCGCATATTAGAGCTTACACCATTTGCTCACTTCGAGGTTGCTGATTATCATAGCGCTCGCTCTTCCGGAGCAGCTCCCTTGCCATGCAGAAAATTGGATTTGCCGAAGCGCTCGATTCCATCGTCGCGACTGACCAGCGTTATCATCGTGACGCTTATGTCTTTTTGCGTGACGCGCTCGATTACACGACCAAGCAGCAGAAGAAATCCAAAGGCGCCGCGGTCCGCCATGTTGCGGGGCCGGAGTTGCTGGAAGGCGTGCGCCTTTACGCCTTGAAGGAATTTGGCCCAATGGCGCTGACCGTTTTTTCGTATTGGGGCGTCGAGCGCTGCGAAGATATCGGGCAGATGGTTTTTAACCTGATCGGAGCCGGAATTTTCGGGAAGACGGAGCAGGATTCGCTGGAGGACTTCAAGTCGGTCTACACCTTCGAGGACGCCTTCGTGAAACCCTTCCTGCCTGAGACCAGCCGCCCGCCGGCGAAGTTGCCGCCGGCCCTCCCTGCGCCGAAAGTTTCATGAACGATCTGGCGCGCGCCGCCGGTTCGACTTTGTTGCCATGTTGACCACCACCCGACTCCAGACTAACCCGCCGGCGAATTCGGCCGCCATTTCCTTTCCGCCGGTGACGGCGCAGAAGTGGACCTTGCCTAACGGCCTAACGATCATCGTCCAGACCGACCGGAGCGCGCCGGTCGCGAGCGTGCAGGCCTGGTGCGGGACGGGGAGTATCGACGAGGGCCGCCATCTCGGCGCCGGTCTCTCGCACATTCTCGAGCACATGCTTTTTAAGGGCACCACGACGCGCTCGACCAATGCGATCGCGCAAAGCGTGCAGGACGAGGGCGGCTACATCAACGCCTACACTTCCTTTGACCGGACCGTTTACTGGATCGATGTCCCGTGTGAAGGCGTCGCGAGTGCGCTCGACATTCTGGCCGACGCGACGATGAACTCGACTCTTCCGGTGGAGGAGTACCGCAAGGAACAGGAGGTTATCCGGCGCGAATTTGCGATGTGCCAGGACGATCCCGACCGGGTGATGGGGCAGCTGATGTTCAAGACCGTCTACCAGCGCCACCCGTATCGACTCCCGGTCATCGGCGAGATCCAGATTTTCGATCAACTCACGCAACAGGACGTGTTGGAATATTATAAGACGCGTTACATGCCTAACAATCTCACCTTCGTCGTGGTGGGGGACGTCGACGCGGGCGAAGTTTACGCGCAGTTGGAAAAATATTTTGCTGCTTATCCGACGCGTTCCTTGCCCCCGCCGTATATTGCGCAGGAGCCGATTCAACAAGGTCGACGCGAGGTCAATGAAGAGTTCCCGACCGAGCTGACCCGACTCGCCCTGGCCTGGCATGTGCCGGAGATCACGCATCCCGACGTCCCGGCGCTCGATCTTCTCTCGACCATGCTTGGCGATGGGCGCAGTTCGCGGCTTTATCGGCGAGTGCGCGAGGAAGCGGGTTTGGTTTTTGGAATCTCGGCGTTTTCCCACACCCCAGGCGACCCGGGGCTGCTCGGGATTGATGCCGCGCTTGAGCCCGAGCACCGCGCGGAAGCCGAGCGGATGATTCTCGAGATTGTGGCGGAACTGCAAACCGCGGGCGTGACCGCCGCGGAGCTGGCTAAGGCGAAAAAGATCTCATTGGGCCATTCGTTAGGCTCACTGACCACGATGCGTGGCCAGGCGTCGGACCTCGGCTCGAACTGGTTCGTCACCCGGAATCTCAATTTCACCCGCGACTACCTGGAGGCGATGCAAAAGGTCTCGCTCGAAGACATTCAACGCGTTGCTCGCCGCTACCTGGTGGAGGACAACCTGACCGTTGTCTCGTTAAACCCGCGCGGCACCCTGGCCCCGAAGGCGGTCGAAGCAGTCGCCGTTTCGGCCGGTGAAGTGGAAAAATTTGAGCTCTCCAACGGGCTTCGGCTGCTCGTTAGGGAAGATCCGCGCCTGCCGCTCGTCTCGATGGTGGCGACTTTTCGCGGCGGCCTGCTCGCCGAGACGCGCGCGACGAATGGCGTGACGCGTTTGATGGCTAAGGTAATCGTAAAGGGCACGGCGACGCGGACGGCTGAGCAAATCGCCGATACGATCGAAGCGGTCGGCGGCAATCTGGGAAGCGACGCAGGCAATAACAGCTTCAGTATTGCACTCGACGTGACCAGGCCCGACCTGCAGCTCGGCGCGGAATTGCTGAGCGACATCCTGCTGCATGCGACGATGCCGGAGAAAGCCGTCGCGCGAGAAAAGGGAGTGCAGTTGGCCCGTATCCGGGACGATGAGGAACAGCTGACGACCGTGGCCCGCAATATTTTGCGAAGTGCGCTTTTCGGCGAGCACCCCTACGCGCTCCGCGGGAAGGGATCGGCCGAATCGGTCGGCCGGCTCACGCAGAAGGATCTGCTCGCGTTTCGCGATCGCCATGTGGTGGCGAAGAACGGCGTTGTCTCCGTTTTCGGGAACGTCAAAGCTGCCGAGGTGCGTGAGATGTTCGAGCAATTGCTCGCCGGAATGAAACAGGGTGAACTTGCCCTCCACCAAACCGCGCCCGCACCTGTGCTCTCGGAGATCGTAGCGGTCGAAGAACTGAAGGAAAAAGCGCAAGCCGTCCTGATGGTCGGCTATCGCGGCGCCGACATGTTCAGCCCTGATCGTTACGCGCTGGAATTGATCGACGAGGCGAGCAGCGACCTGGGTTCACGCTTTTTCGTTCGTATCCGGGAAGAGATGGGGCTCGCCTATTACGTCGGCGCCAGCCAGATGCAGGGCTTGGTTTCCGGGCTGTTCGCTTTTTATCTCGGGACTGATCCGGGCAAACTGGAGCCAGTCAAAGCCGCGCTCCTCGATGAAATTTCCAAACTCGCCGCCACTGGCCTAACGAATGACGAACTGGCCCGGGCCAAGAAAAAACTGATCGGCCAGCAACGGATCGCCAATCAAAGCAACGATTCCTTTGGCTACATGACCGCGCTCGACGAACTTTACGGTCTCGGATTCGATCACTACAAAAAGCTCGAAGCCGAGATCGAAATGATCACGCCGGAAGACATCCGGCGAGTGGCGGCGAAATATTTCCAGCAACCGTATGTCCTCGCGACCGTGCGCCCTGCTTCCAAGGTTTAGTCATCGTTCACTCGCAAACAACCAACCAGCTCACATTCTATGGCCGAAGTTCAAACCACCACTCAATCGGGAGAAATGACCCAGCGTTTCATCGAATTCGTCATGATGCAGGCGCAGAACGCCGCGCTTTTTCTCGGGCAAATCCCCAACCCGCAGACCGGGCAGGCGGAGGTGAACCTGGAGGTGGCGCGGATGTTTATCGATCAACTGGTCATGATCCAGGAAAAGACCCGCGGCAACCTGACGAGCGAAGAAACAACTGTCCTGCGGAACGCGCTTTCCAGTCTGCAGATGGCTTTTGTCGAGGCCTCGCAAGGCGGTCGTTCCTCCGGGCCGACCGGGCCATCTCCCGAAGTCGCCCCGGAGCCGGCCACGGGAGCGCCAGAGGATCAGCCCGCTGCCTCGAGCGAGCCAATAGCTCCCGCCACTGAATCGGAATCGAAGAAGAAGTTCACCAAGTCGTACGGCGCCTAGGCGGCGCGAACGTCTCCCGCCGCTATTTGCCCCGCTGTCGATCGACCAGCGTCGTGAGCTGGCGCTCCATCGTTTTGAACGCGTGGTTGATCACTTTGCTCAACGGCTCGTGCATTTCATGCGCGCCCTGCTTTTCCTCCGCGACCAATTCATGCCCGGGCGGGACGGTGACATCGATTCGCACCCGGAAGGGGTTCCCGGAATGCTGGGAGTGGTTCGGGTGTTCGACCACGATGTCGCAGCGGCTGATGTGATCGCAGAACCGATCCAGGCGCGCGGCCTTATCGCGAATGAGTTGCTCGAGCTGGTCGGATTTATCGACGCCCCGATATGAAATTTCCACCGGTAATTGCATCCCGGACTATACCGCAAAATCAGAGCGGTTGAAGGGATCGGAAATGAGAGGCCAATTTCGCCGACTCGACCTTCACCAAGTCGGACTTTACGTGCTCGACGACACGATTCTGAAGCGCGACCGGCAGTAATTCCGTCACACTCGCGTGGATCGAGGCCGGCGCGGCGAACGACCAGCCATCGGCCGCTTCGCGTTTCACCACTTCCGCGATGTGATCCGCCAGCTGCTTGCAGATACGCCGGTCGTTTTCCGTTTCGAGCGCGGTCCTTCCGCGACCGAGTTGGCGTGGCGGCCGTTGCCATCGCTCACGGGAAAACGCCCCGCCTGATCCGTCAGTTTGGTGTTGTAACGGCCGTGCGCGTCCGTGATATCAAACGCCTGCACGAGATGCAGACTCTCGCCGCGGGTGGGCGTGTCGTTGACTCGATAAGCTTTTACTCCGCCGCGATCGGCACACGAAAAACCTCGCGAGTTGCGTTCCACTCCTCACGCGGCCTGGGAACGGGCGCGCCGGGAAAAACGCTCCGCTTTACGACCCACTCCCCAAGTGCCCCTGGTGGCCCTACGTTTTTAGCCAACGCTCTCAAACCCGTGTGGCTCCCGATGGCCGCATCGCCGTCGGCTCCCAACGCCTCCGCTCGAGCACCCAGGTTCTCTGGTCACTCGCTGTCTGCATCCCAACGGCGATCTCTCGGTCCTCCTGCGCCCTCCAAACAAACTCACCAAACCCATTCTCCTTTTGCGCTGCGACGCTCCCTCCTAAACCTCTAAACCCTCTGTCCTGCTTTGACCGCACGCTTTTGTCCTGCTTTGAATGCAACACCACAGGATTCATTTTGCTTGATCTCACGACTGCATCTGTTGTACAACTTGTTTCCGGGCAAAAACATAAAGGTGGCCGAGCCGCCACCCTTGGGCGAGCGTGGCTCCCTTCAATTTGAGCGAAGGACAGCCAGCTCTCCAGATTGCCCGCGATAGCGCGGGTGCGGTTTGTGCTCTCAAAGCACGAACAACGCCCCTGAAAGAGTGGTAGAGACCAGAATTTTCAATTTACAGAATCTTGAAACTTCATAAACTCTAGAAGGATTTAGCATCTACTATCAAGCTCATGAAAGAACTATCCAGCACAGAGAAGGAGCACCAGTGCGACGAACCGCGATCGACGGTTCCCGTTACCCTCTCGGTTATCTTTCCCGCCTTCAACGAAGAAGCCAATGTCCGAAACACTGTGGAGGCCGCCCGGATGGTGCTTCCGAAGCTCGCCCAAACCTGGGAAATCATCCTGGTTAACGACGGGAGCCGGGACGCGACGACCCCGATCTGCGATGAACTAGCAGAGCAATACCCGGAGGTGCGGGCCATTCACCACGTTGAGAACCGCGGTTACGGCGCGGCTCTCAAGAGCGGCATTCTCGCCGCCCGGCACGACTACATTTTCTTCACCGACTCGGATGGCCAATTCGATCTCCAGGAACTGGAAAATCTCATTGAGTGGGCGAGCCATTACGAGATCGTGACCGGTTACCGCGCGAAACGGCAAGACCCGCCGCATCGCCTGATCAACGCCTGGGGTTGGCGAATCTTGGTTCGAATGGTCCTCGGAGTCAGGGTGCGCGACATTGATTGCGCCTTTAAGATCTTTCAACGCTCCGTGTTTGACCGCGTCCAGATCCGTTCGGTTGGCGCGATGGTCAACACCGAAATCCTCGCGCAGGCCAACAGTTTCGGAATGCGGATCCACGAAGTAAAGGTGAGCCATTATCCGCGGCGGGCCGGGAAGTCGTCGGGCGCGAATTTGCGGGTCATCGCGAAAGCTTTCAAGGAACTGTTCCGGCTTTGGGGGCAACTCCGTAACGTGACACATGAACAGCCGGGACTTTTCCGGACGGAGGCTGTGGTCGAAGCCGATTCCTGTCAGCAGGAGAACGGATACGATACGGGCCGGGGAGGAGCGACCGTGCTGGCCGGCCAGTTAAGTGTGGAGCCCGCCGGGCAGACGCCTCCGCGCAACCGTTGCTTTGCCGATTAAAACCGCCGGTCTCGCCTGCTTTTCCGCCTTTCGTTAGGCGGGAGAGACGGGTTGGAGGCCATCTCAGCCGAATCGGGTGGGGCGAAGTTGTTTTCGCAAGGCCTCAGGTTTTCGGTCTGAGCAGGCACTCGTCTGAGACTGGTTTTCCGGGGACTCGATCTTTCATTTTTTCCATGGATATTCTCAAGCAGCCAACCTGTTCGGCTCGGTCCCGGCATCCTGACTGTTTCAACCAATTTTCGCCGTGCCGCTGGCGCGCCATCTGCTAATCTCAGCCTGCGCACGCCATCATGCTAAAAGGACTATTCTCCCGCCAATCCACCGCTGAAAAATCTGGCGAAACGCCGGCGGCGTCAGCCAATGGCGTGCGACGGCGCGTCATGGTCATCGGCCTCGACTGCGCCGCGCCGGAGTTGATCTTCGATCGCTGGCTGGACGATCTGCCAAACTTGAAGTGCCTCTACCAACAGGGCGTCCATGGAGAACTTCGATCCTGCGATCCGCCGATCACGGTCCCGGCGTGGTCCGTCATGATGTCATCGAAGAGTCCGGGACGACTCGGGGTTTATGGATTTCGCAATCGCGCGGACCATTCCTACGACCGCTACTCGATCGCCAACTCGCTCGCGATCAAGGAAGACCGGCTCTGGGAAATTCTCACGCAACGGGGCAAACGTTCGATTGTCATCGGTGTACCCGGCACCTACCCGCCCAAGCCGCTCAACGGCACCATGGTGACCGACTTCCTCACGCCCGACACCTCCTGCGAATACACGCATCCGCCGGCTTTCAAACAAGAGATCGAGCAGGTCGTTGGTGAATACATTCTCGACGTGCGCGACTTCCGCTCTGGCGACAAGGAGAAGATCCTGGCCGACATCTATGAGATGACGAAGAAGCGGTTCCAGCTTGCGCGGCACCTGCTGGCCAAGGACGACTGGGATTATTTCATCATGGTGGAAATGGGGACCGATCGGATCCATCACGCACTCTGGGACAACATGGACCCCGCGCATCGCTTTTACGAAAAGGGGAACAAGCTGGAGACCGCGATCCACGACTACTACAAAGAAGTCGACCGCGAGATTGGCGAACTCCTGAAGTTTGCCGATGAACACACCGACGTGCTCGTCGTCTCCGATCACGGCGCAAAGCGAATGGATGGCGGCATCTGCGTCAACGAATGGCTGATGGCCAATGGCTATCTCGCCTTGAAGGAACAGCCGGCCAGCGCAGTGCCGCTTTCGAAGGTGAAAATTGATTGGCCCCGGACGAAAGCGTGGGGCGACGGCGGCTACTATGCCCGGGTGTTTCTGAATGTGGCCGGCCGCGAACCAGAAGGAACGATCGCGCCGGAAGATTACGAAAAGGTGCGCGACGAATTAATCGCCGGCCTGAAATCCATTCCGGACGAAAACGGTCGCGACATCGGCACGCAAGTGTTCCGTCCGGAAGAGCTTTACAAGGAAGTGCGCGGCGTGGCCCCGGATTTGATCGTCTATTTCGGCGATCTCTACTGGAGATCGGTCGGCACGATTGGCGGCGGGAAAATTCACACCTTTGAAAACGACACCGGTCCCGACGGCGCGAACCACGCGCAGAACGGCATGATCCTCTGGCGACCGGCTGGTGGCACCTCCGGGCCGCGCCAAATCGACGGCGCTCAAATCACCGATGTCGCGCCGACGATTCTGGAAATCCTCGGCCTGGCCATTCCCCAGGACATGGAGGGAAAGCCGCTCGTTAGCGGAGAGAAAGTCAGTCTCCAAAAATGACGCCGCAGCCAAAAAACTTTCTCAGCCAGATCAAGATGGTGCGCGCGCGCACGCCGCTCCGCTTGAGTTTTGGCGGTGGCGGCACCGACGTCTCGCCCTATGCGGATACGCACGGCGGCTGCGTGCTCAACGCCACCATTTCGCGCTACGTCTATGGGACCCTGGTGCCGAAGTCGGAGCGTTCGATCGGATTTCGCTCCTTCGATTACGGCACGGTCGTTTACTGGACACAGGAAGAGCATTTCCAGTTCGACGGCCAGATGGATCTGGTGAAAGGCGTGCTCAAGCGGTTCGAGCTCGATAAATTCCGCACCGACGGGTTCGATCTTTTCGTCCACGCTGATGCGCCTCCCGGTTCCGGTCTCGGCAGCTCGTCCACTTTTACCGTCGCCTTGATCGGTCTCTTCCGGGAATTGCTCGGGCTGCCAATTACTTCCGACGGAATGGCCAAGCTGGCCTACGACATCGAGCGCAACGACGTCGGCATCAAGGGCGGACGTCAGGATCAATGGGCGGCGGCGTTTGGCGGCTTCAATTTCATGGAATTCAACGGCGAAGAAGTCGTCGTCACCCCGCTGCGCTTGAGCGAATATCTGATCAACGAGCTCGAGTACAACCTCATTCTTTGTTTCACGGGCAGCCGGGAATCGCAGCCGATCATCGACAGCCAGATGGAAAGCGCGAAAAACAAGGAAGCCGCGCCGCTCGCAGCCATGGACCAGGTGAAAGCGATCGCCTACGACATGAAAAAGGCGCTCCTCGCGAGCGACCTCGACCGCTTCGGCGAGATGTTGCACGAGGGATGGCTGCAAAAGAAGCAGATGGCCAAGGGCATCACCACCCCGCGCATCGATGAGCTCTACGAAGAAGCGCGCAAGGCCGGCGCCATCGGCGGGAAGATCACCGGCGCGGGCGGCGGCGGCCACCTCCTGCTTTACTGCCCGTTTAACAAGCGGCACATCGTCCGGGAACGTCTCGCTGCTCTCGGCACGTCGGTGACTGACTTCCGATTCGATCCCGTCGGCATGCAGACGTGGCGCGTTTATAAATGATTACGTTTTCCGGTCAAAACTTTACGCCCGGCCACTGGGCGGTTAACCTCGTCGCCACGTGAAGAAGGTTCCGAAGGTTGTAGTAATCGGCTTGGACTCCGCTACGTGGACCGTCATCCGGCCTTGGATGGCGGAGGGCAGCCTGCCGAACCTGGCAAAGCTGATGAAGGTCGGCGTATCGGGACCGCTCGAGTCGGTCATGCCGCCGATCACGCCGCCGGCTTGGACATCCTTCATGACCGGCAAGAATCCTGGAAAACACGGCATTTTCCATTTCGTCGAAACCGAACATGGCGGCTACGCGATGAATTACGCGAACGCCACCTCCCGTCGCTCCCCCACCGTCTGGAAACTCCTGAATGATGCCGGCTATTCGGTCGGCACAATGAACATCCCGTTCACCTATCCGCCCGAGCCGCTCGACGGCTTCCAAATTTCCGGGATGGATACGCCTTCGGAATCGAGCCCATTCATTCATCCGCCAGAATTGCGGGACGAATTGCTCAAGCACCTCGGCGAAATTCAGCTCGATCTCCGTTTCCTCGGCGCCATGTCGACCGACGAACGGCGCGAACAGGTGCTCGTTGAAATGGAGCAGATGGATAAGCAGTGGACGAAAGCAGCGCTCTACCTGCTCGAGAACCATCCGCAGGACGTGATGATGTTCGTCTTCATGTCGATCGATACCGTCCAGCACTACTTCTGGCAGCACATGGATAAGGATCACTTTATCCATGATCCAAGGCTGGCGCCAAAGTTTGGCAACGCGATTCGCAAAGTCTACGAGCGGCTCGATGCGGCCGCCGGCCAGATCATCGACCGGCTTCCGCCCGAGACTGCGGTTTTTGTTGTTTCCGACCACGGCGGCGGGCCGGTGGTCGATCGCACGATTTTCCTAAACCGTTACCTGGCTCAGATCGGTCTCTTGCATTACCACAAAAAGGCGACCTCAGGTATCCGCACCCTGCTCAACAAGGTCATGCGTTTCGGGTTTTCACTCCTCCGCGGCACCCTCACTTCGCGACAGAAAAGCCGGCTTGCCCTCCTTTTTCCCAAAATGCTAAAGAAGACCGAGGAGGCTTACTCGTCTTTCACGAGCATCGATTGGAGCCGGACCAAAGCCTATTGCAGCGAGGTCCTCGCTTCGCCCCCGAGTATTTGGATCAACTTGAAAGGCGTCAAACCACAAGGGATCGTCGAGGCCGCGGATTACGACGATTTGATTAACCTCATCATCGGCAAGCTCGCTGAGTTAAAGGATCCGCGCGACGGCCAGCCAGTGATCAAGCGAGTCTATCGGCGCGACGAGGTTTTCCACGGCCCCTTTGCCAAGGAAGGTGCCGACCTGGTACTCGATTGGTGGAGCGAGAACAGCCTTTTCTCAACCCAGCCGAGTTTTCCCGAAGATACCGACATGCCAGCCTTGGTCATACGGGAACATAAGCCATCGGAAAACTCCGAATGGGGCGGAACCCACCGATTAATTGGAGTCGTCGTCGGTCGCGCCCCCGCCTTTAAGACAGGCGTAGAAATTCAAGACTCTCACCTGATCGATATCGCTCCCACCATTCTTCATTTATTGGGAGTTTCGGTCCCCGAAGACATGGATGGCACGGTCTTGACCAGTGCCTTTCGGCCAGAGTTTCTCGCGGAAAATTCCGTGCGCT
>JBBPZW010000104.1:0-11835 GCA_038198475.1 Chthoniobacterales bacterium | reverse complement strand
TGCGCACGACAAAAAGGTTAAGCAGGAAAAGGAGCACGAGCCGCCGATCTCCGCGAAGGAGACTGAGCCTAACGAAAAGGAAACTACTGTGCCATCCGGGCCGGCCGACGCCGCCTTGGCGGACCACGACAAATCCGTCGCCGTGCTTTCAAAACTAAAGGAAATGGAGTTTCACTCCCGGGCGAATATCGAGACCCTGGCCGAACTGATTCTCACCATCGAAGACGAACTGAAGCAGAAGGAGTTCGCCGATCCTGTCGGCGCTCTCTATTCGGCGCAGGACCAATTCCAGACGAAGATCACGGCCACGATTCATGACTACGAGGCCTTCGTCGAGAGCACGAAGCCGGCTTAAACGCCGGAGCTTGCTCGATTACGCGGCAGTATTTTTCCTCCGACCGAAAATGAGCCGGGATTTTGAAGAACTGGATTTCCGTCAGACGCCGCTCGGCGAGCTGAGCTTGCGTCGGCGGCGCGTTCTTTCGTTAGGCGGAATGGAAGTCTTCGAGGTCCAACTGGGCGACGCCTTTCTCATGTCGAGCATGTTCCACGAAGTGGAAGTGGCACTCGCCCATCTCGGTCTTTCGGAACTGAGCGGTGACTCGTGGGATGTCGTGGTCGGTGGGCTCGGACTCGGTTACACGGCGGTCGCCGCGCTCGAACATCGCGAAGTGTCGTCACTCGTGGTGGTGGACGCGCTCGCGCCCGTTATCGAGTGGCATGAAAAAGGTCTCGCGCCCCTCGGTCCGACGCTGACCTGTGATCCCCGTTGCCGCCTGCTGCTGGCCGATTTTTTCGCCTGCGCGCGCTCGGCGGATGGCTTCGATCCCGCGCAACCTGGGCGGAAGTTTGATGCCGTGTTGCTCGATATCGATCATTCGCCGCGTGACCTGTTGCATCCAAGCAACGCTTCGTTTTATGAACCGGCAGGACTGCGCGCGCTGGCAGCGCATTTGCATCCCGGCGGAATCTTCGCGCTTTGGTCCGATGCCGCGCCGGAGGATGAATTCCTTGACGCACTCGGCACGGTATTCGCCACTACTCGGGCGCATATCGTCAGTTTCCCGAATCCGCTCCTCGACGGCACATCCGAGAGCACCGTTTACGTCGCGACCAAAGACTAACGAGGCCTAGGCCTTGCCGCCAAAGGTGACGTAGTCGTCGAGATCGAGCAGGTCGAACCAGGTTTTCACGTCTTCGCGATCCTTGTTAAATTCGCCGAGTCGCTTGGCGAAGAATTCCATCGTCTCGACATCGCTCTCCGGGCCGCGCTCGTTGAAGAAAGCGCTCCACTGCTGGATCTCCCAGGGCGCTCGTTTGTTAGGCGCATTTTCTTCGATCCATTTCAGGATCTCGCCGTCGCTTTTTCCGGTCGCGAGCTCGGCCTTGAGCGCCTCGGGCGTGATCCCGGTGAAGCGAAACCAATGATAGTCGGCCGGGTTGTTGTATTTGAATTCGCCCGCGGTTCCGGCGAGCTCGGCGCGACCCTTATCGAGAATGCGCGGCAGCACGACGTAGCCGCCGAGGCGGACGCGCGGGCTGCGCGGTGGACGTTGCGTGAGGTTCGGGGCGTGGCTCAAATTTTCATTCATGCTCGAATCTAGCAGCGCCGGATTGTTCGCCAATTGGGTTCCCAATGCTCCTCAACGAATTCGCTCGTCAATCACTCCCTCCCTTCCGTAAGACTGCTGCCATGAAACAGATGCTGCTCTCTTTCCTGACGATCATCGCTCTCGCCGTTCCGGGCGCCTTCGCACAAAGCAAGCTGGACTTGCAGCCTAACGACACCCTCCACGCGGTCCTCGAACATCAGGTCGGGAAGCCGGTCGAGCTGCGGATGAAATCGGGCGAAAAAATGGGCGGCAAACTGGAGAAGGTGACCGACAGGCTGGTTCATCTCTCGCAACTGACCGACGCCGACTTTTACGATGCCGCGGTCGAGATCGACAGCATCGCGGCGGTCGTGGTGCGGGTGCGCTCGAACTAAAAGCGGGGACTCGTCGCAGTTTCAGCTCACCGGTTTTGGCTTCGCGCGCGGGAGGAGATTTACCAGCGCGTTGGTCGCTTTCTCCAGGATCATCCCCCACGCACAGAGCACAGCCAGAGTGGCGATGGTGATGAGGAGAAACCCCCAGATCGGCACTTCGCGAATCCGAAGTCCGAGCCAGATGACGTACGGGTGATGAATGAGGTAAACGCCGTAGGAAAAAGCGCCGACGAGGCCGAGCACTTTGGCGGGTGAGGGGAAGCGGGCGATGATTCCGGCGAACCCGACGAGGACCAGAAAGCAGCAAGCGCCGGTCGCGAAGTCGACAAAGATGTACGGCGTGAGGCCGTGATAAAGCTGGAGCGCGGCCGGATAAAGCACGACTCCCATCAATAAGCCAAGTCCGCCGAGAAGGAAGCGCTCCATGCGCGCGGGCGCCCGACTGTCCCACATTCCGAGCGCCATCCCGAGAGCAAACTCCGGCAGCCGGCAAAGCGCGAGACCGCCCTGCACCCACATGCCGTTTTGCGGGTAAGCGACGAGCAGCAGGTAGCGGACAAAGAATCCAAGCGCGCACGCGCCTAACAAAAACCCCCATGGTCCCAGTTTGCGTGCCGCCCAGAAGAGGAGCGGGAAAATCAAGTAGAACTGAATCAGCATTCCGAAATACCACCAAGCGGCATTGAGATAATAAAAGTTGTTCTCGATATCGATGAAGCGCAGTCCGAGCAGGCTGAGAATGATGCGGCCGTCGACTTTCTCGAAACGAGCGGTGAACGGCGATACCAGGTAAACCAGGTGCGCGACCCAGTACATAGGATAGAGGCGGATGAATCTCGCCCAGTACCATTCGCCCCAGGCGATTGGATGCGCATCCGCCCGGCGGGCCGTCGACTGCATGAGGGCCCAGCCACTCAGGATGATAAAGACGCCGACGGCATGGAAGCCAAGTCCGGAAAGTTGAATCCAGGCGATCCCGAGAAAGGTCGTTAGGCCGGTGGCGAAGCTGCTCCAGTCAGGCGGTGGGAGTGAGCCGTGCTCGAAATAAGTCCGGAAAAAATGAAAGTAAACGACGATCAGAATGGCCAGGCCTTTTGCAATATCGAGCCAGAGGAGCCGTTTCACGCAGGTGGGGTTAACAGTGCGGGCAGAAATTAGAAAGGCCCAATTTTACGCCTAACGAATCAGTCGCCCGCGCGCTTCTCGAAAACAACCAGCGCGATGCCGCCCAGCACGGCGCCGGAAGCGAGCAGAAAACGCAGGCTGAGCGGTTCGCCGAGGAAGAGAATGCCGCCGGTAGCCGCGAGGACCGGAACGCTAAGCTGGACAGAGGCGGCGCTGGTGGCTTTCAAACTCGCAAGCGCGGTGTACCAAATGACGTAGCCCGCGCCGGAAGCAATCGCGCCCGAGAGCAGGGCATAGAGCACGCCAACGCGATCGATGTGTGCCCACGGCAAAAAGGTAAGGCCGAGTGCCGCGGCAAACGGCACAGCGCGCACGAAATTGCCCGCGGTTGCGCTGGCCGGATTTTGCTCCGTCTTTCCGCGGAGCGAATACACGCCCCACGCCATTCCCGCGGTCAACATCAGAACCGAGCCGCCTAACGGAGGCGCCGAGAGACCAGGGAACACGAGCCAGACCAGGCCGCTGAGCGCGAGCGCCAATCCGAACAGCTGCACCGCGCGCAGCTCTTCCCCGCGCCGCAAGCCCCAGAGAATCATTGTCGCCTGGACCGCGCCGAAAAGAAGGAGCGCGCCGGTGCCGGCGGACAACGTGTTGTAAGCAAAGGAGAATGCTCCGGCGTAAGCGAAAAGCGCAAAGGCCGAGATCCAACTGCCTGCTTTGGCGGTCGGTGCGCGGCGCAATTTCAGAATGAGGTAGAGCGCGATCGCGCCGGAAGCGATCCGGATGAAGGTGAAACTCGCCGCGTCGACGGTCTGATGTTTCAGCGCCGCGCGGCATAGAAGCGAGTTGCCGGCGAAGGCGAGCATCGCGAGCAGCGTGAGGGAAAAAAGTCGGGTCGATTTCACCGTTAAGAGCGCGCGTCACACTGCGCGCCGCGCGCTCGTTTCCTAACCTCGTTTCAGTCGAAAATCGATTGTTGGTCACGCCATTCGGGCTTCCCGACGGCAAACTTTCCTCTTTTCGCCGCTGTGCTTAAGCTTGCGCATGAGCTCAGCAGACTCCCTCACCGTGCCGCCGCCACCACCGCCCCCGCCGCCCGATGATCACTGGAGATTTTTCCGCGACGTCCTCGTCTTCGAACTCAAGATGTTGCTCGATAATGTGCGCGATTTCGCCCTCATGCCGGTCTCACTGGTTGCCGCGCTCATCGACCTGCTCTTTAAGGGCGAGCGGCAGGGAGCGCTTTTCTACCAAGTGCTGCGCTGGGGCGCGCACAGCGAGGAAGTGATTAATGTCTACAGCGCGCTGCCGCCGCACGAGAGCCCGTCCGTTAATCCCAACTACACCGTCGACGCGGTCATCACGCGGCTCGAAGGCGTGCTCGTTAGGGAGTGCGAGAAGGGCGGAACGGCCGCCACGATCAAGACCGCGATGGACCGGGCGATCAACCAAATCCAGACCGAGACGAGCGGGCAGCGTGACCGCGCGAAGGAGGCCGTCGCCCGGGCGGCAGAAAAATTGCGAGGTGGTCTCAACACGGCGCCGCCGCCGAAGCGCGACGAGGATTAATTGAGCAATTCAACCGCGTCGCCGCGATGGATTATTCCTTCTACCAGCACAACCGCGTAAACCCCGGCGAACCCCTCGTGTTTTTGCGCGACCGTTTTCAGGACGGCGGGCGATTTCTCGCCGGTTTCCGGATCGAGCGTGATGATCATGCAGCGAGAATCGCGTTGCATGATGGCAAGCGTCGCCTTTGCGCCAACGCGCACCGAGCGCCCGACAAAACGGTCTTCCGCGAAAGCTTCCCCGCTCGTTAGGTCAAGGTAGAGGTTGGCGCGGAAGCGCCGTTTGTCGATCGTTAGGCCGCTCTCGTCGCCGAGCTGCTTGATTGACGACAAGGCGATCAGCGAAAGGGGACGACAATCCGTCTGGGCGCGGTCTGATCGAATGAGAGTGAGTTGATGTGCGTCGTCGAGTCCGTCGCGCAAGGTTTCGATCAGGGCGGGGTCGTCGATCGCGAGCGTTTTGCCTTCGGGCGTTTCGACATCCACTGCGAGATCAGCCGGGCTCGCGTACATCGGAGTCGCTCCGGCACCGAGACGCTCGGCATCCGTCAGGTTAAAAGGAGCGGCGGCTTTCTCCGGATGACGAAAGCGAGGTCGGAAGGCAAGCATCCTGGTTTGCTCGCGGGCCGTGAGGAAGGGCAGCCCTTTGCGGCCGGCCGAGCTGTGGAAGGCAAACATGCGATCGCCATAGACGCCGGCGAATCCCGCGAAGAGCTGGGGGAGCTCTTCGCCGCGCATGCTCTTGACCGGGTAACGCCAAAGGCTTTCGACCGTTCCGATAGTGCTCATGGTGCGGACAAACTACTTCTTCGTTCTGTCCGTGATTGTAAAGTTTCCCTAACGACTGGCTTTTCTAGTTTCCGCCAGGAGGTAATCGCGCAGGTCGCGTCCGGCGCGGGAGAGTTGCCGCCTCCGGTTCCAGACGAGCGCGATGTCGCGCGTCGGCCGGGCCTTGCCTAACGACCGATAGACGACGCCGCCGGAGTCGTTCCTGCGCCGTGCCATGGCCGGGACGATCGAGACGCCGACCCCGGCGGCGACGAGGGCGTGGACGGTTTCGATCTGCGCGCTGAGGCAACTGACCCGGGGCGAGAACCCCTGGGCGTAGCAAAACTGGAGGGTTTGCGCGCCGAGACAATGGGTGTCGGACATGAAGATGAAATTCTCCGGCTGCAGATCGGTGGCGCGGAGCGAACGCTTCCGGGCGAGGGCGTGTCCGCGAGGCAGGGCGAGGAGCAGCTCCTCGCGAAAGAGCCGCCGCATTTCCATGCGGCCGTCGCTGATTGGAAGACTAACGAGCGCGAGATCAAGCTCGCGATTCCCGAGGCCGTGAAGGGCGCGATCGGTTGTTTCTTCGTGCACGATCAACTCGACCAGAGGGCAGCGACCGGAAAAGGCACGGAGGATTTTAGGCAGTAGATAAGGCGCGATCGTGGGCAGAGCAGCGAGATGGACTTGGCCCCGCGGATCGCCGGCCGCGTCGCGCACTTCCCGCTTCGCTTCGTGGACTTCGTGGAGAACGTTCTCGGCTCGCTGGCGGAAGAATTCGCCCGCTGGAGTGAGACGCACTCCCCGCCGGCTGCGTTCGAAGAGCTTTTCGGTCAGTTCGGCTTCCAGCTTGAGAATTTGCTGGCTCAGGGACGGCTGCGAAACATGACAGCTTTCCGCCGCCCGGCTGAAATTGCCGGTCTTCACGATCGCGAGGAAGTAGCGCAGTTGATGAAGTTCCATAGCCGGCGCCTATCAAAACGATAGGAAGAGCGTCTTTTCTCCCTATCGCAGAAATCACTAGTTTGCCAACGGGCTCTCTGAAGCCCGGAACGGAAACCAGAAGAGACGGAGAAAAATTTATGCCGAAAATCAAACGACCGAGAAACAACGCCACGAACAAAAAGATCGAAGAACTGTCCCCGAACATCTCCGAGATGGATGGAACGACATTGACGTCGAACCAGGGCGTCTCGATCAACGACACAAACAACACGCTCAAGGCTGGCGAGCGTGGGCCGTCGCTCCTCGAAGATTTCCTGATGCGGGAAAAAATCACGCACTTCGATCACGAACGCATTCCGGAGCGTGCGGTCCATGCGCGTGGCGTCGCGGCGCATGGTTATTTCCAGGCTTACAAGTCACATTCGAATCTTACGAAAGCGGGTTTCCTGAACGATCCGTCGCGCAAGACGCCGGTCTTCCTTCGTTTCTCGACCGTAGCCGGCTCGCGCGGTTCGGCCGACCTGGCGCGCGACGTGCGTGGCTTCGCGATCAAGTTTTACACCGACGAAGGCATCTTCGACATGGTCGGGAACAACATTCCCGTCTTCTTCATCCAGGATGCGATCAAGTTCCCGGATCTGATTCATGCGGTGAAGCCGGAGCCGCATAACGAGATCCCGCAAGCCGCCTCGGCCCACGACACCTTTTACGATTTCATTTCACTCTCGCCTGAGACTTTTCACATGTTGATGTGGGTGATGTCGGATCGCGCCATCCCACGGAGCCTGCGCATGATGGAAGGCTTCGGCATTCACACCTTCCGGTTCATCGATGCGCAAGGAAAATCGCGCTTCGTGAAGTTTCATCTCAAGCCGAAACTAGGGATGCACTCGGTGCTCTGGGATGAGGCGCTCAAGATCAACGGCAAAGATCCCGATTTCCATCGGCGCGATCTCTTTGAGGCGATCGAGAGCGGTGCTTTTCCGGAATGGGAGTTCGGCGTGCAGGTGGTGGAGGAAAAAGACGAGCACAAGTTCGATTTCGACCTGCTCGATCCGACCAAGCTCATCCCGGAAGAAATCGTGCCGGTGACGCCGTTAGGCAGGCTCGTCCTGAATCGCAATCCCGATAACTATTTCGCCGAGACGGAGCAGGTCGCGTTTCATCCGGGGCATCTCGTGCCGGGGATCGACTTCAGCAACGATCCGCTTCTGCAAGGCCGGCTCTTCAGTTACACCGATACGCAGTTGACCCGCCTTGGCGGGCCGAACTTCGCGCAGATCCCGATTAATCGTCCGACCTGCCCGATGCACAACAACCAGCGCGACGGTCATATGCAGCAGATCGTGAATCGGGGCGAGACGAGCTATTTTCCGAACACGATCAGCAGCGGATGCCCGATGGAGGCGAAGGAAGACATGGGCGGGTTCGTTAGTTACATGGAGAAAATGCAAGGCGAGAAAGTGCGCGGGAAGACTGACAAGTTTTTCGATCACTTCAGCCAGGCGGCGCTCTTCTTTAACAGCCAGGCGCCGCATGAGCAGCAGCACATTATCAACGCGCTCACGTTCGAGCTCGGAATGGTGACGCGGCCGGCGATCGTGGAGCGGATGCTCGGGATGTTGAACAAGGTCGACAAGTCGCTCGCGGGCGGAATCGCCGAAGGCCTCGGGATGAAAGTGCCGGGCAGCGTCGAAGGCCGGGTGAACCAGGCGGTCGGCGCCGACGCCGGTCTCAACACCGAGTCGAAGCCGATGAAGAACACCTACGGCAAGTCTCCCGCCTTGAGCATGGCGAACACGGTTAAGAACACGATTGCGACGCGCAAGATCGCCATTCTCGTGGCGGCCGGGGTGGACGACAACGATCTCTCCGGCATGAAGAACGCCCTAACGAAAGAAGGCGCGATGGTGAAAATCATCGGGCCGCGCGGCGGTTCCTTGAAGAGCGCGAAAGGGGCGGAGATCAAGGTCGACATGAGCCTGACCAATGCGGCCTCCGTTCTCTTTGATGCGACCTATGTTCCGGGCGGCCAGAAAAGCGCGGCGACTCTCGCCGGGGACGATCGGGCGATTCTCTTCGTCAACGAAACCTTCAAGCATTGCAAAGCCCTCGCCGCGACAGGCGCCGGGGTGGAAGTGCTCCGCGCTTCCGCGATCGACCTCGAGGCGGCGAAGAAGGACCCTGCGCTTCTGGTCGACGAAAAAGGCGACGCAAAAAAGGTGTCTGCCAGGTTCATCCAAGCCATCGCGCAGCATCGCAACTGGGACCGCGAGAAGACCGCGAACATTCCAGCCTAACGACAAGTTTCCGGGGATAAGCCAGGGACGCAATCGAGCTTCGCGGCTCGGTTGCGTCCCAAGATCCGAAGCCGGTCAATCCTCGGCGAACGCTTCGTCTGGGTAACAGTATAACCAGCGCTCTCCCGGTTGGGCCGAGGCGATGACCGGGTGGCCGCTGCCGCGGGCGTGCTTGCTGGCGTGTTGATGAGGCGAGCTATCGCAGCAGAGCGTCACGCCGCAGATTTGGCAGGTGCGCAGATGAACCCAGGTCGCGCCGATCTTGACGCACTCGGCGCATTCGCGGCGCTCCGGTTGTTTGATCGAGGTGATCGCATCGATGTGTGGACAGGTCGCCATCTTGAATCTCGCTCAGGTTGCTTGGGGCTGATCTCCATCAATCCCAGACCAAAGTAGTTTGTGAAAAAGCTGATCCATCTCTCGGGCCGAGGGACTAATCCCGTGATGAATCCACCAGGTTAGTAACGAGAAGAGGTTGCCCGCCAGGCCGTGCGCGGTCGCGTCGCGTTCGTGAGGCGGGATGCTGCAGGCGCGCGATGTCTCCGCAAGACGTTGCGCAATTCCACGCGCGAAGTGTTCCTGCCCGAGTTCGAGCACGTCCCGGAGTCGCCCTGATTCCAGCAGCGCAGCGGCTTGGTCGGAACCGAGGTTTTGCGGCACATCATCACGCGCGGCCCGGACCGCGATCAATGGCACACGCTGATGGAATACAACTTTCTGATCAACCAAGCGTTCGCCCGAATCTTTGTCGTGGCCTCCTGCGCAGCGATTGGGCTTTGGTCGTTTGAAATCGTTAGGCTGCGCCTTTCCGGTAGCGAGCGGAATCTATGGCCTGCTCCTCGCGCCGGTGCTGGTCGTCGCCATGATCACTGGCGGTCTTCGCCTCGACGTGCATAAATTTGGTCTGATCATTTTCGGACAGGCGATCTGGTTCATCGTCCTCGGCGTGACCTTGTTTCGAAGAAATACCAGCGGCTCCGACCGAAACTTCTCTTCCTAGGGATTAGGATTTACCAACTGCCGAATCACTTTCTCTAACCCAGCCACGACCCGGGTCATCGAATCGTAATCAAGTTTAGCAGGCGTATCGCTCGACTCGTGATAATGCGGATAACGAAAGGGTGCGTGTCGGTAACCATGATGCCGCGATAGCCATGCTGCCAGAAAGACCATTGATCCGACCAGCCGACCCCCGGGGATGGCGGCAGGCAAGGCCCCTTCGGAAGGGATCTGGGCGGATTGGCGAAATATTCCCAAAGCCTCGTGCCGCAAGAAGCGTGAGGCCACGTTCCCGACGAAGCCGATAAAATTGCCGGTGCGCGGATAGAGAAGACCGCGGCCGCGGCGAGAAGCTTAAACGCGCTGCACATTGGAAAACGCTCATCCGGGCGTCGTTCGATCCGGCCGCCGGTGGCTGTATCCAATGCCACAACACCAAGCCGGCCACCCAGGCGCGTTTCGATTGCCGCGATCCGCTGCTCGGCCTTTTCTTTACTCGAAAGTGGCCGATCCGCGCCGAATCCGCTGAGGAAAGGAAGGAGAGCTGCGGCAAACCAGACAAACCTGAAAGCCCCACGCACTGGCATTCGCAAGTCAGGCAGGAAGGAAATCGGGCAGACCGATAAACGATTCCACCTCGGTTTCTTCCTCGATCGTTTGCAGCGGCGCAAAACGATCGGCACGGAAGCCGCGTTCGATGCCGTGAGCGTTGATCGGGCCCTTGATCTCGCAGAGATAAACTGCGATCTCCCCTTCATCGCCGGTGAGTCCGACGCCGGGCACGACGTCGCGGATCGTGTAAGTGGAGCCTTCCTTGGGAAGCTCGTCATAGAGCTGCTCGATCCCCAGCGGGAAGCGGCCGTTCACGCACACGACTTTCTGGTTCGGTAGAAACATTAGCCGCTATTTTATCACAGGGTCGCCGATTTCAACCACCTTTCGCCGGATTCCGATTCGGGAACGGTGGGATCGGCGGCAGATCATAGCTCTTGGTCTTCATCTCGGTCTGAATCTCCTGGATGCCTCGGTCGAGCTGCTGGTCTTCCCCCTTGAATTCCTTTGCCGGATCGTTGTCGACCACGATATCGGGATCGACGCCGTGACTTTCGATGATCCAGTTCTTGCCCTCTTTGTCGTAAGGCGCGAATTCCGGCTTAAAGAGTTGCCCGCCGTCTAGCAGGGGCAGGGGATTGCGAATCCCAATGACGCCACCCCAGGTGCGTTTGCCGATCAATTTGCCTAACCCAAGAGTCTTGAAGCGATAGGGAAAGATATCGCCATCCGATGCGGAGAACTCATTGATCAGTGTGACCATCGGTCCAAGAAAGGTTTGGGGCGGGTTGGTTTGCGGGACGCCATTGCGTGACATCTCGACCATGACCAGGGCGCGGCGCAGGCGCTCGATGACGAGCGGGGAGACAAATCCGCCACCATTACCACGCACGTCGACGATCAGTCCTTTCTTGCGAATCTGCGGGAAGTAACGCTTAGTGAATTCGTTCAACCCTGGCTGACCCATGTCGGGAATATGGATGTAGCCGATCTGGCCGCCCGTCTTCTTGTTCACGTAGTCGATGTTGTGCTGCACCCAGTCCAGATAATAGAGTGGTGATTCATCGGCCGTCGGGACGACGGTGATGTCGCGCGCGCCGCTGTCGCTCGGGCTAGAGTTAACCCGCAGGATGACCTGCTTGTCGGCGGTTCCGATGAGCGCGTCGTAAATATTTGCGAGAGACGCGACAGGCGTGCCATTCACGGCCAGGATGTAGTCGCCTGGCTTCAGGTTGAGCCCGATCGCAGTGAGCGGAGAGCGATTCTCCTTATCCCAGTTCTCGCCCGGCAGGATCTTGTCGATTCGATAGGCTTTGCTGGCGGGATCGCGAGAAAGTTCCGCGCCTAACAAGCCAAGCTTGATCCGTGGCGTCTCCGGGCGTTCCCCGCCCGCCACGTATGCGTGGCCGTTGTTTAACTCCCCGATGAGCTCGCCGATGATGTAAGTGAGATCGTTGCGATCGTTCACATACGGAAGAAGGGCCGCATACTTGTCGCGCATCGCTTTCCAATCGACCCCGTTCATTGTCGGCGAGAAAAAGAAATCGCGCATCTGACGCCAGGCTTCGAAATAAATCTGCTTCCACTCCGC
>JBBPZW010000103.1:0-42675 GCA_038198475.1 Chthoniobacterales bacterium | reverse complement strand
GGCCTTGTCGCTGAGCAAGTGGAAAAGGTGAACCCCGATCTCGTGGCGCGCGACGATCAGGGGAAGGTCTACACCGTACGCTACGAAGCTGTGAACGCGATGTTGCTCAACGAGTTCCTCAAAGAGCACCGCAAAGTCGAGCAACAGACAGCAACGATCACCCAAGTAAAGTCAACTGTGGCAAAGCAGGAAACGTCTATCGCACAGCAGCAGGAGGAGATTAAGGCGCTCGCTGTTAGCCTCAAAAAGCAGGCATCGCAAATCCAGAAGGTGAGCGATCAGCTCGAAGTGAGCAAACCTGCACCGCAAGTGGTCGTCAATAATCAGTAAGGCCGGCCAAGTGTAGCTACCGATCGCATTTCACAAAGAGCGGCCACGCAGCGGGTGCGTGACCGCTTTTTGTTTTTTACGGGGCGCACCTACTTCTCATTAGCGCCATCTTCTTTTAATCTCGCGCGTAACCTCACGCCGGATTTCCTGCAGTACATCTGTCGAGGGAGAAAATCTCCTTCCTCAGATAAACAACAAACAAAAGGAAATTAAATTATGAACAATCAAAGCATTCACCACAGAACGGTAATTCCAGCGCTTATGATCGCATTGGTCCTTGGCTGCTTCTCGCTCTCACCGGCGGCGCAGGCGGCCGGGCGGCCCTCGATCGTCGGTTTATGGAACGCCGAATTTTTCCAAAGCACGGGGGGATTTTTGTTCAAAACTCACGTTCAATGGCACAGTGACGGGCTGGAATTCGACATCAACTCCATTGCACCAGGGGCGGTTTGCATGGGTGTCTTCAAAACGGCCGCCGACGGAACGGTCCATCTCCACCACGTCATATTCACGTTCGATGCCAACGGAGTGGTGAACGGTTCCATCGACGAGACGCAGCTTAATACTGTCGCCAGCGATGGCAATTCCTACAGCGGGACGTTCGATGAGAAGTTCTACGACGTAAACGGGAACTTCCTCTTTGAGGCCACGGGCACACTCACTGCCACCCGCATCACCGTCGAGCGCTGATTCCTCGCCCAGTGCCGCAGGAGCCCCGGCGAAACCCGGGGCTCCTGCCAGCGCGTGGAGTCGATCCCGTGCTGGGGGTCGATCCCGAGCTCCTTCAACACTTCATTCCCGGGGCACGCTCATGCGGAAACGTTTTCCCCAGCTACGACCAATGGCATAGTGAGGGCCTCGAGTTCGAAGTCGCCGGCTTCTTCACCGGCGTCTGTCAGGGAACCTTCAAGCAAACAGTGAACGGCATTGTTTATCTCTACCGTGTCGCATGGACCTTCGACACGACCGGCGCGCTTAACGGCTATCGGGACGAGCACGCAATGATACGGTCAGCGCGGACGGCAAGAGCTATTCCGGCACTTACGTCAAGGACTTCTACGACCTGAACGGCAACTTCCTCTTCGAAGATTTCGGTAAGCAGGCGGCGACGAGGCTCACGCCGCTCGATCAAAGCAGGGTAGAATGCCCCTATACGCAGGAGCCCGGGCCGTGCCGGGGCTCCTGCCAGCGTACCATAACCTGCCCCGGCGACTTTTGTCGTGACTGAAAGATGCGAGGACCAATTCACCCTTCGCAAACCGAGGAAGGAAATAGGGGTCACAATAGAGTGGCACTAAGTTAAGACCGGTTCGGAAGGGCGCTTTGTAAGCGCCCTCGGCGGTTTCAAACCGCCGCTCGCTTCTCCGCGCGCAAGGCGAGGCTTTCAACCTCACCCTGCTCGGTTCCCTCCCGAGAAAGACCTTGACAATTTCTCCCGCAAGTGGTGCAATCGTCCTAATCCAATTCGATTGCCGAAGTCGGCCGTTCTGGCAATTCGATTGACGAAGCCGGCCCTTCTGACATCCAACCCGCAACCACCGCTTATGAAACACATCGACCCACTCTGCCGCCGCGTCGTGCGCCTGGCTTTCCTCTGTCTTGCCTTGCTCCCTGCCGGGTCGTTCGCGACAAGCTCATTCGTCTTCCTGGACACCGGCTCGCTCACGAGCGCGCGGGCTTATCACACCGCGACGCTGCTGCCCAACGGCAAGGTCCTGGCCAGCGCCGGCGACGACGGCACGAGAGCCATCGCCAGCGCCGAGCTTTACGATCCCACAACCGGCATCTGGACGCCAACCGGCAGCCTGAGTCACCAACGTTATCGTCACAGCGCTACCCTCCTGCCGAACGGGCTCGTGCTCGTCGTCGGCGGCCTGTCAACGGGCGACGGGCTTACCTCGGCGGAGATATATGATCCGGGCACTGGAACCTGGCGTGAAACGGGATCGCTCTTCGAGGGCCGGGCCGCCCATACCGCGACGTTACTGCCCGATGGCCGCGTGCTTGTCGTCGGTGGCGGCGGCGCGAACGGGATCGGGCCGCTCGCGAGCGCCGAAATCTACGACCCGGCAACGGGGTTATGGACTCGAACCGCGAGTATGTCGGTGGCGCGGTTCCGGCACGAGGCGACCTTGCTCCCGAATGGACTGGTCCTGGTGAGCGGCGGTAATGGACTGAGCGGTCCCACGGCGACCGCGGAACTTTATAACCCGGCAACCGGATTCTGGACCCCGACCGGAAGTTTGATGTTCCCGCGTTTTCGTCATACCCAATCGTTACTGGTCAATGGGCTGGTCCTGGCGGCCGGAGGCCTCGATGCCAAACTTAAGGTGATTGGGACGGTCGAGATTTACGATCCCGCGGCCGGGAGATGGATGCAGACGGCTTCGCTCCATGTCGCGCGCGCGCAGCACACAGCGACGCTGCTGCCCAATGGCCTGGTGGCGGTCGTGGGAGGTGAACACGGCCCGACCCCGACGACCGAACTTTACGACTCCTCCACTGGGACCTGGTCGCTCAGCGGCAACCTGTTAGAAGCGCGTTCTGCCCATCAAACAGTGCTTCTGCCGAGCGGCGATATTCTCGTCGTTGCCGGCTTCAATGGCGCCCCGCCCGCAGGCGCTCCGTTGTCCCCGGAATTCGATCATCACTCACTCATGGATGCGGAAATCGGCACTCTGGATGGAAATCCGACACCAACGCCGACGCCCACTGCAACGGTGACTCCAACACCAACCCCCGCGCCGCCGGTTATCACGAAGCAACCGAAGAACCAGAGCGTTAACGTCGGTCAGATGGCGATCTTCCAGGTTGCCGCGACGGGCGTGCCACCCTTGAGTTATCAATGGATGAAGAATGGCAGCGACCTTATAGGGGCTGTGTCAGCGAAGTACAAAACCCCGCCGGTTACCGCGGAGGATAATGGCAGCCTCTTCGCCGTCACGGTCTCAAATGGCGGAGGTAACGTCACGAGTCGGTCTGCGACTCTTTTTGTGAATCAATCCTCGCCTTTGATCACTCAACCTGCGGACCCGACCGCTCGCGCAGGCGGGCTGCCATATTCAGCGCCGTCCCAACCGTCACCGTAACGAACAGCCTGGGCACTCTCAACAGCGATTGGGACGAGCACGCAACCGATACGGTCGGCGCGGACGGCAAGAGCTACTCCGGCACTTAGACCAAGGACTTTTACGACACCAGCGGTAACTTCCTCTTCGAGGACGCCGGTCCCCTCACCGCCACCCGGCTGACAGCGAACAATTGATTTAATGCTGGGGCCGCCGGGGGGACGACAGGATTCATGCCTGTCCCACCGGCGGCTTCCGGGCGGTTCAGCTATATCTGGCAAATCAGCTCAAACTCCGCTTTGCCTAACGGCTGAACGGAGAGGCGCGAATTCCGCAGGAGAGCGATCTCGCGCAACTTCGGCTCCGTCTTGATCTGCTCGAGCGTGACGGGGTGCTTGAGCGGTTTGACCGGTTTCAGCTCGACCGCGCTCCAGTCCCCTTCCCTCGCCGTCGGATCGGGGAATGCCTCGCGCGTGACCTGGGCAATCCCGACGACCGCCTTGTCGCTTACGCTGTGATAGTAGAGGACGGCGTCGCCTTGCGCATCGCGCGGAGGTTGTTTCGAGCCTGGAAGTTGCGCACTCCGGTCCATTGCGTGGAGCCGTCGCGCACGAAATCATCCCACGAGTAGGCTTCGGGTTCCTGTTTCACGAGCCAGTGATTTTTCATCGCGAGCTTTGATAACACAGGGGCGACGCGCGCAAAAGTTGCGATATGCTTTGGGCGATGCATTCGCGCTTTTTTCTTCTCCTGCTCGCCCTCCCGGTTTTTCTGGCGGCGGTCGCCGCGGCGGCCGATTATCCCGCGCCTAACGAGGGCGATTTTGTCCTTCGGGACTTCAAGTTTACCGACGGCGAGACGCTGCCGGAGCTGCGCCTGCATTATCGGACGCTCGGGAAGGCCGCGAAGAATGCGAAAGGACAAACGCAGAACGCCGTCCTCATCATGCACGGCACGACCGGGAGCGGGGCGCAATTCATCCGGCCCGAATTTGCCGGCGAACTCTTCGGGCCCGGCCAGCCACTCGATGCGGCGAAGTTCTTCATCATCCTGCCGGACGACATCGGCCACGGGAAATCGAGCAAGCCGAGCGATGGAATGCACGCCCGGTTCCCGCGCTACGGCTACCGCGACATGGTGGAGGCGGAGTATCGGCTGTTGAAAGATGGACTCGGGGTGAATCACGCGCGGCTCGTCATGGGAACGTCGATGGGAGGGATGCATACCTGGCTTTGGGGCGAGATCCATCCCGACTTCATGGACGCGCTCATGCCGCTGGCCAGTTTGCCGACCCAGATCTCCGGGCGCAATCGCGCCTGGCGGCGAATTATTATCGACGCGATCCGGAACGATCCGGCGTGGGATGGCGGCGATTACAAAACCCAGCCACCAAGCCTGCGCACTGCCGCCGAGATGCTCTGGTTCGTGAGCAGCAATCCAATCCTACGGCAAAAGGAAGCACCCGACCTAACGAAAACCGACGCGGCGCTGGATCAGTTTGTCGATAATTACGTCAAGACGGGCGACGCGAACGATGTCCTCTACGCGGTCGAGGCTTCGCGCGATTACGATCCGGGTCCGGCGCTGGAAAAAATCCGGGTTCCGCTCCTGGCGATCAATTCCGCCGACGACCTGATCAATCCGCCGGAACTCGGCATTCTCGAGCGCGAGATCAAGCGCGTGCCGCAGGGGCGCGCCGTCGTTATTCCGCTGAGCGACAAGACGCGCGGCCACGGCAGCCACACCGTCGCCGCCTTGTGGAAAGAGCAGCTGGTCGACCTGCTGAAACGCTCCGAGGATTGAGACTGCGGCGCGCGTGGCTGTAGAGTCCGCTGTCTCAGCGGATAGAGCGAGCCCGGTCAAAGTGGATGCGCTGAAGACAGCGCACGCTACAGCCGCTTCTCCCCTGACAGTAAGATTCGACAAGGACCGCGATCTACTACAAAATCGACCGCATGCCGCGCCTGCCATTCATCACTTTCGAGGGCTCGGAGGGCTGCGGAAAATCGACTCAGGTCAGTCTGCTCGCCTCCCGCCTAACGAGTGCCGGTGTCCCGCTCCTCGTGACTCGTGAGCCGGGCGGGACCGCGATTGGCGAAAAGATCCGGCACCTCCTCCAGTTTGCCCCTGAGAGCGTGGCCATGACGCCCGAGACGGAGCTGCTCCTTTTCGAGGCGAGCCGCAGCCAGCTCGTTAGGGAAGTCATTCAGCCCGCGCTTGAGCGCGGGACGGTAGTCATTTCCGATCGCTTCGCCGATTCCACTACCGTTTACCAGGGCGTCGCCCGTCGGCTCGACCAGGAAATGGTCGGTCATCTCAACACCTTCGCGGTCGGGAAATGCTGGCCCGATCTCACTTTTCTCCTCGATATCGACGTCGAGACCGCGCGTGCCCGCATGCTGCGCCGCGTCCGTCCGGCGGCCGGGATCGATCGGATGGAACAGGAGCCGCTCAAGTTTTACGAAGCGGTCTGCAAAGCCTATCGCGAGCTGGCGGCGCGCCAGCCGTATCGCATCCGAATGATCGACGCAACGCGCCCAATCGCCGAGATCGAACAGGAAGTCTGGGAAGTCATTTCGACACGCTTCGGCCATCTCGCCCGAATGATTCCCATGCCGCGCCATTCCCGGCATTCCTGACCCGTGGCTTTTAAACCGGAGGTCGCGCTCGAATACCTGGCGAGCGCGCAGAAACGCAGTCGTCTCGCCCATGCCTATCTCATCACTGGCGCGCCCGGGAGCGGGAAACGCGCACTCGCCGCGGAGCTTGCCCATCGCGTCAACGGCGCACCGGCCGATGAAATTTTCGCCGGCAGCGCGCCCGACGTCCATCTCGCCAGCCCGGAATCGAAATCGCGCCGGATCGTGATCGAACAAATCCGCAGTCTCGAGCACGCGCTGCAGATGCGGGCGAGCGACGGTCGTCGCAAAGTGGCGGTGATTTCCGAGGCCGACCGGATGATGACGCAGGCGGCCAACGCTTTCCTGAAAACGCTGGAGGAACCGCCTAACAATTCGCTTCTCCTCCTCCTCAGCTCGATTCCGGAAGTCTTGCCCGAAACGATTCTCTCGCGCTGTATCGAGATCCCCCTCGCCTCTCCCGCCGATGTCGCCCTCTGCAGTGAAGAAGAGCAACTGGTCGAGCTGCTCAATCGCCTAACGAAAGCCTCGAGCGGCAGTGTGCACGAGGCCTACCAGCTCGCGCAGGGCGTGCACGGCCTGCTCGCGCAAATGCGCGAAAGCATCCAGCAAGAAACCGCCGCCGCACTCAAGCGCGAGGAAACGCATTACAAAAACACGACCGATGGCGGCGCCTGGCTGGAGACTCGCGAAGATCATTACAAGGCGCTGACGGAAAGCCTCTATCTGCAACAGCGCGCGCAGTTGATCGAGACGCTCTTCCGCTGGTGGACCGATGTCCTGCGGGCCAGCACCGAGGTCGCGACGCGGGATTTGCCGCAGGCCCGCGCCAGCACGGAAGCGCTGGGCGCTCGCCTAACGACTCCGGAAATTCTCCAGCGCATCCGAAGGCTGGAGGAACTACGCGATCACCTCGGCCGCAACATCCAGGAGGCGCTCGCAATCGAGGTCGCGTTTCTGAATATCTTCCGCCTGTAGCCGGGGTCGCTGACCCCGGCCTGGAAAATGGGGTCGGTGACCCCGGCCTGGAAAAGCGTGGCCGCCAGAACGCGCCACCGGGGTCAGCGACCCCGGCTACAACTTGCTCTCCGAGCGCGGGCGGAAGTTCAACATCAGCGGCAGCCCGGGGAACGGTTCCGCCTCGCGGATTTGCGCCTCAAGATAACGCGCGTAGGTGTCGACCAGCAACTTCGGATCGTTCACGAAGAGAACAAACTCGGGCGTGGGAAGCGGTCGGTTTTCTCCGCGCGTCTGGGTGGCGTAAAACAACTTCATCCGCTTGTTGGCCGACATCGGCGGCGGGCTGACCACGAATGCTTCGCGCAGCAATCGGTTGAGCACTCCCGTGCTGAGACGCGCCTGTGCTCCGCGGCGAATCTTGCGGATCGCGCTGAAAAGCCGATCAACGTTTTCGCCGGTGAGTGCGGACGCGACGAGGATCGGCGCATAGGGCAGAAAGAAGAGCCGCTCGCGTGTTTCCTTGATCAACCTGGCGAGCGTCTCCTTTGCCCCGCGCTCCGGCTTCACGAGATCCCACTTGTTGACCAGGATGAGGGACGGTTTTCGCGACTTCAGCATCAGCGCCGCGATCTTTTTGTCCTGTAAAGTGACCCCGCTGGTGGCGTCGACCACCAGCACGCAAAGATCGGCGCGCCGGATGGTGCGCTCGGAGCGCATCACGCTGAAAACTTCCACCGAACTCGAATGTTTTCCCCGCGGGCGAATGCCGGCCGTGTCGATGAGCAGGAAATCATCCTTGCCATGCCGATAAGCGATGTCGACCGCGTCGCGGGTCGTGCCGGGGATGTTGCTCACGATCGTGCGGCGATCGCTCAGGATGGCGTTAACGAGTGAAGACTTGCCGACATTTGGTCGCCCGATGATGGCCAGCGAAAGCGGCGCGGTCGCAGCCGGTTCGTCTTTGCTTTCCGCGGCGGGCAGGCGCGCTCCGATTTTTTCGACTAACGACCCGATCCCAAGTCCATGCGCCGCGCTGATCGAAAGCAGGTCGGCGAAACCGAGCTGCTGAAATTCCACATCCAGGTTCTCATGCTTGGGATGATCGATCTTGTTGACCGCGAGAATGACTGGTCGCTTGGATCTTCGTAAAAGTTGAGCCAGTTCCTGATCCACGGGGGTGAGGCCCTGCTGAGCGTCCACCACGAAAACGATCACGCCCGCCTCGCGCATGGCTGCATCCGCCGCGGCCCGCACCTCCTGCAAAAGCTCGGTCTCGCCCTTTCCGCCGATGCCGCCGGTGTCCCAGACGAGGAATTCGCCGCGCTTGCTCGGGGCGGAAATCCGATCGCGCGTGATCCCGGGTTGATCGTGCACAATCGCGATGTCGCGCCCGACCAGCCGGTTAAAAAGCGCAGACTTACCGACGTTAGGCCGGCCGACAATCGCGACCTGGCGGCTGCTTCCTGTTTTCATTGCCTAGCGTTTCTCCGGCGTGCCGTTCGCGTTTGCGTGTCCCTGCGCGCCAAGCTGCCGAAAGCCATCCATCACGTAGATGACACCCGAGACAAAAGTGAAAAATCCCGCCGCCGCCACGATGTAGATGAGCGGGATAAACATCAGTTGCAACATGACCCAGGCGATCGCCGCCATTTGCAGGAAGGTCGCGACTTTTCCCGTCCAGGCCGGCCGTACCTGTACTTTCCCGTTGAGAAGATGCAGCACCGCGCTCCCGATCAGGATGACCGCGTCGCGGCTGATCACCAACACCGGGAACCAGGTCGGAAATTGTCCATACTGCGGACCTACATCGCTCCAGTTGCTAATGCTCAAGGTGATGATCGCGCTAAGCAGCAGGCCCTTGTCCGCGATCGGATCGAGGACGACCCCGAGCGCGCTCTTCTGGTTGTAGCGACGTGCGATATAGCCATCGAGCCCGTCGCTCGCCGCGGCGACCAGGAAAATAACGATGGCCGTGTAACGCTGCCATTCCTCCGGCTCCCCGCGCTTGATGCTCTCGCCATAGTAGATCGCCATCAGGACGAACGCTGGGATCATCAGGATGCGGATGAGCGTGATCTTGTTAGCCGTAGTCATGGCGGGACTTGAATATGCGCGCTGCCCGGCAAAAATAAAACGCGCGCCAGCCCCCGTCGCAGGGATGGCGCGCGCCGCAATTTTTCGCCTAACGCCTAACGGCTAGGTCTCCAGCGCGACCGGAGCACTTTTCTCCGGCTGCTGGTGCATCCCGTCGTGTTTCCCTTCCGCGAATTCCTCGATCATCTTCTTGTTGAAAGCCGGGATGTCGTCGGGATTGCGGCTGGAGACGAGGCCGTTGTCCACCACCACCTCTTCGTCGATCCAGTTGGCGCCGGCGTTCTTCATGTCCACCTTGAGCGCCGGCCACGAAGTCATGGTGCGACCACGCACGAGGTCGGCGTTGATCAACACCTGCGGCCCGTGGCAAATAACCGCCACCGGTTTCCCGGCGTCGAAGAAGCCGCGCACAAACTCGAGCGCGCTCTCTTCCTGCCGCATCGCATCGGGGTTCAATAAACCACCCGGCATCAGCAGCGCGTCAAAATCAACGGCCTGCGCGGAGCCGAGCGTGAGATCGACGTCGAACTTGTCGCCTTTCTCGTCGTGATTCATTCCCCGCACCTGGCCGGACTTGATCGACACAATCTTGGTTTCCGCACCGGCCTCCTTCAGTGCCTCGCGCGGCTTTGTCATCTCGACTTGCTCAAAACCATCAGCGACCAGGATCGCCACTTTTTTTCCATCCAGTTTTTTATCCATAAATTTGCTCTGTTGAATCTTTTGCGGGTTCAGGATTGGAATGCCCTGTCCCCTTCCTTCGCTCGCGAGGCCGGTGATGGATGTAACACCGCAGGCCCGTTGCGAAAAGACTTCCTCAGGAATTCGTTGCAGCAAACGCCCTTTCGAGAGCCCGCAAGGCGAACGCAAATTCCTTCTCATACGTCAAAGAGAGCGCGAGTTCGCGACCGCGCCGCGCGATCTCCTCGGCCGACTGCGCAGGCTCGCGGTAATACGCGACGACCTCGACCGATCACTCAGATCTTCCCGGACCGGCACGAAGTTTACCTCCGGCACCAACCGGTCGTAATACCACTGCACGCAGCGATCAGGCGACTGCACCTTCAGCACCAGCCCACCCGAGAGAAGCTTCAGGAAGAGTCCGTAAGACGGGCCATGCCCATCGATGTCGATGTGGAAACGATAACTGCTCAATTCCTTCACGGCACCTTGTTCTTCACCAGTTGCCGCCGCCGCAGCTCGTCGGCGTCCGCCTCGGAGATGTGGAACAGCTCTACCAACCCGATATCGCCCCACTCCTCGCCCATCTCCTGTGCCAGGAGGCAGAGCCGGGCGCGCGGCATTTCCAGGATCGGGTGATGCTTTTGGCCGACCGAACTTCCCCGCCAAAAGACGCGCGCCGATCGCTCCTCCCAAGCCGGTTGGTTGCGGGCAAAATGCTCCCGGGCGTCGCGGTGGCCGCGCGATTGGAGAAAAGCAAAATCAGGCAGCAGGATATGCGCGGGATCGTTCCCGCAAAAAGCCAGGCCGGGCTCGGCACCGAGATCATTGAAGCTGATCATCGTCCAGCCATCGCGCGCGCTCGTCCGTTGCGCCGCGAGGAAGAGATCGAAAAGCGAGAGCCAGCGTTCCACCACCACCTCGAGCAACTGCCCCGGTTGAAAAGTGGGAAAGACAAAGTGAGATCCACGCTGCCTATCGATCGACCAGCGACAGCTCATTGGGTGCGGCACCTTGATTGAGTCGAAAGTCACCGAGATCGCCGCGTCAGCCGGAAGATACCTGGCTAAAGCCCGCTCCACCGCCGCCCCATCCTGCGCGCAAAAGTTCTCGCCGATAGATCGGCGAAATTCCGCATCGAGGAGGCGATCGAGGATCGGCGTCGGTGGGCGACGCAACCCTCGCAGAAGTCGAGTTAGCACCGATTTAGCCGTTACCGTTTCTCCTCGCACATGCAAGAACGTGATTCGGCCCGTCCGTCAGCGTATGACACCATTACGCCCTACTAAAACGTAACTCGCGCGGCAGAAGCGATCACCCGGAAATCGACGAAGGAGACGAGGAAACCCTCCGAGGTTTTTGGGAAAACGCCCGAGGTCTTGGCGAATCCTCCCGAGGTTTCGGGGAAAACTTGCCAGGTCTTGCGAATGTCGCGTGCGCCGACCTGCGAAAAATCTGGCACGGCGCAAAAAAGCGGCATGCCTGGACCCCGGAGCACGCCGGTGCAACAGATGGCACCCTGGTGGAAAAGCTGAAAACGGAGAGCTGACAGCTGGAACTAAAGGACCCGACTGCGGCACCCCTGTCTCTTCGTTAGGCAAAGAGCGCGTCCAACTCGCTTTGGTGCTCGCGCACGAGTTGCTCGTAGCCCTGGCGGCTGTGGTCGCCGACATCCGGTGTGAGGTGAGTCGTGATCTGGATGAAGTCCGCAAACCCTTCGAAGGTGCGGGCGAGGAAGTTACTCCATTCGCGGCTCTCGCGTTGCGGCTTTCCGTTGCTGTCGAAGTGGATCATCTGGCCAAGGTCGGCGTAGTTCCAGCCGCGAAACGGAACGCGCGGGACGAGGTCTTCGCGGTTAATGAAGCGAAAGGTCTTGGCCGCGAGGAGTCGGTCGTAAGCCTCGCAGAAATTGTGCAAACCGATCCGGGGCTGGCCAAAGGTATTAACGCCGCCAATGGGCCGGATGATGCCGCCCGGGAGCATGGAAAAGACTCCGCCGGCCAGCGCGGCGAGCGCCCCGCCGAGGCTGTGGCCGGTGATCCACAGGGTCTTCTGCGGCCTGGTGGAAAGTCCTTCGATTATCGCTACCGGGGTCGCGACCGGTGGGAGGACGAAGTTCATCGCCTCGACGATTTTCTCCCAGGAATGGCGGAGGGCGAAGGCGAAGCCCGCGTGGACTTCGCCGATATCGGGCGCGCCGCGAAAAAACCAGGCGAAGCGGCCCGGGGTAGAATGCAGATCGGTCATCCAATTCTTGAGATCCTTCGTCCCGCAAAAGGCAATCGCGGCGAAGTCGTCGCACCCGACGATGAGCGCGGAGGTGTTTTCCAGCGGTTGTTCCAGTTTGACCCATCGAAAATCGGTAAAGCCCATTTCCTCAGTGAGCGAGCGGGCCTCTTCGACCGTGCCGTAGGCGGCGTTGCAGAGCTGGGCCAGCAGGAGCGCGTTCTGCGCCCTGAATCGGGTCGCATTGTGGTCGAAGTTTTGCATCGTCGTTTTCTCGTTAGGCTGGAATATCGAGCGGCGGGAAATCGCAACGCTCAAGCCAACGGGATCGCGGCGGAGAGAAGCGACTTCGAGCGCCCTTCTTGTAATCCCGGGCGCTTTGGCTGGGCAAGATTATATTCTCCGGCGCGAGCCGCGCCCCAAAACCGGTTGCCGCGACGCTCCGCTCGCGCGTAAGGTGCGACCGCAGCCGTCGATGTGGCGAAATGGCAGACGCAACGGACTTAAAATCCGTTTTCGCGAAAGCGAAGTGTGGGTTCGAGTCCCGCCATCGGCACCCTCCGTTTACGAGGGCAAATCAACGTTCGATTCGTGCAAGTCTCGTTGCGCAACGTGTCGTAAAGAAACGCAGCAAAATGCAATCTATTTGCCAACTATTTGACAACCACGGTGCATCGCCTAACGAGTGCTTTGCGTGAATTGTAAAATTACGCAGTCCTCTGTCCGAATGTGTCCGAAACGATTTTGAGCCTTCGCGTAGGCGCAACGAAAATGCCGGAAATCGACGGTTTAACCTCCCCGAGCCGCTGTCTCGTGCCGTTTGCCGCCTTTCGTATCGGGCATATTTTGGTAGCGACGACGCGAAACGAAAATGTGAGAAGCGAGCGGATCGCGCTCGGCCCGGAGTTCCTCCAGCGCAGCCTCCATCTGGTGAATTGCCGCAGCCAGGTTTTCCAAGGCGCTTTGAAGGCGATGCGAACGCTTTACGCTCACAGGAACATAAGCTCGCATCCGAGGTCAATCCTCAACCGTCATGCGTCACGCCGATTTTGGGTTTCGCTCGGTGCGGACTGAGAAATTATTGCCGGAAATGCTTGACATCGTTCCGGTTGGGACGGCTTAATTGCGGCTTAACCCTAGCTTCACTAGATATTCCCCTACCTGTTTCAGAGGGTGGATCCCGCCGGCCTTGGCGAGAGAGGCTCCGGTTAGTCGGAGGTCTCAAATTATGAACAGTTCCTGGTCGCATCTAGTGCCGAATTTCTAGCCGCCTTTCGTGCACCGGGCGCAAACCCTGGCATCCACTCAGTTCGTTTTTTTTCAACTTCGTGCACTTTTTTGCAATTCCCGGGGGCGTTTCGATTTTGGAAGAAAGTGACGCGGCATACGCGCCGCTCAGCTGACAGGCCTGATTTAGCCTCTGCCATGAACATCCAAACACAAAGAAAACAACATCTATGAAAGCAAAACCTACTTCTCGAGCTGCCTTCTTCAATCCACGGGTCTCAGTCGGGTTTGCTCTTTGGTCAGTCGGCGTCCTTCTGGCGCTCCTCGCGTTGAGCTTTCACTCAAGCTCAACTGCCGTGGCAGCCGGTGCCAAATTCAAGTTTGGCAGCTCCGGTGCTAATCTGGTCAGCGCGGCGTCGCGTCTGGCTCAGGGAGGAGTCGGTAGCTTCGACATTGACATGCCGCTCGCCGGCACCTCGGGAGTTGAAGATCGTATCGCGAGCGACTACACCGCTGTCTTCACCTTCGACGTCCCGGTTACTTCGGGCGAGGTGACGGTCTCCAGCGGGACAGCAGTCGTCGGTGCGGTTACCTTCAGCGGTAACGAAATGAGAGCCGCCCTCTGGGGTGTGGCTGATATTCAAACCGTCGTTTTGCATACGCAGAACATTAACGATGACGGACTGCCGCACGAAGACGTGCCGTTCGGCTTCCTCGGGGCGGACGTAAATGGCAACCGGACTGTCGATGCAACAGACAAAGCTTTCATCAGAGCCAATGAGGGCACAGTGACCGGCGCAAACTTCCGCGGCGACGTGAACGAGGATGGCACCGTGGACCTGGCTGACGGTTTACTGGTCGGGTCGAAGAAGCGGAATTTCCTGCCGTAATCGAACAGGTCTAAAATCCGTAACACTTATGTCTTAGCAGAATGCCACTAAGTTAAGGAGAGTTTAGGGCGTTTAACTTGGGGGCGATTAAGGCGCGGAAGGTTGCCCATTTGATGTCTTGGTTGGGTCAGTAACTGATAGTTTCTAGGCCTTTGTCTTTTCGCGCGCGGTTCACTCCGTGGCGGTCGTTCTGGAAGAGGATCCCGCGCGATGGCCGTGAGCATCTGCTCGATCAAAGCCTCCTGTTTGCGCGGAGTCGCTCCGGCCGCGGCGATGACCGCGGCCCAGTGGCGCACCGTATCAAGCGAACCTTTGAAGCTAATCCGCTCCAGTGGCACCGGATGCAGGTGGGCGGAGCGCTGCATCAGAGTTCGCACCAGGTTGGAGTCGGGCGCGCAGCCCTGCGCGGCGCATGAGCGGAGCGACGCGATTTTCTGAGCAGGCGAATCCGAGGGCCTGCAGTTCGTGTGTCATTCTTGGGCTGCCGTAAGAGCGTGTAAAACGGTCGTCATGAATGAGGGTCGTGCGCGCAAGCAAGGTCTCATTTTGTCTCCGGCGTTGACTCGCAGTGGGAGTGCAAGCGGCGTAGTAACCGCTCTTGGAAACATCGAGCGCATCGCAAAGTTCGAAGATGGAATAGTCGTTCCGCATAGCATCAATCAGCGCGTCCCGCTCTGCGGATCCTCCGAGAGTATGCTCACCGCTTTTTATAAGATCTCGCGTTGGCGACGCAGATTTTCGTTTTCGTGCTGGAGACGGCGGATCTCCCCGGCCGGATCGCTCAGAAGCGCTCCGCTCCGGCCGCTCGGCTGCGCCGAGGCGCCCTGCGCTCCGCGCCCTTGAGCGGGAGCCTGATTACGCCAGTTACGAAGGGAGTTGGCAGACACGCCCAGTTCATCGGCCACCCGCTTGAGTGGTCGACCGCTGCTGAGCAAGAGTTTGACGGCCTCCGCGCGGAAGTCGTGATCGTAGATAGAATGAGTTTTTGGCATGTTCGCAGTCCTTTCTGAATTGACTGCCTCTGCCTGTCCATCAAATCGGGGGAACTTCACAGATCCAAAAGGTGAGCGATCAGCTTGTGGCAAGCCAGACTGCCCCTCCAATGCTCGTCAACAGTCGGTAGCGTCATGCAAGCCATGCACATCATCGAGGTCCGACCATCAAAGCGATTCAGAGGCGCGTGGGTCGCATTCGAGGCGCGCCAGGAGTCGAACCCCCTTTGCCACTGCGAACGCCAAGAGTGCCGATTTAATACGCTCGGGGTCGATTCGGGGGCGGGCACGGGGAGATTCACGTCTACGATGAGGCGGGCGAACAGGCGGTCGAGACTATTGCGCTCTGCGATCGGAATAAAAACCCGCAAGCAGTATGAGAATGTCAAAACGAGCGGCCCTTGACGAAGTCGGGATAAACCTGCTTGCGCGTGGCCCGCGAGTTTGGCAAAAGCAGGGCGTGATTCCCCTTTTCCCAGTCGATTGCCTCGTACCGACTTGGATTATGCAGATTTTAGAACCGCCGCACCCACTCAACCCTAGCCCCGCGTTTTGCTCCCGACGAGAAGGTCTGGCCTCGCCGCGGTGGTCGCGAGCTGCTCCTGGGTGCCTGCGCAGGCACGCCCGCGCCCACCGCCAACCAGCGGACCCATTGTCGCCACGGTGGAAATCGTCCGCGCACCCGACGGCGCCGCCGGCTTCAGCGCCTGCTGCGCAAGGCCGTGATCCGGGAAGCCTCCCCTCTACGGCAGCGATCGGCCGATCACCTTGCAGATCGATCTCACTCGGGTGCACTTCAAGAATCCATTGCAAGCCGTGGTGATGAGCGATGACAACGACGTCAGGGGAGAGGTGGCGGTGGTCGATCCGGCCACGGGGCAACAGACCTCGAGCTTCGAGGTTCGGGTGAATGCCGAGCGGCGCGGCTTGAACGGCGCCGCAGTCGCGATGTTCGTGGCCGGCGTCGCGGACCCGACTGGGTTCGTGGACCTGGGCACCACGGCCGTCACCGCGATGTCGGCGACGGTCAACCGCGGGGGCACGGCGGCGGCGATGAGCGCCGACTTCGCCATCGAAACACTGCGCCAAATCTATGGCAACGACAGGGCGAAGGCCGCGGCGAAAGAGCGCGAGGCTCGGGCGAAAGCCCGTTCGCCATTCCCCTGCTGTCTCTTATATGTGATGACCTGCCAGTTTATCCAAATCGTCAGCGGTGGTATACGACCGACGACTTCTTGCCGCTAGCAAGCGGTTTGCTCCTGTTCCCAAGGGAATAGCCTTGACCAGTCGCGGCCCGCTGGTCAGACTGGCTGAGTCAGGAGCAACCCTTATGAAAAACCTACGTCCACAAATCACGTTCACTTGCCTTCTTGCCATCGCCACGCTTGCCGCCACCGCCTTCGCCGTCGATCCGCCACCGGACGGAGGCTATCCTAACGAGAACACCGCGGAGGGCGACAACTCTCTCCTTCTCTTGACCAGCGGAGCGGATAACACAGCGATAGGTTTTGATGCCCTCTACAACAATACCACCGGCATCCAGAATACGGCCGTGGGTTCGTTCGCGCTGGCAACCAATACCGTCGGTTACAATAATACCGCTGTCGGCAAGACCGCACTTCAATCGAATACTACTGCGATTGACGGTGTCGCTATCGGAGTGGCGGCCCTGCAACTTAACAGCACCGGCAACTTCAACGTCGCCGTTGGCTTGAGTGCGCTCACACTAAATACCACTGGCACACTCAACACAGCTCTTGGCACGTCTGCGCTTTACTATAACAACGGCAACTCGAACACGGCGCTTGGCACGAACGCGCTGACATATAATCGTACCGGCGGGAACAACACCGCCGCGGGGCATCAGGCCCTTTACAACACGACCGGCAGCGGCAACATAGGGGTCGGCGATATGGCCGGTGTAAACCTCACCACTGGTAATAACAATATCGACCTTGGCAAAGCTGGGGTTGCCGCCGAAACGAACACGATCCGTGTCGGGACTCAGGGAACCCAGACTGCTACTTATTTTGCCGGGATTAGGGGGACACCAATTACCGGGGGTCTGGCAGTCGGCATTACGGCGGATGGACAGCTTGGCGTCAGGGCTTCCTCAGCGCGATTCAAGGAGGCGATCAAGCCGATGGACAAGGCAAGCGAAGCAATCTTATCGCTGCGCCCGGTTAGTTTCCGATACAGGAAAAAACTCGACCCAAAGAGCGAGCCGCAGTTTGGTCTGATTGCCGAGGAGGTAGCGAAGGTTGACCCTGATCTGGTGGTAACCGATACGAAAGGCCAACCCTTCAGCGTCCGCTACGAAGAAGTCAACGCAATGCTGCTAAATGAATTCCTGAAAGAGCATCGCAAAGTCGAAAGTTTGGAAACCACTATCGCGCAGCAAAGAGATGATTTCCGATCGGCCCTCGCGCAGCAAAAGGACTTGCGGTCAACGGTCGCGCAGCAGCAGAGACAGATCGACGCTCTAACATCGCAAATGCAAAAGGTGAGCGAGCAACTTGCGACAAGCCAGACTGCACCGCCAATGCTCGTCAAGAGTCGGTAGCTGAAGGAGGAATCAGAGCGGGACCGTTTTTTGGGCGGCTGTCCAAAAATGCCGTTCAAGAAGCACGATGCAGCAACGCTCTTGCGGGGTCTCGTTTTCAATAGCCACAGCCGTCGTCTGAGGCCCACTGTGCCGGCGCGCTTGGAAAATAATTTTCAGCTGCCGGTTGATAGCCGCGAACCATCGCCCTCTTTCGTAAACCTTTCTCGTCAGCCCGAATGCGCGTTCCTGCCCCTGCCAGGTTTCGAGAGAGTCCGGCCATCGGCCGGCTGGCGCCGGCCAACTTTCTCTCGACCCCGGACACTACCGCCCTAACGATCCCCTTTTAAGGAAGTGCTCGACACTGTCGGGCGAGACGGTTTAATCTCGCCTGACTCCAGCCCAGCTGGATGATCCGGATCTCTTTCAAAGATTGATTAGACCTAACTCACGGCGTGCGGGTCTGGCACATCGGAAGGCCCTTAAACATAAAAACCTTCCGTTCCCATGCAGATCTATTCTTTGGCCTGGTCGGTCTCCTGGCCGGCACCGTCTTAGGTAATCCGGCCAAGGCGGGTAATGGCCAATCCGTGATTTGGCGCCAGCGGACGCCGATTCGAGTTTCGAGCCAATGGAAAAGGGTTGGCGGGACGCGCGACGTTGCCGGACATTTGGCCTAACGAATGAGCACAACAGAGCGGATGCGCCAGCTGGGGATCAAGGAATCCGACCTGAAGGAGAGTTTCGCCCGCTCCTCCGGGCCGGGCGGGCAGCACGTCAACAAGGTTTCGACCGCGGTGACCCTGAAACATTTGCCAAGTGGGACAAGTGTCACGGTGCAGGATTCGCGCTCACAGGCGCGTAATCGCCAACTGGCGCTCGAGCGTCTTCTCGAGGCCTTGGAGCGGCGCAAGGAAGAGGCGAAACAAAAAAGGCGGGCCGCGGCCTCGGAAGAACGACGCCGCAATTCGCCCCGGCCGCGGAGCCTGAAAAGAAAAATTCTGGAAGGCAAACGGCAGCGCTCGCAGCTGAAAAAACTCCGCGCAAAACCAATCGATTGAGTTATTCGTCCGCTCGTTATGCTAACCAAGGTCCGAGTAGGAGTGGTTGGAGCCGGCTGGCCGGGGCAGCAACATGCCCGCGCCATCCACGCCTCGCCCGACGCTCTCCTCCAGGCCCTGGCCGAACCTAACGAGGAGCGGGCGGCGGAGTTTCGCGAAACTTATGCGCCAGAAACGATCTATTCGGATTACGGCGATTTGTTAGGCGATCCGGCCGTCGATGCAGTCGTGATCTGCCTCCCGAACCATCTTCGTTTTCCAGCCGCGCTGTCCGCCCTCCGCGCCGGCAAACACGTCCTCTGCGAGAAGCCGCCGACGATGAAGGGATCGGAGATGCGCGTCTTGCAGGAGGAAGCCGAGAAGCACAGGCTGGTTTATTTCTTTAGCCGCCAGTTTCGCTTCACTCCCGCGATGCGAACGGCGCGCGAGCTGATTTCGCGGGGAGAGTTGGGCCGGATGTATTTCGCAGAAGCAGTTTGGGTCCGCTCGCGCGGCATTCCGTCGGGTCTCGGTGGTTGGTTTACCGACAAGCAGCGCTCGGGCGGAGGAACGCTGATCGATTCCGCTTGGTATCTGATGGGAACGCCGCGGCCGATCTCGGTGACGGCGTCAGTCTTCCAGAACTTCAAGCACCTCGTGCAGACGCCAACCTTCGACCTCGAAGATGCCGCCTTTGCCTTCATCCGATTTGAAAATAAAGCCGTGGTTTCAGCGAAGGGAAAGCCGAGCCGTTGAACAGCGCGCAGCAGGCCGTCTACCTGATGGAGATGCTCGACGCGATCTACCTTTCCCAGCAGCACGGGGCGCGAGGTGCCGATCGCCAATGGAAGCTAGGCTTTTTCTGCTGGCAAGGACCTGGCCCTCCCGATTCGGATTCGACGCAGCCAGCCGGGCGGCCGAAAAGCGAGCTGCCAAACGTCGGTCACGGCGGAGAAAGCTGCACTCTAATCCGTCCACGAGTACGACTTGTGCCGAATCCCATTTGTCAGGTAAAAATCAATTATGGAAAAACTCATCTTGTGAATCCCAGTCATTGCGGTCTGCGCGCTGTCTTCCTGCACCACTGTGCTGGAGAAACCCGCGACCGCTACGACCGAATCCAGGACGACCGGATCCAGGACGAGGCTGCCGCAGACACTGCCGCCCCAACCGATGGTAGGCAGATGAGAAACAAGGGCAGTTATCAGGCGAGCCCTGCTCGCGCGCGTCGTCGAGTCGCCGCGGCGGGTCTCCCGAGGCAGGCCGTCAGACCCGGGAAATGCAAATTTTCACTCTAATCCATCCACGGATGCGACTTGTGCCGAATCCTGTTTGTCAGCAATCAAACTACTTATGAAAAAACTTATCTTGTTAGTCCCGGTCCTCGCGGTCTGCGCTCTCTCCTCCTGCACCACCGTGGTGAAGGAACCGGCCACCGCGACCACAACGACACACACGGAAACTGCGGTGGAACGCACGCCCACCAGCACGAGCACGACCGTTACTCGTCAGAGCGCCGGCGGATACTAATCCGAAAATCTGAATCGTCAGGGGAAGGGAGACGCGAAATGCGTCTCCCTTTCTATTTCGACGGGGCCCACTTTGCCGTGGTTAGGCGGGAGTCTCGGCTTCTTCTTCGGTGTCTTGACTAACGACCGGGGCGATCGCCTGTAATTTCTCGGCTCCGCGCAGGTCCATTAGTTTCACGCCCATCGTATTCCGGCCGACGGCGCGGATTTCCGAGATTCGTGTCCGAACCATCTGGCCCTTGGTCGTGATGAGCATGAGCTCGTCGTTTTCCGTGACGGTGAGCGCGCCGACAACGCGGCCGGTCTTGTCGCCGGTCTTCATCGTGATGATGCCTTTGCCGCCGCGTTTCTGGGTGCGGTAATTATCGAAGGCGGTGCGCTTGCCGATGCCGTTTTCACCGGCCACGAGCAGCATCGCGTCGTTATTCACAAGGGCGATGGCCACGATGTGATCGCCTTTCACCGGACGGATGCCCCAGACGCCAACCGTGTTGCGGCCCTGGTCGCGCAACTGCTCTTCATGGAATCGCAGGCTCATGCCTTCCGCCGTGATCAGAACGATCTCGTTGTCGCCGTTCGTTAGGACGGCATCGATCAGGCAGTCGTCGTCCTCGATGTTGATCGCGATGATCCCGCCTTTGCGGACGTTGCTGTAATCGGAAAGGTTCGACTTCTTGACGATGCCTGTGCGGCTCGCGAAAACGATGTGGAGATTTTCGTCCCACGTTTCGTCAACCACGTTTGGACCGGTCCCGCTCTTCTTCGATTGAATGCGAATGGTGGCGGCGATCTTTTCGCCGGCGCGTAACTCAAGGAGATTCGCGATCGACCGTCCCTTGGAAGCGCGGTTCATCTCGGGAATCTCGTAAACCTTTTCGACGTAACAGCGGCCTGATTCGGTAAAGAACATCAGGTAATCGTGCGTCGTGGCGGTGAAGAGATGCTCGATGAAGTCGCCCTCGTCTTCCTGCGTCGCACCTTCGCGCGTCGTCATGCCGATGACGCCTTTGCCGCCGCGGCGCTGCGCGCGAAAAGCGCTGACCGCCGTCCGCTTGATGAAGCCGCCATGCGTGATGCTGATGATGGTGCCCTCGTTGGCGATGAGATCTTCCATGTTGATCTCGCCTTCATCGGGTATGAGCTGGGTCAGGCGCGGGCCGGCGTATTTCTGCTGGATCTCGCGCAGTTCCTTTTTCACGATCTCGAAGACGCGCGCTTCCTTCGCCAGAATGTCGCGCAGGTCTTTGATCGTCTCGATCAACTCCTTGTATTCGTTTCCGATCTTGTCGCTCTCGAGACCGGTCAGTTGATAGAGACGCAGATCGAGAATCTGGTTCGCCTGATGTTCGCTGAAGGCATAACGGCCATCGACGAGCCGGGCTTCGTTGCGGATGAGAATGCCGATCTGCTCGACTTGCTTCCGGGTGAACTCAAAGGCGAGCAACTTGACGCGCGCTTCCTCGCGATTGGCCGAGCCGCGGATGATACGGATGAACTCATCGAGATTGGCGAGTGCGATGAGATAACCTTCAAGGGTCTCAGCGCGCTCCTCGGCCTTGCGTAGTTCGTAGCGGGTCCGGCGCAGCACGACTTCGCGGCGGTGATCGATGAAAGCCTGGTTTGCTTCCTTAAGCGAAAGCAGCTTCGGCTTGCCGTGATCGATCGCGAGCATGTTGACCGCGAAGGAGGATTCCATCGCGGTGTGCTTGTAGAGATTGTTGATCACGACCTTCGGCAGCGCGTCGCGCTTGAGTTCGATCACGACCCGCGTGTTCTCATCCGACTCGTCCCGGATGGCGGTGATGTCAGTCAGGACCTTCTCGTTCACGAGCGAAGCGATTCGCTCGACGAGCGTGGCGCGATTCACGTTGTAGGGAATTTCCGTGATGACGATCTGCTCGCGGTTGCCCTTCAATTCCTCTACCCCGGCCTTGCCGCGGACCTTCATGCTTCCGCGTCCGGTTTCGATGTACTGCTTCACGCCGGCCACGCCGCAGATTGCGCAACCGGTCGGGAAATCGGGCCCCTTCACGTATTTCATCAAGCCCTCGATCGTGATGTCGGGATCGTCGATTTGGGCGCACATACCGTCGATCACTTCACCCAGATTGTGCGGCGGCATGTTAGTCGCCATGCCAACCGCGATGCCGGTGCCGCCATTCACGAGCAGATTCGGGAAGGCCGCTGGAAAAACCGTCGGCTCAGTCCGGGTCTCGTCATAGTTAGGCACGAAATCGACCGTGTCCTTTTCCATGTCGGTCATGAGCGCGGCGCCGAGGTGCGTCATGCGCGCCTCGGTGTAACGCATCGCGGCCGGAGGATCGCCTTCGACGGAGCCGAAGTTGCCCTGGCCATCGACCAGCCGTTCGCGCATCGCCCAGGGCTGCGCCATGTGGACGAGGGTCGGATAGATCACGGCCTCGCCGTGCGGGTGGTAATTACCGCTGGTGTCGCCGCAGATCTTGGCGCATTTCCGATGCTGGCGATTCGGGAAGAGCGAGAGATCGTGCATCGCGTAGAGGATGCGGCGCTGCGATGGCTTCAACCCGTCCCGCGCGTCCGGCAGTGCGCGCGAAATGATGACCGACATCGAGTAGTCGAGAAACGACCTCGAGACCTCGTCGGCGACATTGATCAGCTCTATTTTTTCGTTCGGGTTATACATGAGTTAAATTGCCGGGGCGTAGTGTTCAGCGCCGGCCAGGGTGAGATAACGTTGCTCCCAATCCGCGGAGAGCGCATCGCTTTGGCGGATGGTACTCGGCGAGCTAATTTCAAGGCTGCGCGGCAACGTGATCTTCAGAAAATCGAAGACGGAGCGAATCGAATCGGCGTAGTTTTCACAGAGCTCTTCGTAATGGATCAGGAATGGCTCGACGTGATTTCGCGCAAAAAAATTCGACCACGTGTTTTCATCGCGCTCGATCGCTTCCAGGCAATCATCGATTAGCGCGCGATCGAACTCCGGAGTAGGCGCATCCAGGGTCGAGTTTTTGATTTTCCAGACGCCCGTCTGCAACGCGCGCGCCTTGGAGATCGCCTGTCGCAATTTATTCGCGCGGATTACCTGCAGAAACTGCAGTTGCGGAAATGCGCGGCGGAGTAACTCCACGTCGGGCTCGCCCGCATTGCCGAAGACGCCGGCTCCCCTCAGCCGATCGAGAAAAGCTGCCAGGTACCAGCTCATGACTTTGAACCCGAAAACGGCATTCGCGCTGGAACCGTGGCGCACGATGCCGCGAACGTAGCGGCCAAAGTCCGTGGAATCGACGCCATGCTTCTCGCCGAATTTTTGCTCATACTTTTCCAGAAAGAATTGGTTCGGTCGCCCCGCGTACCCGGTTGCTGCCAGGCCATCGACGAGCAGGTTGCTGCCGGTTCTCGCCATCGCGCAGACGACGTAGCAACGCTGTCCGTGAACCAGCCGGTTGAACAAACGCGGCACGTTGGCACCTACACATCAAGGTTGCGGACGTTGAGCGCGTTGTCCTCGATATACTGCCGCCGCGGCTCGACCACGTCACCCATCAGGCGAGTAAACATCTGGTCGGCTTCCACGCCATTATCGTCGTTGAGATCTACCTTCAGCAGCTTCCGTTTATTCGGATCCATCGTGGTGCTGAAAAGCTCCTTCGCGTTCATTTCGCCGAGACCTTTGAAGCGTTTGATCTGCACCCCGCGCCGCCCGATTTCGACGATCTTTTGGTGAATTTCCGGAATGGAGAAAAGCGGGTGCACCGTTGCTCGCTCGCCTTCGCCCTCGATCAATTCAAAAATCGGCTGATCGCTGGCCGCGTAATGATCAACCTTCAGGCCTTTGCGCGCGAGGTCGGCGATCAACTTCTGCACGGTCGCGGATTCGTGGAGCTCCACCTTGGTCCCGCGGCGCCGTTGACCGTTATGCTTGGTGCTCGTAGTCGGCGCGACGAGAGGCAAAAGATCCTGTCCCATCTCGTGGTCGAACAAATTGAGGTCCAGATTCTCCTCGTGAAATCGGCGGACCTCTTGCTCGTCGTGGAAGTAACGCACGGACTCGTCGTTCCCTTCGCGCACTTTTACCAAATAGGTCGGCAGCTTCCCGCTCTTCGGGTTCCGCTCGCTGAGGAAGGTTTCGAAATCCCCGCCATGCCGTCGCACGGCTTCGCTCTGTTTGGCTAGTTTCTCAAGCGACTCGAGGACGTCTTTCAGCTGCGCGGTGCTCAGTTCTTTTCCGTCGGCCAGGTTCTTTAACCGCACGTCCTCCGCGCCTAACGAGATCAAAATTTTGTTCAACTGCACGTCGTCGTCGACGTACTCTTCGCGCTTCTTGCGCTTGATTTGATAGAGCGGGGGTTGCGCAATGTAGATTTTCCCCGCACGCACGAGCTCCGTCATCTGGCGGAAAAAGAAGGTCAAAAGCAGCACGCGAATATGCGAGCCGTCCACGTCCGCATCCGTCATGATGATGATGCGGCCGTAGCGCAGCTTGTTGATATCGAAGGTGCCTTCGTTTTCCTTGCCGCTGCCGGCCTCTTCTTTCGGGCGGCCGATGCCGGTGCCGATGGCGGTGATCATCGACTGGATTTCCGTGTTCTTCAGCGCCTGATCGAGACGCGCTTTCTCCACGTTGATCAACTTGCCGCGGATCGGAAGGATTGCCTGGTAGCGTCGATCGCGTCCTTGTTTCGCGGAGCCGCCGGCCGAGTCACCTTCGACAATATAAAGCTCGGTCAATTCCGGATCGCGCTCCGAACAGTCGGCCAACTTCCCGGGCAGACCGCCGCCGGTAAGCGCGCCTTTGCGAATGGTCTCACGCGCCTTGCGAGCAGCCTCTCGAGCACGCGCCGCCGTCAGGACCTTGTCGAAAATCTTTTTCGCGATCGGCGGATTCTGATCGAAATAGGTCATCAATCCGTCGTAGACGACCGAGTTCACGATGCCGTCGATCTCGGTATTCACGAGCTTCACCTTGGTCTGCGATTCGAAGCGCGGATTCGGCAGCTTGAGGCTCAGGACGCAGACGAGCCCTTCGCGGACGTCGTCGCCAGAGATCGCCGGGTCCTTCTCTTTCACGAGGCTGTTGGCCTTGGCGTATTGGTTGACCGCCTTCGTTAGGGCGGTACGGAAACCAGTCAGGTGCGTGCCGCCGTCCGGATTCGGGATCGAGTTGGCGAAGGGCAGAATCTGATCGGTATAGCTGTCGTTATATTGCAGCACGACATCGACAAAGACCTCATCGCGCTGGCGCGAAATCACGACCGGCTTAGGGTGAATGACGTTTTTGTTTTCACCCAACTGCTTCACGAATTCTTCGATGCCGTGCTTGTAAAAAAACGTCTCTTTCCTGGTCGGCTCGGTCCGCTCATCCTGCAGGGTGATTTCGAGACCGGGGTTGAGGAACGCCAGTTCCCGTAGACGGCTGGCCAGCCGCTCGAATTTAAACTCCGTCGTGATCGTGAAGATGGTCGCGTCGGGGAAAAAAGTGATGAGAGTACCGGTGCTCTTCTTGTTCTTCAGTTCGCCGATGACTTCGAGCTTCTGCGTGGTTTTCCCGCGCTCGAACCCCATGAAGTAAACCTTGCCGTCGCGCGAGACCTCGACCTTGAACCAGTCAGACAGTGCGTTGACGCACTTCGCCCCGACACCGTGCAGACCGCCGGAATATTTGTAAGCGCCCTGACCAAATTTCCCGCCCGCGTGCAGGTTTGTCAGCACGAGCTCGACGGCTGGCATCTTGAACTTCGGATGCATGTCGACCGGAATGCCGCGGCCGTTATCACGGACAGAAACGGAACCATCGACGTGAACTGAAACGTCGATTCTGGAGCAATACCCAGCCAGGTGTTCATCGATCGAATTATCGAGCACTTCGAAGACGCAATGATGCAAGCCGCGTTCATCGGGGTCGCCGATGTACATGCCCGGACGCTTTCGGACCGCCTCCAGACCCTCGAGTTTGTCGATCTGTGCGGCGTTGTATTTTTGGCTTTCGCTGATGCCGGCGGGGCGTTCTGGCGGTGGACTGGAGACGGCAGTTTCTTCGTTGGTTTGGAGCATAAAATCGCGATCGATCCGTGAGCGCAAAACATAGCCGAAAAGAGCCCTCCAAACAAATATTTATATGAGCCAAAAAAGGCCCGACGCCCGCAAGATTTAGCGGCTTTGCGTCCCCGCACCTCAGGATATAGTGGTCACAGCCACCCCGGACCACTATACCGGTCGGGGCGATCGCGAACTCTCGGGCGGCCGCGCGTTTCGCCCGGAACTGTGGAAAAATCACTTGGCAATTTTTAAGCGTCACTGATCATTCAGTCGTGCAGCGGTTTATTGCCATCGCTTTCCTGCTGGCTCTTGTTTGTCCTCATCGGACCGCTGCGACTGAAACCAGACCGAACATCGTTCTCATGGTCGCGGACGATCTCGGATATCGCGACCTTGGCTCCTATGGCGCAACCAAGATCAAGACGCCGCGGGCGGACCAACTCGCGGCCGAAGGTGTGCGCTTCGTCGATGCACACTCGATCAGCAGCGTGTGCGACCCGTCGCGTTATTCGATTCTGTGCGGCGCTTACATCTGGCACGCCAAGCTTGAAGGGGATTATGCACTCTACTTTCACGACGGACAGATCACCCTGCCGTCGCTGCTGAAGGCGGCGGGCTATCACACCGAAGCGCTCGGGAAATGGCATCTCGGTTTCGGTCGCGGCAGGGAGGATACGGATTGGAACAAGGAACTGAAGCCGGGGCCGCTGGAGGTTGGCTTCGATTACTTCTTCGGCACGCCGGGGACGCACGACGGGGCACCGTTGGTCTTCGTCGAGGATCATTACGTCTTTGGTCTCGACCCTGCGGACCCGATTCGGGTCGATCGCTCGCCTAAGTACGGTGCGACGGGAAAGATGATCGGCGGCGCCAAGGCAGCCGCAGCCCGCCCCGACGATCGCATCGACTTCATCGTGACAGACAAGGCACTAAAGTTCATCGCGCAGCAGTCAGAAAAGGCGCCGTTCTTTCTTTATCTCGCCTTCACCGCACCGCACGTGCCGATCGATCCCGCGCCGGAATTTCGGGGGAAGAGCGAAGCCGGGCTTTACGGCGACTACATCGAGCAACTCGATTACTGCACGGGTCTGGTGCTCGATGCGCTCGAGAAGCACGGCTTCGCGAAAAACACGCTGGTGATTTACACGAGCGACAACGGCGGCGTGTTACTTCGCGATACCCTCGACCTCGGGCATCGTTGCAATGGCGAACTGCTCGGGCAGAAGACAGACGCGTGGGAAGGCGGGCATCGCATTCCGTTCATCGTCCGCTGGCCGGGGCATGTGCCGGCGGGCACGGTGCGGAAAGATTTGTTCTCGCAGGTGGACATCATGGCGACATTCGCGCAGGCGGCGCACATCGCGCTGCCTGCTGGCGCGTCACCCGATGGGATCAGCCAACTCGCTGCATTCACTGATCCCAGGGGGGCACCGTCGCAACGGAACGAAACGGCGTTCCTCGGCATAGCGAGCTATGCGCTTCGAGAAGGCGACTGGTTCTTCATGCCCAAGCAAGGCAGCGGCGGCGGAAGCGCCCCGGATAAAAAAGGCATACCCTGGAAGAAGATGGGTTTCAGCAACAGCGATATCGATGAGAAGGGCGAGATCAAACCCGGCGCGCCTCCCGATCAGCTTTACAATCTCGCCGATGACATCGGCCAAGCGCACAACCTGACGCTCGATCAACCGCAGCGCGCCGCTGCGATGCACGCGCGGATGGATGAATTGGGGTTACGTTTCACGAGTCTGGCAGAAGTCGGTCAGGTCAAAGCGCGCGAGACAGAACCCGCGAATTCCCCCACCCCCCAGGCATCGGCCTCACCGGCTCCGCGCCCTTGATGGTTGACTGGGAAGGCATTTCTTCTTAGGCACCGTCAAAGTATGGATAGCTTTTCGACTCCGATTACAGAAGCAGACGCGCTCAGGAATTTGATTTCCAGACTCGCCCCAGTTTCCCCATCCCAAGGTCTTATTCGCCTCGGCCCCGCCGGAGATGGTGGCTATCTTGTCCCGGATGATCTGGAAGGAATTGAAGCGTGCTTTTCCCCGGGCGTTGGCCGTACTTTTGGATTTGAGCACGACTGTGTCGAATTGGGGATGCAAGCATTCCTGGCCGACAAATCCGTGAACAGGCCGCCCGCGGCCGACGAAGCTTTTCGTTTCGTGCAAAAATATATCGGTGCGACGACCTCGACCGACTTTATGACCCTCGATGACTGGGTGGCCACGTCGCTGCCGCAGTCCCAGTCCGATTTGTTGCTCCAAATCGACGTCGAGGGATACGAATACGAAATCTTTCTGAGCATGTCGGACCGATTGTTGAAACGTTTTCGAATTATTGTGGCGGAATTTCACGAGCTCCCCATGCTTTGGAGTCAACCATTCTTTCAGTTGGCTTCCCGGGCTTTTGACAAACTCTTGCAGAGTCACACCTGCGTCCATCTGCACCCCAATAACTGCCTCGGATCGTTAGTCATCGAAGACCTGGAAATTCCACACCTCATGGAGTTCACATTTCTACGATCTGATCGAATTGAGAAGTCAACCTTCGCCAAACAGTTTCCGCATCCTTTGGACCGGGATAACACAGGAAAGCCACCACTTCCGCTCCCCGCTTGTTGGTACGCTAGAGATGACGTGCCAGATGGCGGAGACAGAGTTGACCCGACAGGGGCGCTCCGCTAACGCAAAAGATTGGGGGTTGGGGCGTCGGAGCCGGCCGGCTCGTCAAAACAGGCGCGGTGATCGAAACCTCAACGGTGAAGGAGATCAAGGTGAACCCAACGCTCGATCCCGCGATTTTCGAGAAAGAGTGAGAGACTCGCCGTGCTCGGCTCTTACCGGTCACTTCGTTGCTACAAGTAAGGCTCGGCGTCAGCCTAATTCCGTTCCCGAATCAGGACGGGCGAGGCGGGCAGCTTATCGAGGATGATGTTTTCCTCGCCATCGTATCGACCGAACTGGAGCACGCCGGTCGGGCATTGCTGGACGCAGGCGGAACAGCGGACGCATTCCGGGTCTTCCATCGGCAGGCCTTTGTTGGCGAAGTTCATCACGTCGATCCCCTGGTGGCAGACCGAGGTGCAGACATTGCAGGAGATGCATTTGTGTTTGTCCGGAAAAATCCGGTAACGGGAAAACCGAGTGTAGATGTGCATGAGGGCCGCCAGCGGACAGGCAAAGCGGCACCAGACCCTCCCGCTAAACCAAAAATAGAGACCGACCCCAAGAATGCCGGCCATAAAAATATCGACGCTCCAGCCGTAGCTCAGAAAAGGGATGCCTTCGAAAAGCTTTTGATACCAATGGGTCGCCCACGATCCCTCCCCGAGCGCCCAGCCGGCGATGCGCAGCCCAAGAATGCCGAACGCGAAGAGAAGCACCCCCTGCCCCACCATGTTGAGCCGGTTCCAAAATGGTCCGTGCGGCATTTTCGTGCGGTAGGAATCGCCCATCGTCTCGGCCAACGCGCCGCAGGAACAAATCCAGCCGCAGTAGGCACCCTTGCCCCAGCGAAAGATGATGAGCGGAATGATGACAAACGTCTGGACGAAGGAGATGCCGAGCCAGAGCCACATGGGATGCTCGGTGAAGACGTTGTAGACGTTGAGCGGGAAGGCGAGGATGAAACCGTAAGCGCGCCAGTAAGCGCGCTCGTGGCCTAACGACCCGTCGTAGCTCTCAAATAACTGGTCGGCCAGCCAGCGCAAAGGATGGCCAGGCTCAAAGAAACCGTTGTGCCCCATCCACGGCAGAATGATTTCGGGCAGGATAAAAAGCGGAATCCATTGCGAGCAGATAAGGACAATCGTCTGCCATTTCACATAGGGGGTGCGACGCCGTCGGACGCGCTTAATCCCGAAGATCAGGACGCAGGTGCAATAAGCGAGCGTGTAATAAAACGAAGGGTTCCCGAGCCCGCGCTTGATCGTGTAAAGCAGATTCGTTTCGCGGCTCGACCATTCCGCGATCTTTCCCCCGGTGGCATTGATTACGGGCGGGACGTTGTAAGGAAACGCATGGGCCTGACTCGCCCAACGCTGGACCGGAAATTCCTGCGGATGGTTGCTCTTCCAATGATAGAGCACGACACAGAAAAGGAGAAAGGCGATGCAGCTGATCCAGGTGATCGGCCGCCAGTCGCCGCGCACATGCAGCCCGCTGCGCCGGAAGAAATCGAGCGGCGCTTCCCGCCCGATCATGGAAAAGACGTCGTCGTTAGGCAGGGCGACTTCCTCGCCGTCTTCGCGCTGGAGAGTGACTTTGTCGGGCTCGATCCGGGTGACCGTGGAAGCCATCGCCAGGGTGATCGAACCGGTCGGCGCGTTCTTCGCCATGCCGCGCGTGAACGCGGTCGTGACTCGCTCGGAGCTGGGCCGTTCCACCTGCACATCCGCCTTCGGATCGTGCTGAAGCATTTCCAGTTTCTCGATATTGCCCGATTTCGGCCGCGAGAATTCCGGTTTGCGATAGCTGACCGTGACCTTCGCTCCGCAACCGGCGAGCGCGATGGCGGACTCGAGCGCGCTGTCGCCGCCGCCGACGACAAGTACATTTTTGCCGCTGAAATCCGACGGATCGAAGAGCCGGTTGTGCACCTTATCGAGCTCCTCACCCGGGCAACCCAGCTTGCGATGGTTGCCGCTCCGCCCGATCGCGACGATGACCCGCCGCGCGCGCGTCACGGTTTTCGCCTTGTCGCCATGATGCAGACGAATCTCCTTCCCGTGCTCCTCGAGCCGCTCGATTCGCGCATCGGTGAACTCGATCCCCGCCGCTTTGCGCTGCGCTTCCATTTCCTCCAGGAGCGGCTCCTTTACGTCCTTTGTAAATTGGAGTCCGCCCTCAAGTTTGAGGTCAGTCGGGTAAGTGTAGATCGGTTTTGCTTTCGGGAAATTTGCCACCGTCGAAAACGGCTGTGTCGCCTCGAAGATCTTGAAATTCAGACCCCCCTTCTTCGCTTCGATCGCGGCCGAAACGCCGGACACGCCGCCGCCGATAATAGCGAGATCGATCGCCTCGCCTTCTTCCTTCATCCTTCTGCCTTCTGCCTTCGCAAAATCCGGTTCGGCCAAAATCGCCCGCACCGCTTCCGCGCCGGTCTTGGAAGAAAACTTCAAAAGCGGGATGCCGGTGAGATCGCCAACGATTCGCACGTCCGCGAGATTGGTCACGCCAAACTCACCGGACTCGGGCAGCTTTTCGACCACGCCGGCCGGCCAGCGGGTATGAAGCCAATGCGTGTAGCGTTTGATCGGGTTAAACATGAAGCGCGCGGACGGCCGCAGTCTTATCGAGAATAGGGAGGGCGGAAAGCGCATTTATTCCCGCTGCTCTCGCGCGAGGTTAAGCTAGCTTGACGTTTGCGATCTGCCTCGGCATCTGATTTCCATCTGGGCGGCAACCGCTCCCCGGCCCATGGGCGAATCGAGGGCGTGAACGATCAGCATTTCAAACGCCGCCTCCCTATTGGGGCCGAAGTGGTGGCGCCTGGCCTGACGCATTTTCGCGTCTGGGCGCCCAAGGCACGCCAGCTCGAGGTGGTGATCGAGGCGACGGCGGAACCACAAACCGAACGGAGCTTTCAACTCCTCGAGCCGGAGGATGGCGGTTATTTTTCTGGGATCGCGGCGATTCCCGCCGGGGCGCTCTACCGTTTTCGGCTGGATGAGGGCGAGCATTTCCATCCCGATCCGGCATCCCGTTATCAACCGGGCGGACCGCATCGCTCTTCCTGCGTGGTGGATCACCGCCATTTTCAATGGACCGATCAGAAATGGCGAGGCGCGCATTTGAAAGGCCAGGTGCTCTACGAAATGCACGTCGGCACTTTCACGCCGGAAGGCACGTGGGTCGCAGCAACCGAGCAATTACCAGAGCTGGCAAAAATTGGGATCAGCGCAATCGAGATGATGCCGATCGCGGACTTTCCTGGCGAATTTGGCTGGGGCTATGACGGCGTCGATCTCTTTGCGCCTTGCCGACTCTACGGGCGGCCGGACGACCTGCGCGGATTGATCGATACCGCCCACTCGTTAGGCATGGCCGTCATCCTCGATGTCGTTTACAACCATTTCGGGCCGGAGGGGAATTACCTCGGCGTTTTTTCCGACCACTACACGACCGACCGCTACCGGACAGATTGGGGAGCGGCCCTGAATTTTGACGGCCCGAACTCAGGGCCGGTGCGCGAATTCTTTATCAGCAACGCTCGCTATTGGATCGAAGAATTTCACTTCGACGGCTTCCGCTTCGACGCGACTCAGAGCATTTTCGATGAATCCGAAGAACATATTCTCGCCCGCATTGCGAGCGAAGCACGGGCCGCGGCGGGCAGGCGCTCGTTTTTTTTCGTGGCGGAAAACGAGCCCCAGGAGACCAAACTGATTCGGCCGGCTAACGAAGGCGGTTACGGGCTCGACGGTCTTTGGAACGACGATTTCCATCATAGCGCGATCGTCGCCCTGACCGGGCGCAACCCGGCTTACTACACCGATTACCGGGGCACGCCCCAGGAGTTTATTTCCGCGGTCAAACACGGCTACCTTTACCAGGGGCAGCGCTACTCCTGGCAGAAGCAACCCCGCGGCACCTCGGCCCGTGGCCTCCCTCCGGAAGCGTTTATCGCCTTTATCGAAAATCATGACCAGCTCGCCAACTCCGGCACCGGTGAGCGCGTCCGCCTAACGACCTCCCCCGGACGCCATCGCGCCATGCTCGCGCTCCTCCTTCTCGCGCCCTGGACGCCAATGCTTTTTCAAGGCCAGGAATCCGGCGCCAGCACGCCGTTCCTTTACTTCGCCGACTTTGCGGGAGAGTTGCGGGAGCTGATTCGAATGGGGCGCCTCAAGTTCCTCAAACAATTCCCGGAGCTGGCTCCTCCAAAAGTCCAGGCCCGCCTCGCCGACCCAGCCGACCCGAGCACTTTCGCCCGGAGCAAGCTCGATCGCGTTCAGAACCCGGAGATCAGCGCACTCATCCGCGATCTCATCCGCCTCCGACGGAAGGATGTAAATTTTTCATGTCAGGAGCGCGGGAACGTTGACGGCGCGGTTTTAGGAACGCACTCTTTCGTCTTGCGCTATTTTCATTCGTTGGGCGATGACCGCCTTCTTGTGATTAATCTCGGCCAGGCCCAACAGCTTGAAGTTGTGCCCGAGCCTCTCCTCGCCCCACCGGCGGGCGGACGTTGGAAAACGCTCTGGTCAAGCGAGTCGCTCGAATATGGCGGTCCCGGCGCCGTCGCGCCCGAAACAAAAAAAGGCTGGGCGCTTCCAGCGGAAGCTGCTTTGGTCCTCCGTCCGGTTCGGAACGCCTGAATCTCCCATGAGCCTCGATCTCCTCAGCGGAATGCCCGCGTCGCGCATCTTGCCGTGGCGTCCCGAGCAGACGGAGCTGGAGAGTCTCCTCACCCGCGAGTGGCTGGTGACCAACGGCCTTGGGGGTTTCGCTTCCGGCACTATCTCTGGCGCCGTTACCCGGCGTTACCATGGCCTTCTCGTGGCCGCCCTCTCCGCTCCTTTCGGCCGCACCGTCATGTGGAGCCATCTTTCGGAGGTCCTCCGCTTCGGCGACGACGATCTCGTTTCGTTAGGCGCAGAGGAACGCGTCGGTGGCCAGCTCGATCTTCACGCGGCCGACTATTTTAAAGAGTTCCGGCTGGAAAAGGGGCTTCCCGTGTGGCTCTACGAAGTCCGCGGCCTAACAATCGAAAAACGGATCATGATGCCGCACCGGCAGAATACGGTGCATGTCAGCTACCGCATGAGCGGCTCGGGAAAACGTCCGCGCCTCGAGGTGCGGCCGGCCTTTAATTTCCGGCACTATGAAGACCGCGTCGATCGCCTGCCGGCGGCGCTTTACGAGATTCGGGCCTTGGACGGCCGCTACGAGGTCGTTGATCCGGAGCGGAAGTTTCCGGCGATGCGTCTCCGACTCTCCGACTGCGTCTGCGATTTTCTCGTCGAGCCGCGCAAGATCCACGAGATCGTTTACCGCTCGGAACTGGACCGCGGCTACGATTACGAAGGCGAACTCTGGAGCCCGGGAGTCTTCCGGGTGGACCTCGGGAAAAGCGAGATGGCCACGCTCGTCGGTTCGACCGAGGAGTGGAACATCCTCGACGCCCTGAACCCGGCGGAAGCCCAAAAAGCTGAACGCATCCGTCGCGAACGCCTTCTCGAACTAGGGCACGTTTCCGCGAACGATGGGGTCGCCGCCGAGTTGATCCTGGCGGCCGACCAGTTCGTCATCACACCGGCCGGGCGCGCGGAGGAAGAAGCGCGGGCGCACGCTTCCGGCGACGAAGTGCGCACCGTCATTGCGGGTTACCACTGGTTTACCGACTGGGGGCGCGACACGATGATCAGCCTCGAAGGCCTAACGGTCACAACCGGTCGCACGCTCGAGACCGGTTACATCCTGCGCACCTTCGCGCATTACGTCCGGGACGGTCTCATCCCCAACATGTTTCCCGACGGGGAAAGCGCGGGTCTTTATCACACCGCCGATGCGACTCTTTGGTTCTTTCACGCGCTTGGGAGATACCTTCAGGCGACGAATGATCGTACCACGCTCGAGATTCTCCTTCCGACGTTAGGCAATATCATCGATCATCACCTGGCCGGCACGGATTTTAACATCCACGTCGATCCCGAGGACGGCCTCCTCTGCCAGGGCAAGGAAGGTTATCAACTCACCTGGATGGACGCCAAGATGGGCGATTGGGTCGTGACTCCGCGTCGCGGAAAAGCGGTCGAGATCAATGCGCTGTGGTTCAATGCGCTGGAATTGTTTACCGGATGGTTACGAACGAGCGGGAAGAAGGACGCGGCCGATCGTTATGCTGAGCACGCTCGTCGGGCGCAGCGTTCCTTCAACCAGCGCTTCTGGGATGCGGACGGCGGTTATCTCTACGACGTGATCGACGGACCGACCACGCCTCTCGACGACTCCGTTCGACCCAATCAAATCTTCGCCATCTCTCTCGATCATCCCGTCCTGCAAAAAGAACGCTGGGCCGCGGTCCTTGCCGTTGTCGAAAGAGAGCTACTCACCCCCGTCGGACTTCGCTCCCTTTCGCCGCATAATCCCGAGTACAAGAAGAACTATCACGGCGATCTTAAGACGCGCGATGCGGCCTATCATCAGGGCACTGTCTGGGCCTGGCTGATCGGCCCCTTCATTGATGCCTGGTTGAAACTTCACCCTAAGGAACTGGAGAAGGCACGCAGTTTTCTCGACGCTTTCCCCGAGCACTTGAATGAGTCTGGGCTCGGCACGATCAGCGAAGTGTTTGACGCCGAGGCGCCGCACACCCCGCGCGGCTGCGTCGCCCAAGCCTGGAGTGTGGCTGAAGTCTTGCGCTGCTGGGTGAAGACGGAATCACGTGACCGTCAGTAACGCGCGCTATCCCCTGCGTGAAGATTAACGCGCATTCCGATCCCTCGATCCGCTGAGGACAGCGGACGCTACAGCTGTCTTGCGCCCGCGGGCATCGTGCGGCGCGAATAAAAGGTGATGCCGGAGACCTCCGAGGAACTTTTCAAGCACACGGACGTGCGCGAAGCGCTCGAGCAAACGAGCGGACAAAAAAACGCGCACCTTCGAAAAGGGCGACAGGGTTTGGTTCGCCACCCAGACCCGCCTGACCAAGAAACTGCTGCCCGCCCTCAACGCCGCCCCCGACAAGGTGCTCTTCCGGAAAGGACCGAGTCGTTAGGCGGAAAGTGAAAAAGGTAGCGCAAGCTTCCAGCTTGCCTGGCCGAAAAGCGCCAGCTGGAAGCTCGCGCTACCCAAAAGCGACCCACACCGGACAGGTCCTTTGTGCCTCGTTTCCTCTCGCGCTTCGCCGAGCGAAGGTATCTGTTTAGCGTGGGTGCAGTCTTGACGTCGCGGCCAGCGTTGTAGCCGGGACGCTGTTCCCGGCCGAGCGTTTCCAAGGCGGGGAAGAGAGCGAAGACTGTTCGTGCGTGGGAAACGGTTCGGTTCCGCAACCTTCCTCCCGGCGCGCGACCGGGGACAGCGTCCCCGGCCACAACGGCGCGAGCCAAAGGCACTCGAGGGAAACATGCCGCTGCTTCCCGGAGCAGGCGCAGATAACGCTCAATAACTATGAGCGTGGCCTGCGCGCTCTCGCCTAACGATGAACGCGCTCCGGCCGGTTGACTTGCTCCCGGCACACGATAGCGTTTAAAGCATGATAAACGTGACCGACAGCGCCGTGAACCACCTCCGCTCACTCCTCGCGGAGCAGCTCGAGCCCGCCGGCAAAGGCCTTCGCGTGCAGGTAGCGAAAGGCGGTTGCTCCGGCCTCCAATACGAGATGTCGCTCGACCGCCGCCACGAGGGCGATGCGATCGTGGAGCGCGACGAAATGCAGTTCCTCATCGATCCCGAAAGCGCCGATTTCCTGCGCGACGCCACCCTCGATTTCGAGGACGGGCTCACCGGCACCGGTTTTCGCATTGTGAATCCCAACGCCGCCCGGACCTGCGGCTGCGGCACCTCGTTCGAACCGGTCCGTCCAGCCTAACGACTCACTTTCGCGGACGCCAAGCGCCGTCCCTGGCATGGAACCGGACCTTTTTCGATTTGACGATCGCCGCGGGTTCGAGCGCAAGCGGACTAACTTCTTCGCCTGGACAATCACGATCCTTCTCCTGGTCGGCGTCGCCATGGCCGCCTGGCTCGGCAGCTTTTACGTCATCGGCCAGCCGGAACGCCCGGAGAGTTATCGTCTCCTTCAGAAACTGCACAAGATCGAGCCGCCGAAACGCTTCGCCCTCACCGCCGCTCCCCCCGGCGAGTTCCTTAACCCCAAGAAGCTTTACCAGCGTTACCAGTCGATGGGCCAGGCCGAGCTGGCCCGCAAGGACGCGGTCCTGACAAGGAATTTCATCCGTAATTTCGAGCAGGTCCACGGCCTGGTGACTTATGTCGTCGGCCGCTTCAACATCATGGGCGCGCGTGAGCTCACCCCGGACGACGTCTTCACCTCGGGGGCGGTCGCGCTGGCCCGTGCGGTTGATCAGCCGGAACTGCTCATGGAGCACGTCTTCACCACGGCTAACGAACATGACGCCAAGCTCCTCCAGGAACGCCTCGTCATGGGAATGGATGTGAACCTCGAGCGGAGCCACGACCTTTCGGCCGTCGTCCACGTCGGGCGGTTGTCGGATGGCCGCCTCCAGCTCACCGTCGTGCCGATTCTCTATGGGAGTTATGCGGTCACCAGAGGCACCGGCACTTTTAGTCTCGAGCCCCCGCCCGATCTCAACCTCGCGGCCGGCTGGCCGATCTTCAAAGCCGATAACCGGCGCACCGTGGAGAACCGCTACGACGATTATCGATCGCGCCTCGCCCCTGCGACCAGCGCCTTGCCGATCGTTGGGTTGCCTCCAGCCAAGGCTGCGCCGCCGCCGGAAGACGCACTCGTTAGGGTAGAAGCTGCCGTGCCGCTGTACGATGAGCCGGGCCCTGTCCCATCGATTCCCGGCCGCAGGGGCCCCCCCGACAGAGCCGGCGAGAAGGTCGCGCTCGCGCATTCCGCCGCCACGCCGCTCAAGGCGCTCCGCGCTCAGCCCGTAACCGCGGCCGACCTTGCCGCCAACGGATCCCCAGCAGTCGCGATGGCTTCCGCCTCACCGACGCCGATGGTCATGCGCGCCTTGCCAGTGACCGCTTCTTCGCCGGCGGTCGCGCTCACTTCCACCACGGGCGCGACTTGGAAAACCTTCGCTGCCGGTGGAGCGCCCGCCGGGCGGATACTCGACACCGCCGGGCTCCGCGACGCGGCTAGCAACGGCCTGCGCGGCGAGCGCGCTTATTTGAAAGGTCAGTTCGTCGTTAATTTCGCCGACGCGAATCGCGCGGTCCTGCGACCGACCACCGGCCAGAACGGAGGGCCCGCACGCAACCTGCGGGTCATCGTCGATTACCCGGCCGGTGCGCCCCTCCCCGATCCCGGTTCCACCCTGAGCCGTGACGATTCTCGGCCCTTCGAGATCACTGAAGTGCGCCGTCAATCCGACGGCCAACTGAACGTCTTCGTCCGCGAAATCATCAAGCCCTAACGGCGACGATCGGCGGTCATCGATCGCCGATACCACCGCCGAAGGCTAATGCAGGACCACGGCGCCATCGCGAATCTCCGCCGTAGTCACGTGATAGGGCGCGGCTGCTTCCATCGCAATGCCGAGAATCGATTGCCCCCGGTAAGTCATGTAGAGAACGCGCGAGGGTATCGGAATCCCGTTAGCCTGGACCTTGGAAACCTGCAGCTCGTTGATCGGGGTTGGGCCGTTTGTGGTGATGACGAAACTCCCGTTCAAGTAACCCTTGGGAAAGCCGGGTACCTTATCGGACGAAATACTCATCTGCACCGTAGCGGTGTTCCCGTTCAGCGTAACGTAAGAGTGCCCGCGCGATTTCGGGTTGGCCGAAATAAGCCCGTTGATCTCACCTGCCGAAAGGCTGAGCTGGCGTTCCAATGACGCCGCGGCCGGAGTCTCCTCCGGGGCAGGCGTTCCGGCTGACGACGGAGGCGGAGTATAGGATGACACGGCCGGGGCGCCCTCGAATTGATCGGCCCGCTGCTGAACCTCGCTCAACTTGGCCGGCGGCAGATCTTCGATCGGCAATTTGGTCGGCTTCGAGCCGCTCGAAAGAAGCAAATAGGTCCCCAGGACAAAGACGAGAATCGTCAACACCCCGAAGCCAACGAGGAATAGACAGCCCTTGCCCAGGCAGCCGAGGCCGCCGCGTTTTGGCGGCGGCGGTTCAATCCAGTTCGGATTATTGGAATCGATCGCCATCCGTTAAGTCGTTAGGTGATTTTGCGCCTCGATCAACTTCTGGTAGAGCGTTTGTAAACCCTCGGAGAGGAGCCGCGTCTGGCCGAGGACCGGCATGAAATTCGTGTCTCCCGCCCAGCGCGGCACGATGTGCAGGTGGAGGTGATCCGCCACGCCCGCGCCGGCCGCGGTGCCGAGGTTGAGGCCGAGATTAAACCCCTGCGCCTTCATGGTGGCGCGGAGGAGGGCCTGGGCTTGGACCGCGAGCGCCCAGAGCTCGAGGATTTCGTTTTCGCCTAACGACGCGAGATCCGCCGTCTTCCGGTAGGGCACCACCATGAGATGCCCGACGGCGTAGGGATAACGGTTCATCATGAGGAAGGCGTTCTTTCGCCTCGTGATGACGAGGTGGGCAGCATCGTCGCTCGCCTGGGCGGCCGCGGTGAGGAAGTCCGGGATCCGGTTCTCGAGCTCAAAATACTCGACCCTCCAGGGACACCAGAGGGCTTCGATCTCGGCTTTGGGATACTCCATTGACTCGTTAGGCAAGATGATCTCGGGGAGCGTATCGGCTGAGGCGGCGATGTCGAGGGCGCTTTTCGGTTACGGTTGACGAACGAAGAGCGAATAGTGCGGCAGGCCCTGCGCCTTCTCCGAGACGCGGCGCAATTTTGCTCCGGGGAGGAGATCGAGCCAGGGCCGGGCGGGCTCGTCCCGCACCACGAGGGCGTCGAGCTGGCCGGCTTTCCATTGCGCGACGGAGTCGTTAGGCGCGAGGAAGTGATCCTGGCGCAGGTAGAGAAGCATCCCTTCCTCCCGCCCGCCGACCACCGCGTAGCGCCAATGCTGTTGCGTGGCTTCTTCCCTCACCGCGCGCGAAAACTGGACGAGCGCGTCGCTCCGCTCGCGCCGGGCAGACGTGATGTTCCAGGCCGCGTAGCCGCCGGTGAAGACGACAGCGAAGATGAGCGAGGCGGCGAGCCAGGGCCGGATTTTGATTCGCCAGCGGTCGGTCTCCATGGCGCGCGAGACCTGCGCGCCTAACAACAAGCAGAGGGGCGGCAGGATCGGGAAGATCCGGTCGACGCGTTTCGAGGGGATGATCGACAGGAGAAGAAGGCCGCCCAGGCTCCAGCAGACCAACCAGACGGTCGCGGGTTTCATTTGGAGCGAGAGGCGTTCCCGCCGGCGCCAGAAGAAGATCGCCAAGCCAATGAGGAGAAGGCTCCAGGGCGCGAACTTATGCAGGAGATGGGGGAAATAGAAGTAGATCGGCTGCGGCTTGTGGATCGTCTCGGTGAAGCGCCCGGCAAATTCGCGGATCACGACGCTCTCGTAGAAGCCCTCCTGGCTAACGATCCCGCCAATCGCCCAGGCAAGGAAAATGGCGAGCGACAGGAGCCACGGCCACCAGCCGCTCCAGCCGGTCGGCGCCCGGTTTTTGCGATGGAGGATCTGGTAGACGATCAACCCGGGCAGGATGAAGGCGTAGATGATCGGCCCCTTGATCAGCATGGCGCTGGAGACAAGGACGAAGGCGATCACCCGGTCACGCGTCGTCCACGCTTCGGCCCGCTGGATTTTCTGCCAGATCTGCGCGCCGATGAGAAACGTCACGAGCGCCAGTGGCATGTCTGTCCGGACCAGGGTGGCGAGGCGCGGGGAGAGGAGGTTCAAGCCGAGGGCGCTGAGCGCGACCAAGCCGCCGACTATTCCGTAAGCGGCGGTCGCTTCCGTCGTCACCAGCCAAAGAAGCGCGAGCGCGGCGGCGAACGACGGAACGCGCCAGGCGCCCTCCCACCAGCGGGTGACTTCGAAAAGCGCGGCGGAGATCCAGCCGACGAGTGGGGGCTTTGTCGCGACGCTCTCCCTAGGCGTGTGCTGGTAGAGCCAATGGTCCTGCCCCACCATCTCGAACGAGGTGTAGGCCTGCTTCGCCTGGTCGTAATCGTCCAGCGTCCAGGGAAGATTCGTGATCGCGAAGAATCCGACGATCAGAGACAGCACCGCCCATTTCGTCCCCGGGCGCTCGAGCCAGTCGCCGGTCACGTTTCACTCTTCCCGCCAGAGGACGGCGCGCACCGGCGCTCCGTCGCCGCCGGTGATCTTGAGCGGCAGGGCGGCGAGGTTATAAACGCCCGAGTCGGCTTTGCTCAGATCAAGCCCCTCGACGATCGCGATATCGGCCGCAGCCAGCGCGTGGTGATTTCTCAGGTCCTTGGAATCGATGGCGTCGACGGACGGCAGGTCGAGCCCGAGCAGCTTCACCCCCCTGCCCTTCATCCATTCCGCCACACCGGGCGCGAGGATGGGGATGGCTTCCGGGAATTTTGTCGAATCCGGCCAGGCGTCGGTCTTGATCAAAAGTCGCGGCGCGGTCGCGCCCGGTTCCAGATCGGCGATCGTGATCTCGTCTAACGAATCGGCGAATTTCGCGCTCAGGTCGACGACCGCGGCCTTGCCCACGTAACGTTCCGGCCCGAAACGATCGATCGTTAGGCCATCATCCTCGAAATGAAAAAAGGCGTCGGCGTGCGTCCCGGAATGCACGCTCGTCGTGACCCGGCCGAGGTTGACCGATGAACCTTCCGCAAGCCGGCCGACCAGCTGGTAGTCAAAACTTGCGTCGCCCGGCCATGGCGCAAGGTCGGATTGGAGCGAGCGGGTGATGTCGAGATATTTCATCGGCCGGGAGAGATTGGATGGGGGCCGCCGCCAAGGCAAACAAAGTCGTTTTGCAACCCGCGCCGATTTCCCGCATGCTCCAGCGTGAGCGAACAAGAAAACCCCTGGGTCGATATTGTCCCTGGGATCAGACGGCGCACCATCGCGCACGGCGCCACCATGTATCAGATGCGCGCGGAGCTGAAGGCCGGCAGTCGCCTACCCGAGCACGCTCATCCGCAGGAGCAGATCGCGCATGTCGTTAGGGGCCGGATGAGAATGATCGTGGCCGGGATCGCGCACGAGCTGAGCGCGGGCGACGCCATTTACCTAGCGAGCAACGTGCCTCACGGCGTCGAGACGCTCGAGGACACGACCGTGATCGACACTTTCAGTCCGCCCCGCGACGACTATCTCGCGCTCGACGAAAAGGCGCGCCGCGCCGCGGAATGAAAATCATTTCCGGCGGGCAAACGGGCGTCGATCGCGCCGCGCTCGACGCCGCGATGTCGTTAGGCGTGGCTTGCGGCGGTTGGTGCCCCGAAGGCCGGCTCGATGAGACCGGGCGGATTCCCACGCACTATCCCTTGCGCGAACTCGTGGGCGGCGGCTACCTCGAACGGACCGCGCAAAACGTTCGCGGCGCGGACGGCACCGTTATTTTTTACCGGGAAACTCTCCAGGGCGGGACGAAGGCGACGGTGGATTTCTGCTCGGCGGAAGGGAAACCGTTCCGGCTCATCGACGCCGCGACGGTCTCTCCCGAAGAAGCCGCCGGGCGGGTCGAAGAATTCGTTAGGGTAAATCAAATCACAGTTCTCAATATCGCTGGCCCGCGCGCCAGCCAATGGCCGCCGGGTTACGAATTTGTTTTCCAAACGCTCACGCAATTTTTTCGCGCCGGAGCACCGAAACTCTCTTTTGTCGTTCCGGCGCATAACGAAGAACACGAGTTGCCGGAAACCCTGCGCGCGCTGCT
>JBBPZW010000102.1:0-9860 GCA_038198475.1 Chthoniobacterales bacterium | reverse complement strand
TCGATCCGCTCGACGCCCATCAGCATCACCTGGGTTCCGCCCAATTTTGCGAGCGCTTCGAAATCGAGCGAGCTCTCCGTTTTCTCGGGATCCTCGTGCCCGGTGAAAAAAGTGACGTGCGAGGTCATTCCACGATGCGTGACCGGAATGCCTGCGTAAGCCGGCGCGGCGATCGCCGAAGTCACGCCGGGAACGACTTCGAATGGAATAGAGGCCGCGGCCAGGGCCTGCGCCTCCTCGCCGCCGCGCCCGAAGAGAAACGGATCGCCGCCCTTTAGCCTAACGACCCGCTTGCCGGCCCGCGCTTTTTCGACCAGGAGGGCGTTGATCTCGTCCTGCTTCAGGGTATGAGCGCCAGCCTTTTTTCCCGCGTAAATAATCTCGGCCGTTTCCGGAGCCCACTGCAGTATTTCGGGATTGCAGAGGTAATCGTAAACCACCACCTCGGCTCGTTCGACGAGTTGCTTCGCGCGCAAAGTCGCCAATCCGAGGTCGCCGGGACCTGCGCCGACAAGATAACAACGTCCGGGTTCAGCTTTGGTTGCCATAAAGTTTGTCCATTAATTCGGCGGCCAGCGCTTCCGGTTGATCACTCGCGCCCGTCACGATGCCGACGCGCGGCGGCGAAATTTCTTCTTCGAAAACCTGCGCCTGGAGTTGCAACTTCCCATCGATCACTCGCCCGTGCACCCCGACCGGCGAATCGCAATCACCGTCCAAAAGCCGCAAAAATTCACGTTCCGCATGGAGGCAAAGCCGGGTCGAGTCGTCATCAATCGGGGCCAGTAACCGGCGCACACGTTCGTCATCACGCCGTGCCTGAAGTGCGATCACGCCCTGGCCTCCGGCCGGGACAAAGTCGTCGAGCGAGAGCGATTCCATTTCCGCCGTAAGACCGAGCCGCACAACACCCGCCCGGGCGAGGATGATTCCACTCCAGTGTTCATTTTCGCGCAGCTTGCGCAAACGGGTCGGCACGTTGCCGCGCAGATCGGCCAACTCGAGGTCGGGCCGTTTCCAGCGCAGTTGCCGCTGGCGCCGGATGCTCCCGGTCGCCACCACAGCCCCGGTCGGTAAAGTCGTTAGGCAAAATCCGGTTCGCGCGATCAACACATCCCCGGTCGGGCCGCGCGGGAGAACGGCGCCGATCTCCAGTTCGTTCATCCGCTCGCTCGGCAAATCCTTCGCGCTGTGCACCGCCAGGTCGATTCGCCTAACGAGAAGCTGTTGCTCAATCTCCAGCGTGAACATTCCCTTGCGCCCGGCTTTGCGATCGGCCACCACCGGGGTGCCGCCCTCGTCACCGCTCGTGCGGATGATCTCGAGGGCGATTTCCAACTCGGGCCAGGCCTTGCGCAAGACCTCTTCGACCATCCGCGTCTGTCTCCGCGCGAGATCGCTTCCACGCGACCCGAGCACAATTCTCTCCGGAGCGCCCACTCAGCTTTCCGAGGCGCGCAGAGCCGGGTCGCTTATGTCGGGCGGATTCAATCTCCGTTCCCGCGCCGAACCGAACCAGCCGCTAAAATCGTCGACATGCCGCGCAATGATTTCCTCCCCCGCCGCGATCTGCTGCCGGCGCAAAGCGAGAGATTGCTGCGCGATCGATTGCAGCGAGTCGATGTCGTAAAGAAAAACGCCTTCCATTTCGTGGACGTCCGGCGCCACGTCGCGCGGGACGGCGATGTCGATAATGAAGAGTGGCCGATCGAGGCGGTCGTGCAGCAGTGGCGCCAGGTTTTCACAGGTCACGATCGGCGCCGGGGAAGCAGTCGATGAAATGAGGATGTCGACCTCGCGACAGTGGATCTCCCATTCTTCCATCGCCACCGCGCGACCGCCGACGACCGCCGCGAGCGCTTCCGCTCTCTCCGGGGAACGATTTGTCACCCGAATGTCGCGCACCCCGCGCTTGACCAGCGCGCGGGCGGTCCGCTCGCTCGCTTCGCCCGCGCCGAGCAGGAGCACCCGGCGCGTTTCGAAGTGGCCGAAAATTTGTTCCGCCAAATCCACCGCCACCGACCCGATCGAAACCGCCCCGCGGGTGATCCCCGTCCGTGTTCGGACCTGTTTCGCGACGCGAAAGGCGCGCTGAAAAAGCCGGTGCAAAAATGGCCCCGCGGCGCCGGATTCCCGCGCCGCTTCGTAAGCCTTCTTGGCCTGCCCGAGAATCTCAGTCTCACCGATTACCATCGAGTCGAGCCCGGACGCGACTCGGAAGAGATGCTGCACGCATTGTTGCGCTTCGTGGCGATAGAAGGCACCCATTTCATCGTCCTCCGGCATCATCCCCTCCGCGACGAGGCATTGCGCGATCCGTTGCGTCGGGATCGGCTGCTCGGCCGCGGCATAAACTTCGACCCGATTACAGGTATTGAGGAAAAGCGCCTCAGAGCATCCTACTTTTTCACGCAGGACGCGATCGATCGCCGCGTGCCCGATGAAACGTTCGCGCGTTTCGACATTCGCGGTGTGATGGCTGAGGCCGACGCAGAAGAGATTCATCAGAGCGAGTGCGTCTGCGAAAGAAAAGTGATGCCCCAGAGAAGCGTGAGCGCGGCGCTGAAAGCAAGGACGCAAAGCGTGGCGATTCGGCGCGGCGCGGTTGTACCCAAGTGACGCGCGAGCAAAATTGCCGCGTAGAAAATCCACACGCCTAACGACCAGGCAATTTTCACGTAGGGGAGCGGTTGTCCGGTCAGAAAACCGGCCGCGAGCCCGAGCGTCAGGAGAATGAATCCCAGCCAGAGCAGCCGGGTGATGGCCGCGAAAAGATCAGTCAGCGGGGGAAAATGATAGAACATGGAATTGATTTGCCGCGATTTGAGCTGGCGCTCCTGTAGCAAGTACATGAGCCCCGCGACGCAGGCGAGGGCGAAGGACCCGTAGGCGATGAGCGAGACCGAGGCGTGCATTTCCAGCCACGGTGAAGGAGAAGAGACTCGAGGATGCGGCACGTCAATCGGCGCGAGGAGAGCAAATCCCTGCAGAACAAAAACAAAAGGCGCGGTAAACGCCCCCATGGGCGAGAGCCGGTAGGCCGGTCCGATGAGCAGATAAATGAGCGAGACCGACCAGGCGAGAAAGACAAAAACCTCAAACAGATTCGTCAGCGGACAGCGTCCCAGCGCATGCCCACGGACCGAAAGGAAAGCCGTCTGGAAGACAAAGCCGAGCGCGATGGCCGAAAAATTGAAACCGGCCGCCCGATAACGGCGCGCCTTGATCGCGATCGTCGTCCAGACCATGGCGAGGAAAAAAAAGAGGGTTGAGATGATCAGGAGCCCGCGATCCATCGGACCCGAAGGTAAAAGGCGGCATGCCGCTTGGCAATCCGCGTTCGGGTCCCCGGCGGGGTGGGCCCGCTTCCTGCTTTTTCGACTCCCGACATGAAAACGTTGGCGCGAAGGACAAACGGGACGGCAGCGCTACCACACAGGGCGCGATCCGAGCGATGCCTGCGGCCGGGTGCCAGCAGGCGCTGACTTTCCAGGAGCCGCCGCGCCATCCCGTTCCTTTTATGACTGCGCGTGCAGGGCGTTGACGATTCGCCTCGGCCCGCTAGCCTCGGGCCATGGCTGTTGATTCGATCGCTCGTCTGCACGCGGGAATTCGCGACGTTCCCAATTTTCCGAAACACGGCATTGTCTTCAAAGACATCACACCCATCCTGGTCGACGCGCAGCTCTTCCGCGAATCGATCGACATTTTCCTCGCGCGCTGCCGTACCCTGCCGATCGACAAGGTGGTCGGAATCGACGCGCGCGGATTTCTTTTCGGCTCGGCCGTCGCTTATGCGCTAGGGGTCGGGTTCGTCCCGATCCGAAAGAAAGGCAAACTTCCCTTCAAGACGGCGAGCGCCGCGTATTCGCTCGAATACGGCGACGCCGAAATGGAGATGCACATCGACAGCATCGAGCCCGGCGAAAAAATCGTGCTCATCGATGACCTGCTCGCCACCGGCGGCACGTCCGCGGCGGCCGCGGCCTTGATCAAGAAAATCGGCGGCGACCTGCTCGAGGCGCAGTTTCTTATCGAGCTCGAGTTTCTGCATGGGCGCGAGAAACTCGACCCGACACCGGTGGTCAGCTTCCTAAAATATTAGTGCCCGCAGCTGCAGCCGGTTCCGCAATTTCCGCTGCGATCTTCCACGATCACTTCGATCGGAATCTCCTGGAGCGCGAGCTGGTCGTGAATCGCGCCCAGCAAATCAAGAATGCGCCCTTCCGGCATCTCCGCACAGCGCAGTTCGATCCGCGCGTTTTTTCCGGACAATTCCGGGTGTGTGTCAGCCAGTTCGCCGTCGAGGAGAAAGGAGACGTAGGCATTGAATTTTTCCTGCACCTGGAAGAGTTGCAGATCCGAATTCTCCCACGGCCTCGACTCGTACATCGCGAGGAGCACTTCGTCGCGCTTCGTGTCGTGCGCGAAAAAATCGATGACATCCGCGCGCTCCACGCCGACGGGTTCTGGTCCTTCCAAAGAAGCCATGTAGCGCGACCATCCCGCTTGCGTCGGTGGATCGCAAGCCGGAAGCTTTGGCGGCATGAACAACGTCCACCGAAACGTTTTCATCGCAGCTTTCTGCCTGGCTCTCGGTTCGAGCGCGGCCCTGGCCCAGTTCAGTCCTGCATTCATCGCCAACGCCAGCTATTGGAACGACGGCAAAGCTGAATTCGACATCTACGACGGCCAGATCCTGCGCTACGGCCAGCCGCGCCAGACGGAGATTCTGCACATTCTGGTGCGCGAGCCTTTCGATTTGAAACAGTTCGTCAAACCAGACGACTGGCAGCGACCCGGCACGATCCAGGTGTTGAAGATGAACCAGATCCTGCACATCCCGACCGGGCTTTACGTCTACCAGCAGATGCACTCCAACTTCTGGCGCGCGGACAACGGGCGTCTCGCGAAATTTTCCCTAACGAGCAACGACAGCTGCGGCAACACCTACAAGGAAGCGCGCCGGGGCGGCGAAATTTTCCACTATCAATGGCACACCTACTGGGATGGCATGGCGGAGGGACGCGAAAAGGTGACGCTCCCGCCTAACGGGTTCTTTTACGACGAACTCCCGCTGCGGGTGCGGACGATCGATTTCTCGAAACCGAGCGGCGACTTCGAGATCCAGCTCGCGCCGACCGTCATCAATTCCAAAAAGGACAAGCTCGTCTGGAAGCCGGCCCAGGTGCACTTCGAATCCACCGATCGCGCGATTTATGTCACCGTCGCGCACGCCGGCGGGACGGATCGCTTTATGCTCGACCGCGATTTCCCCTATCTGCTCCGCACCTGGCAGGCGGCCGACGGGAGTCGGCTCCAGCTCAAGCGCAGTCTGAAGGTCGACTATTGGAACTACCACGGCGTGGGCGACCGCAAGCGTGCACTCCTCAATCGCAAGCTGGAGCATCCAGACTAACGACAGAGCGGTTCGCGAAAACAATTGAACGCCCGGGATGACTCCGGTTTAGTGGCGCATGGCCAAAAAGCGGAAACCGAAAGCTTTGACTCTCCTCGGGCGCAGCGAAACCTCCGTTCCACGCAGCCCCTCCGCGGCCATCCTCGAGACATTCGCCAATCCGGCGCAGCGTCCTTATTGGATTCAATTTCAATCGGCCGATTTCACCTCGCTTTGCCCGATCACCGGCCAGGCCGACTTCGCGCAAATCCAGATTGATTATCAACCAGGCGCGCGCTGCCTCGAGACGAAATCGCTCAAGTTCTATCTCGCTTCCTACCGGAACGAGCGCGCTTTCAACGAGGCCGTGACCAACCAGATCCTCGACGACCTCGTCGAGACCTGCGCTCCACGACGCATGATCGTGCAGGCCGAATTCGCCTCGCGCGGCGGAATCAGCCTAACGATCAGGGCAATCCATCCCGATCTGGACGACGACGAAGCCTGATGAAGCGCGCAGTTGTCCTCCTCAGCGGCGGACTGGATTCCGCGACCGTCCTGGCCATCGCCCGCACTGAAGGCTACGAGGTTTACGCGCTTTCCTTCCGTTACGGCCAGCGGCACGAACGAGAACTGGCCGCGGCCGAGACCGTAGCTGACTCGTTAGGGGCGGCCGAGCGCCGTTGCGTGGAAATCGACCTGCGTGCTTTCGGCGGTTCCGCCCTAACGGATGATCTCGCGGTGCCGCAGTCGCGTTCGGCGGGCGAAATGGCGAGCGGCATTCCGATCACTTATGTGCCAGCACGGAACACGATTTTTCTCTCCTACGCGCTCGGTTGGGCAGAGGTGCTGGGAGCGACGGATATTTTTATCGGCGCAAACGCGATCGATTACAGCGGCTACCCTGATTGCCGGCCGGAATTCGTCCGCGCCTTTGAGGAACTGGCCAACCTCGCGACCCGCGCCGGAGTGGAAGGCGCACGCTTCAAGGTGCACGCCCCGCTTCTCGCCTTGAGCAAGGCGCAGATCATCGAACGCGGCGTTTCGTTAGGGGTGGATTATTCGCTCACTCACAGTTGCTACGACCCGACGCCGGATGGACGCGCCTGCGGCCTCTGCGATTCCTGCCAGCTGCGCCTGAAAGGTTTTCGTGAAGCCGGTCTGACTGATCCTATTTCCTACGCAAGATGAGCCTGCACTCGAGACTGGGAATGTTCGTCCTGACGCGCCAGGAACAGCGCACGATTGCGTTTATCGTCCTGGCCGTGATTCTCGGTTTGCTGACGCAGCACTATCGGCACCGGCACAATGAAACGGCGCCCGCGCCTAACGAAACAATTGAAGAGTCCCCAACGCCCACAAAAGTTCCCCGTTAGGTTAAGGCTACAGGCCGGGGATTCTGGCGTAGCCGACAAAGCGCGGATGAGTCCCCGAGCTGGCTGCGTTTTTGGACGGCGCGGTCTTGAAATCGAAGACGCTGACTCCGAACTGCTGTTCGCCCTCATAAGTCCGGCCGTCGCTTGCCCCGACCATGATCGGCTTGCCGGAATCCTTCTGTTTCCCGAGGTAAACCATCGTGTGGGTAACCGGCGGATCCCGCACCACGCTGTAGGTACCAGTCCAGAACAGCAGATCCCCCGGCTTGAGTTCATCGAGTTCGAACGAGTCGATCTCGCGACTCAGAACCGCGCGAAAATTTCCGGCTTTCCGCACCCAGACATACTGGCCGCTCGCATCGCGCGGGACGTCTTTCACTCCATTTTCGCGCAGGACGAAATAGATGAAGCCGGAACAGTCCATCCCGCCATTGGCCGGATCCGCTGAGCCGTATTTGTAATCGAGATTGCGCTTTGTCAGCTCGAGCGCGGCGGTCAGTAATTTGCGCACCGGCTCCGGGTTTTTGTCGAAGTCAGCAATTTCATCTGGCGCCACCGAGGTGACTCTGGGCGTCGGGGTTGGCGACGGAGTCGGAGTCGGTGATTTTTCGGGAGTCGGCGTCGGTGTTTCCGTCGCGCTCGGAGATGGACTGGGCGAGGGAGTAGCCGACGATTTTTTCTTTTTCGGTTTGGGCGTCTCTTCTTCGTCGGGCGTTGGCGAAGCCTTGTGTTTCCGCCGCGGTGTCGGACTTGGGGAAGGCGTTGGAGAACTTTTCCTGGTTGTTTTCTTGTGGCGGCGGGCCGGAGTTGGCGTCGGAGTGGCGAATACCCGCTTTATCTTTTCGCCTAACGAAGGCTCCTCCGCTTTCAGCTCAAACGCTGGAGCGGGCAAAAAAAACAGACCAAGAGCGAGCGCGAGCGCGCGAGCTCGAGGCTTGAATCGCGTCCGGCGGGCCATGGGGACTTGCGTCGACGCCTAACGATTAGCCGCGCCGAGTTCCTGCAGGATCGCCTTGTTCATCTTGATCCCGGCTTCCAGATTCTCGAGCGGAAAATTTTCGTTAGGCGAATGCGCCCGGCAATCGGCCAGGGCGAGGCCCAGGAGAAGCGTCTCGACTCCAAGAATGTCGCGGAATTGCGAGACGATCGGGATGCTACCGCCCTCGCGGATGAGGGCGACGTCTTTCTTGAAGGCCGCTTTCAGAGCGCGCTGGGCCGCTTCGCCAAAGGTGGCGTGCGGATCGGTCAAATACCAAGGCCCGCTATGGCCATCGACGATCTCCATGGTCACTCCGGGGGGAAGATGTTTTTCCAAGTGCTTCCGGACCTGCTTAAGAATCGTGTCGCCATCCTGGTTAGGCACGAGGCGGAAAGTGAGCTTCGCCATCGCGTGACTCGCGATCACCGTCTTCGTCCCCTTCCCCTGATACCCGCCGCCGATCCCGTTGATCTCCGCCGTCGGCCGGGCCCAGATCCGTTCGAGGGTGCTGAAACCTTTCTCACCGAATAGCGCTGGCGATCCGGTTTCATTCAGAATTTCCTTGTCGCCATCGATCGGCAACTTCCTCCAGGCTTCGCGCTCCCAGTCCTCGAGCGGTTTCACGTCGTCATAGAATCCTTCGACCGCAACGTGGCCGTTCTCGTCATGCAGGGTCGCGAGTAATTGCGCGAGCGCCGTAACGGAATTCGCAACTGCGCCGCCGAACACCCCGGAATGCAAATCCATCTTCGAGCCGGTGATTTTCACTTCGCAGGCGGTCACGCCGCGCAGTCCGTAGCTCAAGGTCGGCACGCCGCGCGCGATCATGCCCGTGTCGGAAACGACCGCCACGTCGCATTTCAGTTCGTCGCGATGATCCTTCAGAAATCCCGGCAGATTGCCGCTGCCGATTTCTTCCTCGCCTTCGATGATGAGGTGGAGATTGACCGGAAGATCGCCGTCTTCCGCAAGCGTTTCCTGGATGCCGAGAATGTGGGCGAGGATCTGTCCTTTGTTGTCCGTTGCGCCGCGGGCGTAAACGTATCCGTTTTTCAAAACCGGATCGAAAGGCGGAGAGTCCCATAGATCGAGCGGATCGGGCGGCTGGACATCGTAGTGCCCGTAAATCATGACGGTTTTGCGGCCCGGCTGATGTTTATTTTTCGCCCAGACGACCGGGTGTCCCGGGGTCGGGATCAACTGCGCCTCCAGGCCGATCCCGTTCAGTTTTTCGACCAGCCATTGCGCGCATTCGCTAAGCTTTTCGGTGTAGGCGTCATCGGTCGAGATGCTGGCAAAACGCAGGAAGGTAAAAAACTCCTCAAGATAAGAATCGCGCATCCCGAAGAGTAGATCAGCTTGACGCGACGACAACTAACGACTTGCCGGGAGGAATTCGTTTGCGCAGCCTGCGCGGCATGAGTGCAACCGTCGAGCCCACTGCCGAAACACAACTGGTTCGCGCGCTCGGCGTCCCGAGCCTGGCCGCGAACATCGTAAACTCCACCGTTGGCGCGGGAATTTTTGCTCTGCCAGCTCTCGTGGCCGCCCAGCTCGGATCTGGCGCTCCCCTCGCCTTCCTCATCTGCGCCGCAGCGATGGTGATTTTTGTCACCTCGTTCGCGATCGCGGGGAGCCGCGTTTCCGCAACTGGCGGACTGTATGCCTATGTCGAAAGCGCTTTCGGCCGCTACATCGGCTTCATGGCCGGCGTGCTTTATTTTCTGACCGCGATTCTCGCCTCGTCCGGGATCGTTGCGCTCTTCGCGGACACGATCGGAGCGATGGCGCCGATTTTCGCCCATGGCGGTATGCATTTCCTCGTCGTCCTCCTCGTCTTCGGCTCGCTCGCGTGGGTAAACATCCGGGGAGTGAAATCCGGAGCTCGCGCGGTCTGGGTCGTGACGATTGCCAAGCTCGTCCCGCTCTTCATTTTCGTTTTCGTAGGAATCTTCTTCGTTAGGCGGGCCGACGCCCTAACGATCACCTGGCCGGGAGCCCAGCCCCTCGGCCGCGGCGTGCTTCTTCTCCTTTTTGCCTTCGTCGGCATCGAAGTCGCGCTCATGCCGAGCGGCGAAGTGAAGGATCCGTCGCGCACTGTGCCGCG
>JBBPZW010000101.1:0-17462 GCA_038198475.1 Chthoniobacterales bacterium | reverse complement strand
CTCGACCTCGGCGCCATGCGGCGTTATTCGCCTAACGAGGAGCTTGATTATCTCGTCGTCGGCGTCGGCGCGGCCGGTGGCGTTTTGCTGCAACGTCTCGCGCGCGCGGGCTTCCGCGTCGCCGGGCTCGAGGCGGGGCCGTTTTGGGACACGGAAAAGGATTGGGTAAGCGACGAGAAAGGTTCGCACCAGCTTTACTGGGAAGACATGCGCATCACCGGCGGCTCGCACCCGCTTACTTTCGGCGCGAACAACAGCGGCAAAGGCGTCGGCGGCGGGTCGGTCCATTGGGCCGCCTTCACGCCGCGATTTCATCCGAGCGATTTCGAAATTTACACCCGCGATGGCGTCGGCACGGACTGGCCGATGTCTTACTGGGAACTGAAACCGTATTACGAATTGCTCGAGCTGGAAATGCCGGTGGCCGGTCCGGCGTGGTATCCGTGGGGCGATCCGCACGGTTACGCTTACGGGCCACACCCGATGGGCGGCGTCGGCAACACGCTCATCAAAGGTTGCACGTCATTAGGCATCGGCGTGAGCGCGGGCGGACCGGTGGCGATTTTAAGTGGCTCGCGCAACGACCGGCCGCATTGCATCTACCGCGGTTTTTGCATTCAAGGCTGCAAAGTCGGTGCGAAAGCGAGCACCCTCATCACCCACGTCCCCGACGCGATCGCGAATGGCGCAGAAGTGCGCGACCGCTCGATGGCGAACCGCGTCCATCTCGGGAAAAACAATCGCGTTACCGGCGTCAGCTATTTCGATCGCGAAGGCAAAGAGCACTTTCAAAAAGCCAAAGCCGTCATCATCAGCGGCTACGCCATTGAGACGCCGCGGTTGTTGTTGAATTCCGAGCTCGCCAACTCCAGCGGCACCGTCGGCCGCTATCTCATGGCGCAGGCCGGCAACGTTGTTCTCGGGCGTTTCGAGGAACTCGTTAGGCAATACAAGGCGCCGCCCGCGCATGCCATGACCGAGGAATTTTACGAGACCGATCCGAAGCGCGATTTCGCCCGCGGCTTTGCCATCCAAACCGTCGGGCCGCTCCCGATCTCCTTCGCCAAACAAATGATGGCGGCGCGTGGCGCGTGGGGCTGGGGCATGCGCCGCGAGATGATGGATTATAATCATTGGGCATCGTTAGGCGTGCTCGGCGAGATCCTGCCCGCGGCCGATAACCGCGTCACCCTCGCGGACGAACGCGACCAGTTCGGCATCAGCATTCCGCACATTAATTTCGACCTCTACGACAACGATAAAAAGCTGATCGAGTTCGCGAAAAACAAAACCGAGGAAGTGATGCGCGCCGCCGGAGCGACCGAGGTCTCGCAGGAAGCGCGCTACGCACATCTCGTCGGCGCTGCGCGCATGGGCAGCGACCCGGCGACCAGCGTGGTCGATAAATTTGGCCGCACCCATGACATCGCGAATCTCTTCGTTTGCGACGGCAGCATTTTGCCGACCCAGGGCTCGGCCAATCCCGGCCTGACGATTCAGGCCCTCGCCGCGCGCACCGCCGATTATCTTATCTCACAGGGCACCAGCGTTTTTAATTCCGACAGGCGCGACATGACCGATCCGCCGGTGCGTGCGGAGCTGTCACCGCCGGGAACACATTGGAAAGGCATCCCGCGGTTGGCCTAACGAGTCATGCACAAAGCGCGCCGGTTGATCCGCCATGAAAGCGACCGCGACCAACGTTCACTGAGACGCCGCCGGGAGCTACGCTCCTCACGCCCGGAGATCATGGAGCATCGGCCGATCGCGCTTGAAGGGTTCGACGACTCGGGCCGTGCCTGCGCAAATTGCGCGCGCTCTTTCATAAGTTTGATTACGAGGCGTCCCTCTACGGCCACTTCGGGCAGGGCTGCATTCATTGCCGGCTGCCGTTCGATCTCTATACCGCGAAAGGGATCGAACTTATCGCGCCTTCATCGGCGAAGCGTCCGATCTGGTGCTCAGCTTTGGCGGGAGCATTTCCGGCGAGCACGGTGACGGCCAATCGCGCGCCGAGCTGCTCCCAAAAATGTTTGGCCCGGAAATCATAGAAGCTTTCCGCGAGTTCAAATCGATCTGGGATCCGGATTGGAAAATGAATCCGGGCAAAGTGCTCGAAGCCTATCCAGTCACGTCGAACCTGCGCCTCGGCCGTGACTACAACCCGCGGGAGCCGAAGACCCATTTTCAATTCCCTGAAGACCGCGGCAGCTTCGCGCGCGCGGCGTTGCGCTGTGTCGGCGTCGGAAAATGCCGCAGATCTCGAAGGTGGAACGATGTGCCCGAGTTTCATGGTCACGCGTAAAGAAAAGGACGCGACGCGCGGCCGTGCCCATCTGCTTTTCGAAATGCTGCGCGGCGAAGTGATCGGCAAGAACGGCTGGAAGGACGAGAGCGTGAAAGACGCGCTGGATCTCTGTCTCGCCTGCAAAGGCTGCAAGGACGATTGCCCGCTGAGCGTCGACATGGCGACCTACAAGACGGAGTTCCTCGCGCACTATTACAAAGGACGGCTGCGTCCGATCTACGCCTACGCCTTTGGCCTGATCCACGTCTGGGCCCGGCTCGCGCAGATCGCGCCGTCGTTAGTCAATTTCGTCAATCGCGCGCCGTTCCTCAGCAGCGTGGTGAAAGCATTTATCCGCGTGGCGCAGCAACGGACCATGCCGGCGTTTGCGCCGGAGTCGTTCAAGGCCTGGTTCGCGCGCCGCGGCGTGCACAATCGCGGCAAGACACGCGTCCTGCTTTGGCCCGATACCTTCAATAATTATTTCCACCCGGCGGTGGCGAAGGCGGCGGTCGCGGTTCTGGAGGACGCGGGGTTTCAGGTTGTCCTTCCGAAACAAGACCTCTGCTGCGGCCGGCCGCTCTACGATTACGGCATGCTCGACACCGCTCAGCGCTGGTTGTTGCAAATCCTCCGCTCGTTAGGCGAAGAAATCGAGGCCGGGACGCCAATCGTCGGGCTCGAACCGAGCTGTACCGCGGTTTTCCGCGACGAGGTTTACGAGATGTTCCCGCACCACGAGAACGCGCGCCGCCTGAAGAAACAGACTTTTACGTTGGCCGAGTTTCTCGAAAAACACGCCCCGGATTACCGCATCCCGAAATTGCAGCGCAAAGCGCTCGTGCACGGTCATTGCCACCACAAGGCGGTCATGCACCTCGATTGCGAGAAGAAGCTGCTCGACAAGATCGGCCTCGACTACGAAGTGCCGGACTCAGGCTGCTGCGGAATGGCCGGTGCGTTTGGTTTCGAGGCGGATAAATACGACGTCTCGATCGCGGTCGGCGAACGCGTGCTCCTGCCCGCAGTGCGGAACGCGGGCAAGGACACGCTCATTATCGCGAACGGTTTCAGTTGCCGCACCCAAGTACAGGAAACGACCGATCGACACGCGCTCCACCTCGCCGAAGTCCTGAAGATGGCGCTCGACCACGGCCCGCGCGGCCCCGCGGCAATTTCCCGGAGCGCGGCTACGTCCAGCCTGAGCCGCCCATCCCCTCGAAAGGCAAAACTTTGACCTTGCTCGCGCTCGGCGCCTTTCTGGGCGGGACGATCCTTGGTTGGAGCTCTGGTCGCTTTGGTTGGCGCGGGAAAGGACGTTTCTCCCTTTAGAAGTTGGCGGAATCGGTCTGGGAAAATATAAAACCGTCGAGGACACGCCCTGCGAAAGATAAACGTGGGCGGCTCACGGAAAAAGCGCGCTCGCAAGTGCACGCCGCCTGTTGGACATGAAAAGATGGCTCTTCGTAAAACTGCCCGAAGTTGCGCCTGAACCGCGCAAGCTCTAATGCCTTTGGGGACGGCGCGACTCCATGGGCCAAATCTTTACTCGCAGCGCCAACGTCCATTCCCGAGTTCTTATTTTCGGCTTCATCCTCCTCGTCTGTGGGGCGGGCTGGGTCACCTCCGCGGTGTTCTGGTCCCCTTACACCACCTACGTCGGGATACCGCAGGAGCAGCCGGTGGCATTTAGTCACAAGCACCATGTCGGCGACGACGGGATCGATTGCCGCTATTGCCACACCTCGGTGGAAAAATCCTCCTTTGCCGGCATCCCGAGCACGCACGTTTGCATGACCTGCCACTCGCAGCTTTATACCGAGGCGCCGGCCCTGCAGCCGGTTCGGCAGAGCCTAACGACAAACCGGCCGCTGCAATGGAATCGGGTCAACGACCTGCCCGACTTCGTTTATTTCAATCACAGCATTCATGTCGGGAATGGGATTGGTTGTTCGACCTGTCATGGCCAGCTCGACCAGATGCCGCTGACCTGGCGGACGCAGACGCTTTACATGGAGTGGTGCCTCGAGTGCCACCGCGCGCCGCAGAATTTTCTCCGGCCGCGTTCCGAAATTTACAATCTCCATTGGCAACCGCCGCCCGACCAGGCCGCCTCCGGCGCCCGGCTCGTTAGGGAGTATGGCATCGACACCAGCGGCCGCCTGACCGATTGCTCCGTTTGTCATCGATGAAGCAGGAGGCAAAAATGTGGCGCAGCCTGGAGGAACTGGCGGAAACGCCGGAATTCGAGGCAATGCTGCATCGCGAATTTCCGCGCGGGGCTTCGGAGTGGACGAATGAAATGCAGCGGCGCGATTTTTTGCGCCTGATGGGGGCCTCGGTTGCGCTCGCCGGGCTGGGGGCCTGCACGAAACAGCCGATTGAGAAGATCGTTCCCTATGTCGACCGGCCGGAGGAAATCGTCCCGGGCAATCCGCTGTACTTTGCCACCGCGACCAGCTTCGCCGGCTATGGACAGGGGATCGTCGTCACGAGTCACGAGGGCCGCCCGACCAAGATCGAGGGAAATCCTGAACACCCGGCGAGCCTCGGCGCCACTTCCATTTGGGCGCAGGCGGATGTTCTCGACCTCTACGATCCAGATCGGTCGAAGGTCCTGACGAATGGCGATGCGATCTCGACCTGGAGCATTTTTCTCGAGCAGCTCACCCAAGCCCTCTCCGCGCAGTCGAGCAATGGCGGAGCGGGTCTTCGCTTTCTCACCCAGAACGTGACCTCGCCCACATTCGCGGCGCAAATGCAGGCGATCCGCGAAAAATTTCCCGGCTCGCAGTGGCACCAATGGGAGCCGCTCTGCCGCGACGCCGTGCACGAGGCACGCGCCGGAGGCGTTTTTGGCGCGGAAACGATTTACGACTTTTCGAAAGCGAAAGTGATCGTGTCGCTCGATTCCGATTTTCTTTCGCAACATCCGGCGGCCTTGCGGCACGCGCGAGACTTTGCTGCCCGCCGCCGGGTGGAGAAAGCCGAGGGCGCGACGATGAGCCGCTTCTACGCGGCGGAGCCGACCCCGACCATCACCGGGTCCAATGCCGATCACCGCGTGGCGGTCGCCGGGCATCAGATCGGGGAACTGGCCGCCGCCCTGGCCGCGCTCGCCGGAGCGGGCGGCGGCGGAGGGGATGTCCCGCCGAACGCCTCCAGTTGGGTTTGGGCGGCGGCGCAGGATCTGCGCGCCAATGCCGGCCACGGAATTGTCATCGCCGGGGAAACTCAGCCGCCGGCAGTGCACGCGATCGTCGCGCAGATCAACGCCTCGTTAGGCAACCTCGGGAGCACGGTCCGGCACGCCGCGCCGGCCGAGGTCAGCCCGGTCAATCAGCGCGCTTCCCTGCAATCGCTGGTCGAGGAAATGCGGAGCGGCGCGGTCGAGCTTCTCCTCATTCTCGGGGGCAATCCGGTTTACGATGCGCCGGTCGATCTCGATTTTGCCGGCGCGCTCCGCAAGGTGAAGCTGCGCCTGCATCACAGTCTCTTCGCTGACGAGACTTCGCGGCTTTGTCAATGGCAGCTCCCGGCGACGCATTTTCTCGAGAGCTGGAGCGACGTGCGCGCTTTCAACGGGACGGCTACGATCGTGCAGCCGCTGGTCGAGCCGCTCTATGAGGGAATTTCCGTACATCAATTGCTCGATGCCATCGTCCAGCTACCGGCGCGGACCGCTTACGAAATCGTTAGGGCGACCTGGGAAGAAGGGAACTCGACCAGTACGTTCGAGGCGCAGTGGCGCTCCTTTTTGAGCGACGGCGTGGCGTCAAAGGGTGAGGGCGCGGCGGTGCCTGAGAATAGCCCTCAGCCCGCGCCGCCAGTTCCGCAAAAAAGCGCCGCCGTCGCGCGAAACAAGCTCGAGATTCTTTTTCGCCCCGACCCGAGCCTGCTCGACGGCCGCTACGCCAACAACGGCTGGCTCCAGGAATTGCCCAAACCGTTTTCCAAGATCACCTGGGATAACGCCGCGCTCGTGAGTCCGGCGCTGGCGCAGCGCGAGAAGTTGCAGAACGGCGACTACATCGAGCTCACATTTCGGGGGCGGAAATTGGACGCGCCAGTCTGGATTCTGCCCGGGCAGGCGGAGCACAGCGTGACCCTGCACCTCGGCTACGGACGGCAGCGGGCCGGGCGGGTGGGGACGAACAAAGGATACAACGCCTACACCCTGCGGGTTTCCGACGCGCTTTGGCAGGGCACTGGCCTAACGATTCGAAAAACCGGTCGCCACCTCAAGTTTGCCACGACTCAGAACCATTTCACGATCGAAGGGCGCGACATGTACCGGGCGGGAACGCTGGCCCAGTTCATGAAGGAGCCGAGTTTCGCGGTCGAGATGGCGGAGGTCCCGCGGCGCGAGGAGACGCTCTACAATCCGGATGAATACAAGAACGCCGGCTACGCCTGGGGCATGGTGGTCGATCTCAACACCTGCATCGGTTGCAACGCCTGCACCATTGCCTGCCAGGCGGAGAATAACATCCCGGTCGTGGGCAAAGCCCAGGTCATCGCCGGGCGGGAGATGCATTGGATCCGGGTCGACACTTATTATTCCGGGGGACCGGACGAGCCCGAGTTTCACCATCAGCCGGTGCCCTGCATGCATTGCGAGCTGGCCCCGTGCGAATTGGTCTGCCCGGTCGCGGCGACGATGCACGATGCCGAGGGGCTCAACGTCCAGGTCTATAACCGCTGTGTCGGGACGCGTTATTGTTCGAATAACTGCCCCTACAAGGTGCGGCGATTTAATTTCCTGGAATACAACGGCGCCCTCTCGCCGATTGAGAAGCTGGTCAAAAATCCCGACGTCACCGTCCGCTGCCGCGGGGTGATGGAAAAGTGCACCTATTGCCTGCAGCGGATCAACGCCGCCCGCATCACGGCTCAACTCGAACAGCGCAAGATCCGCGACGGCGAAATCACTCCGGCCTGCGCCCAGGCCTGCCCGGCGGAGGCGATCACGTTTGGCGACATCCACGACCCGAAGAGCCGCGTCTCGCGCGCGAAAGCGCGTCCGCTCGATTACGGTATGCTCGCCGAATTAAACACGCGCCCGCGCACCACTTACTCGGCGAAACTGCGCAACCCCAGCCCGCAACTGAAGTCATGAGAAGCGTCGCGCCAGAATTCCGGGGAGCACAGGCCGCTGGCCTGTGGGCGAAGGCGGCTCGCCTTCGCGAACTTTCGCCAACGCTTGATCAAACCGTGCGCGCTGAGACACCGCAGCTTCCTGGGCGAAGCTTGTTTTGGCGGGCCGCCAAAACCAACAGGCCAGCGGCCAGTGCTCCCCGGAAGAAGATGGAGCCGCGCCGGATCTTTCAGCCATGAGTACGATCCCGCCTAACGAACAAGAGAGGACGCGGATGTCGCCGCTCGGCTACCCCTCCAACCTCCTCGCGCCGGGGCAGACCTACGAAACGGTCAACGAAACCATCGGCTCCATCGTCCTGCGCAACCGCCAACCCGCACCCTGGTGGATCGGGTTTGTCGTCGCCTTCGGCTTGCTCATGATGTTTTTTTTCGCCCTCGCCTGGCTCTTCATCCGAGGCGTCGGCATCTGGGGCGTGAACATCCCGGTGGCTTGGGGTTTCGCGATCGTGAATTTCGTCTGGTGGGTCGGGATCGGGCACGCCGGCACTTTTATCTCCGCGATTTTGCTTCTGATGTTTCAGCATTGGCGGACCGCGATCAATCGTTTCGCCGAAGCCATGACGCTTTTCGCGGTCGCCTGCGCCGGGCTCATGCCGCTGCTCCACCTCGGCCGGCCCTGGCTCTTTTATTATCTCTTTCCCTATCCCGACACGATGGGGCTCTGGCCGCAATTCCGCAGCCCGCTCGTCTGGGATGTTTTTGCCGTCGGCACCTATTTCATCGTTTCACTGCTCTTTTGGTATCTCGGTCTGATCCCCGATGTCGCAACCTTGCGCGATCGGGCGAAGAAGCTCTGGCAGAAAAAATTCTACGGCGTCCTCGCCTTGGGCTGGCGTAATTCCGCCGCCCATTGGCAGCGGCAGCAGATCGCCTATCTCCTGCTCGCCGGCCTCGCCACCCCGCTCGTGCTCTCGGTCCATAGCGTGGTCAGTTTCGACTTCGCGGTTGCGATCGTGCCGGGATGGCATTCGACCATCTTTCCGCCCTATTTCGTGGCGGGCGCGATCTACTCCGGTTTCGCGATGGTGCTGAACATCATCATCCCGGTGCGCAAGATTTATCACCTCGAGAATCTGATCACTGAACGTTACCTCAATAACATGGCCAACGTCATGTTCGTGACCGGCCTGATGGTGGCCTACGGCTACGTGATCGAGTCCTTCATGTCCTGGTATAGCGGGGACATCTTCGAGGAATACATGATGATGAACCGCGCCTTCGGTCCTTATGGCTGGGTTTTCTGGGGCTTGATGCTCTGCAATGTACTCATCCCGCAGGCGCTCTGGTCCGCCCGCATCCGGCGCAATCCGCTCACTCTTTTCATCGTCGCTTTTTTCATCAACGTCGGGATGTGGGTGGAGCGTTTTGTGATCGTGATCACCAGCCTGAGTCGCGATTTCACGCCTTCGGCCTGGGGGATGTTTTTCCCCACCATCTGGGATTGGGCCACGCTCTTCGGCAGCGTCGGGCTTTTCCTCACCCTCCTCTTTTTGTTCGTGCGCTTTTTCCCCATGATCTCGATCTCGGAGTCGCGTGAACTGGTCGCGGAACCGCAGAAGGCCAACGCCCCATGAGCGAGGAACGACTCTACGGACTCGTCGCGGAATTCGAGAGCGACGCGCAGCTTCTGCGCGCGGCGGAACGTGCCTTCGACCACGGTTATCGCAAGATGGATGGCTTCACCCCCTTCCCGGTTGCAGGTCTGGCCGAGGCGTTAGGCAAGCAAACCCGCATTCCGCAGCTTGTGCTCGGGGCGGGCATCCTCGGCGGGTGCAGTGCTTACTTCATGCAGTGGTTTGCCAATGTCGTGAGTTACCCGATCAATATCGGTGGCCGCCCTCTACACAGCTGGCCGGCCTTTATTCCCATTACCTTCGAGTTGACCGTTCTCGGGGCCTGCCTGACCGCGTTCTTTTTTTCGTTAGGCTTGAGCGGCTTGCCCCGGCCGTATCATCCGATGTTTAACCTGCCGGAATTCGAGCGCGCTTCGCAGGACCGTTTTTTTCTCTGCATCGAGGCGGCGGACACGCTGTTCGAGGCGGAAGCGACGCGAACTTTTTTGCAGGATCTGGAACCGCTCATGGTCGCGGAGGTGGCGCAATGATCGCGGGGCGAGGAGACATCGCGCGTCGGCTCTGGGGAGCGCACGCGCCTCGCGTGCCGTTTGCGGCGCCTCGCCGCAAACATTCGGAGGAGGGCGCACCGCACACCCCGTGTCGTCCGGCGGGGCGCCGGACGCAGCACGCGAGGCGCGTGCGCTCCCCGGAGCTTGCGGCGCGAATCGGGAAGGCGTCTCGGGCGGTGGCGCTGTTTGCGGTGCTCTTGCTTTTCGCTGCCTGCCGTCAGGACATGTATAACCAGCCGAAAGCGAAGACCTATTCCGCCTCGGAGTTTTTCGCCAATGGAACCAGTGCCCGCCCGCTTCCGCCGCACACAGTGGAGTATCACGACGCGCAGCAGAATGAGGCCTATTACACTGGCCTAACGAATGGCGTTCTGCTCGCGCAGTTGCCGATGCCGGTCACGCCGAAGCTGCTGGAGCGCGGACGCGAGCGCTACAATATCTATTGTGCCGTCTGTCACGGCGCGACCGGGGAGGGGAACGGCGAAGTGGTGCAGCGCGGCTATCCCGCTCCGCCGAGCTACCACAGCGAGCGGCTGTGGAATGCGCCGGTCGGGCATTTCTTCGATGTCATCACGAACGGCTACGGGGTCATGTATTCCTATGCCGCGCGGGTCGAGCCTAACGAACGCTGGGCGATCGCCGCCTACATTCGCGCCCTGCAATTAAGTCGAAACGCGAAAGCGAGCGATCTGCCGCCAGAGGAGCAGAAGCGATTGGAGAAAATGCCGTGAGCGGAAACCTCCACACCGTGGTCGGTGCACGGAGCCGGCTCGCGCTCGGCGTCGGGATCGTCGGGTTGCTGCTCTGCCTCCTCGGCTGGTTTCTCCAGCCGCGGCAGTTTTTCATTTCCTGGCTCTTTGCCGAGTTGGTCTGGCTCGGGGTTGCGCTCGGCTGCATGGCCTTCCTCATGATTCATTTTCTAACCGGCGGAAAATGGGGCTGGCCGGTGCGGCGAATGTTTGAAGCCGCGGCCGGGACGCTGCCGCTCCTCGGTCTGCTTTTCATTCCGGTCTTTTTTGGACTCCACTGGCTTTATCCGTGGGCGATGCCGGCCCGGGTGGCGGCCGACCACATTCTGCGGCACCAGCAGCCGTATCTGAGTCCGCTCTTTTTCATCGTTAGGGCAGTTATCGTCTTTGCCATCTGGATTTGCCTGGCCCGGCTGCTCAATCATTGGTCGCGCGCGCAGGATGCAACGCACGACCCGGCGCCGATGAAACGGCTGCGGAAGTGGAGCGGACCGGGCCTGGTGATTTATCCCCTAACGATCACGGTGGTATTTGTCGACTGGGTCATGTCGCTCGAGGCGGACTGGTTCTCGACCATTTTCCCGATCCTGGTTTGTATCGGGCAGATGTTAAGCGGGCTGGCCTTTGTCATCCTGCTGCTGGCCTGGCTCGGGCCGCGCACTGCGCTGGCTGAGATCATTGGGAAAGAGAATTTTCACCATCTCGGCAGCCTCCTCCTCGCCTTCACCATGCTCTGGGCCTACATGGCGTTCTCGCAGTTACTCATCATCTGGTCGGGCAATCTGCCGCACGAAATCTCGTGGTATCTGCACCGGATCGCCGGCGGCTGGCGCTGGGTCGTTGTCTTTCTTGTTCTCTTCCATTTCTTCGGGCCGTTTTTTCTTCTCCTCTCGCGGCAGATGAAAAAGACGCGGCAGGCTTTGGCCGCGATCGCCGGGGTGATGTTCGTGGCCCACGTCGTCGATGTCTGGTGGATGATCACGCCGACCTTTTATCCGCATGGCATTCATGTCAGCTGGCTCGATTTCGCGGCGTTATTCGGTATCGGCGGCGTCTGGTTTTTCTTCTTCATCCGCAAACTTGAGAGCAAACCGCTGGTGCCGATGAACGACCCGCGGTTTGCGGTCACGACGAACGAATGATTCCGCAAGGTTATCAGACGGGAAGGGCAGGGCACGAGCCGAAGGACGCGGACGTGATTGGTCTCGGCGTGATCATTGCAATGCTTCTCTTGATCATCGGCATCTGCCTGCTGGTGTCTTTTGGGACTCTGCATTTCTTCCAGCGCAAGGACGGGGCGAGGCGAGAGTCGCCGGGCGCCGCGATGGCGGCGCAGGTGGCAGCGTTTCCGCAGCCCCGGCTCCTTATTCGCCCCGGGAGCGAACGGAAGGATTTGGAAAAGACGCAGCGAACGCAATTGGACACTTATGGCTGGGTCGATCGCCAGGCTGGTGTTGCCCGCATCCCGATCGCTCGTGCCATGCAGCTGCTGGTGGAGCGCGGTTTGCCCGAAGTCGGTGCCGGCCAGAGCCGTTTGCAGCTCATGCAATCGCGCCCGCAAACGGATGTTCAGCCTAACGAACCCGTCAGTTCACCCGGTCCGGAGGTCACGCCATGAAAGCTTTGACAACCGCGTTCTGCCTGACCCTCGTGATGATATTCGCTCACGGGGTGAACGCCCGAGGACTTTCACCGGACGATCTGAAACGTGTCGGCTACGATCAGCACATCGGGCAGTCCATCTCGCCGGACCTGACTTTCCAGGAGTCAGACAAACGCACGGTCGCGCTCGGCGAGTTATTTAACACCAAGCCGACTCTGCTCGTGCTTGGTTATTACCGGTGTCCGATGCTTTGCACATTGATCAATGACGGGCTGATCGAGGCGCTGCAAGAGCTGCGCTTTAATGTCGGGCGCGACTTCAATGTCATCAACGTGAGCATTGACCCGCAGGAAACTCCGGAAGTGGCGGCGGAGAAAAAGAAGGAGTATCTGAAGCGCTACGGCCGGCCCGACGCGGCGAAAGGCTGGCATTTTCTCACCGGCGATCAGCAGACGATCGCGCAGCTCGCCAACGAGGCCGGTTTTCGCTATCAGTACGATTCGGAATCACAACAGTACGCGCATCCTTCGGGCTTCATCGTGCTGACACCGGATGGAATAATCTCGCGCTATTTTTTCGGGGTAAATTTCGAACCCGCCAAGTTGCGCAGTGCCATTATCGCGGCTTCCAACGGAAAGGAAGGCTCGGTGATCAAGGAGCTCATTCTGCTCTGTTGTCAGTATAATCCGATCACCGGCAAATACGGTCTGCTGATCTTGAATGTGCTCCGCGGAGCAAGCATCGCGACGGTGCTCCTGCTGGCTTGGTGGATCGTGGTGCTGTGCCGGGGCGGCTCGCCCCGCGCCGCCCCCGAGAGAGGCGGCCTGAATGGATAAGTTTCACCTTTTCCCGCCGGAAGCCTCGGCCAGCGCGCACCAGGTCGACTGGCTCTATTTTGGCCTGACGGCGATGCTGATCTTCTTTTGCGCCGTCGTCTTTGTGCCGGTGATTTTTTTCTGCATTCGCTACCGCAGAGAATCGACCGCCGACCGCTCGAATCCACCCGAGGGCAACAATCTCCTGGAATGCGGCTGGACGCTCTTTCCGTTGCTTGTGGGACTGGGATTTTTCGTCTGGGGCGCGGCCCTCTACTATCACATTGAACGTCCTCCGAGGAATGCCTTGCAGGTGCAGGTGGTGGCGAAGCAATGGATGTGGAAACTGCAACACGCGGAAGGAAAAAAGGAAATCAACGAGTTACACGTTCCGCTCGGCCGGAACGTCGAACTCACGATGGCCTCCCAAGACGTCATCCACAGTTTTTTCATTCCGGCGTTTCGCGTGAAGCAGGATGTGGTGCCCGGCAAATACACGACGGAATGGTTTCATCCGACGAAGCTGGGAGAGTTTCATCTCTTTTGCGCGGAATACTGCGGGACCAATCACTCCAAGATGATTGGGCGGGTGGTCGTGATGGAGCCGGCCGACTATGCGCGCTGGCTCACCACGGGTGAGACCGGCCGGTCGGTCGCCTTTGAAGGACGGCGGCTTTTTCACGAGAAAGGTTGCAGCGGTTGTCACGTGGGAAGCTCGGTCGTTCACGCGCCGCCTTTGGAAGGACTTTACGGAAAACAGGTGCCGCTTGCTTCCGGAGAAATCGTGACCGCCGATGATCAATACATTCGCGATTCCATTCTTTTGCCGGGAAAACAGATTTCAGCGGGTTACGCAAACGTGATGCCGAGTTTTACCGGGCACATCACCGAAGCGGAGATCATGCAGATCATAGCTTATCTAAAATCGACCGGCAATCAGCCGCAGGAAAAAAACTGATGACCGCTTCGCAGCACCGGAATTACAAGAAGGTAAACTCATGATGGAAGCAGACAGCGCTACGGCAATAGTTATCAGAACATCCGGGGAAATGGCGCCGGTGAGTTACCTAAGTTGCGATCATAGCGTCAGGTCCTGGCTTTTGACGACCGATCACAAACGGATCGCCATCCTTTACCTTTGGACGCTTGTCCTGTTTTTTGCCATCGGCAGCGTCGCGGCCGCGGTCATGCGGCTGGAGCTGCTCACACCTCAGGGAGACCTGGTGACTTCGGAGACTTACAACAAGCTCTTCACCATTCATGGGACCGTCATGGTCTGGTTCTTTCTCATTCCGTCAATTCCGACCGTCCTGGGAAACTTCCTTCTGCCCATGATGCTGGGAGCGCGGGACGTCGCCTTCCCCAAGCTCAATCTCCTAAGCTGGTATCTCTTTATCTGCGGTGGCGCGCTCGCTCTCTGGTCGCTGATTCACGGCGGCGTCGATACTGGCTGGACCTTCTACACGCCGTACAGCACCACGTATGCTAACTCCCACGTCATTTCCATGGCGGCCGGCATCTTCGTGGCCGGGTTCTCGTCCATCCTGACGGGACTCAACTTCATCGTCACGACCCACAAAATGCGCGCGCCCGGTCTGACCTGGTTCCGACTGCCGATCTTTGTTTGGTCGCTTTACGCCACCAGCCTCATTCTTGTCCTCGCGACTCCTGTGCTGGCGATAACGCTCGCTCTCATGTCGGTGGAGCGCCTCTGGGGCATCGGAATTTTCGATCCGAAGCTGGGCGGCGACCCGGTTCTCTTTCAGCACCTCTTCTGGTTCTATTCCCATCCGGCGGTTTATGTCATGATTCTGCCAGGGATGGGTGTGATCACTGAATTGATCACCTGCTTTTCGCGAAAACGCCTCTTTGGCTATGCTTGGGTGGCCTGCTCCAGCATGGCGATCGCGATTCTGGGGTTTCTGGTTTGGGGGCACCATTTGTTTGTCAGCTCGCAATCGATCTATGCCGGCATGGTCTTCTCGATTCTTAGTTTCATCGTGGCAGTTCCTTCTGGAATAAAAGTTTTCAACTGGACGGCGACCTTATACAAAGGCTCGATCACATTTCAGACTCCGATGCTTTATGCTCTTGGTTTCATCGGTCTTTTTACCATCGGCGGTCTTACGGGGCTCTTTTTGGCCTCGCTCGCAGTTGATGTGCACGTTACCGACACCTATTTCATCGTGGCACATTTCCATTACATCATGGTGGGAGGAATGGTCATGGCGTTCATGGGCGGGTTACACTTTTGGTGGCCCAAGATCACGGGTCGTTTGTATCCCGAGTTTCTCGGCAAGATGGCGGCGATCATTACCTTCATCGGCTTTAATCTCACGTTTTTTCCGCAGTTCCTCATGGGCTATCTCGGAATGCCGCGGCGTTACCACGCTTACCCGCCGGAGTTTCAAGTCTTTCACGTTTTGTCGACGGCCGGCGCTTCGATCCTCGGTGTCGGCTATTTATTGCCGCTCCTCTATTTTCTCTGGTCGCTCAAGCACGGTCGCGCGGCTGGTCCCAACCCTTGGCGCGCGACCGGCTTGGAGTGGCAGACCGATTCGCCGCCGCCAAAACATAACTTCAGGCAAACGCCCGTCGTTACCGGGCCGCCCTACCAATATCGCGCCGAAGAAGATGAGGATTTGCGGATCGCTAACATCTAGCTGAGCAGAGACGGTTGGCGGGGCAGTGGCAGCCGATTCATTTGCACGATGGCGAATTCGATCGAGATCATTCTCAATAAGGGATCCGGCTCCCACCAGGCGCAGGATTCCCGTGAGATCCTGACAAAGGTTTTTCGCGAATCCGGCAGGTCTTTTGCAATTTCGGTAGCGTCGGGAGATGAGATCGGTCGACTCGCGCGGGAAAAGGCGAAGAGTGATTGCGAAGTTTTGGTGGCCGGAGGAGGCGACGGGACGATCTGCGGTGTGGCTGAAGCGGCGCGGGAACACGGCAAGACCCTGGGTGTTCTGCCGCTGGGGACCTTCAATTATTTCGCGAAGAACCTCGGTATTCCGCTCGAGTTGGAAGAAGCGGCGCGGGTCATCTTGGAAGGAAAACCGGTCCGTGCTTCCGTGCTCGATCTGGATGGACGACTGGTTCTAAACAACAGCAGCATTGGTATTCATCCGGCCGTGCTGATGCAGCGCCGGAAGCTGTATCGGCGATGGGGCCGGAATCAGCTGAACGCGTATCTCTCTGTTCTTATAACGGCCTCGCAACCTCCGCCGCGTCTGCGTGTTCACCTCGCGACGGATGAAGGAGAAGTGGTGCGTGAAACGCCGCTCGTCATGATCTGTTCGAATGCTTTCCAGATGGAAGAGTTTGCTCTCGACGGGAAGGAATGTCTGGCGGAAGAAAAATTCGCGCTCTACGTCGCGCGAATGGCTGGTCGCGCAACAATCTTTCGCTTGGGGATGCGGGCGCTCTTCCGCTGCCTGCGGCCCGGGATTGACTACGAAGTCATTTGCACATCCGACGTCACCATCGAAACGCTGCAGCGCCGCCGTCTGCGCGCCGCGGTCGATGGGGAACTGGAGACCTTGAAAAGTCCGATGCGTTTTCAAGTCGCACCCCAGCCCCTCTGCGTTCTCGCGCCACGGGAGAAGCCGGGCGGGTGAGGACGTTGCTCCATCTTTCTGACCTGCACTTCGGACGGGTGGACGATTCGTTAGTCGAGCCACTCGTCACTGCGACCCGCGCGATCGCACCCGATCTTGTCATCGTCTCAGGCGATTTTACTCAACGCGCGCGGCGGATGGAGTATCGCGCGGCCCGGGCGTTCCTCGGTCGAATGCCGGAGCCGCAATTGGTGGTCCCGGGGAATCACGACATTCCATTGTGGGACGTGATCCGTCGTTTCGTTAGTCCGCTTGGACGATACCGGCATTACATTTCGCGGGAACTCATGCCCTTCTACGAGGACGAGGAAATTGCCGTCCTTGGAATCAACACGGCGCGTTCCCTAACGAGAAAATACGGCCGGATCAACGCACGCCAGATCGAGGAAGCCGGGAAGATTCTCGCTGCTGTGAAACCGAATGTCGTGAAAGTGGTGGTGACTCATCACCCGTTTGATGTTCCGCCGGGTTCGCGCAGCCATCTGGTCGGCCGAGCGGTGATGGCAATGGAAGGGCTGGCGCAGGCCGGGGTGGACCTTCTCCTGGGCGGACATCTTCACCTCCGGCACACCGGACTGACAGCTCAGCGCTATCAAATCGAAGGTCACTCGGCTTTGATCGTGCAGGCTGGGACAACCATTTCCACGCGCGGTCGGGGCGAGGCGAATTCCTTTAACGTGATTCGAATCGAACGGCCCAACATCTCGATCGAGCAGTACGCCTGGTCGCCAGAGAAAGCCGAGTTCGTGGAGGAGCGTGTCGAACGATTCATGCGCGGACCGGACGTCTGGACTCGTGCCACGTAGCTGATTGCGGCCTTGCAAAGAGAAGTTGGTGTCTTTCAGTCCGAAAACGGCCGTGACTCCCGTACAGCAAGAATCTTCCACCGGGCAATGCCCGGGGGAAGATTTTGCGTTAAGAAGTGAAACTTGGATTAAGGAGTCGGGGACGCCTCGGTCGTAGTCGTCGACTCCATGGTGCTGCCCTCGGCCGCGGCCGGGGTCATCGTCGCCATGGGCGTGGATTCCGCCGGGGTCATCGTGACGGTGGTGTTGTTGTTCGTCGTCTCGCTCGTCGTCGCCGGAGGATTCACGACAGTCGTG
>JBBPZW010000100.1:0-10189 GCA_038198475.1 Chthoniobacterales bacterium | reverse complement strand
CTCAGCCGTTTCAAGCTCGAAGCCAATTTCGTCGCCATCATCACGACGATTCTGAGCGTCGCTTCCCTCGTCTTCTTCACGGTCAGCGCGATTAACGGTCTCGGCATTCCGCTCGCCTGGAGCGCGCCGCTGCCGGGCGTCCCGATCAGTCTCCTCCAGCTTTTTCTCCTCGTCGGTCTGCTCCTTCTCGTTTTCTGGCTCTCCTCGCGGACGAAGCGTTTTCTCTTTAATCGCTTCCTCGTCCACAGTGGACTCGATCGCTCGCTCCAGTACGCGATCTCGCAGATCGCCTCCAACGTCGTCCTCGTCGTCGGGGTTTTTATCGTCCTGCAAAACACCGGCATTCACCTCGAGGCCCTGACTGTTTTTGCGGGCGCGGTCGGCGTCGGGATCGGATTCGGCCTGCAAAACATCACGAGTAATTTCATTAGCGGCCTCGTCATCCTGGCGGAGCGGCCGATCACGATCGGCGACCGCGTCGAAGTGGGGGGCGTGACGGGTCAGGTGCAGAAAATCAACGCGCGCAGCACGGTCATCGTGACGAATGACAACATCACGACGATCGTGCCTAACCAGAAGTTCATCGATTCGCCGGTCACGAACTGGACCTACGGCGACAAGCGGGTGCGCTTCCGGATTCCGGTCGGCGTGGCCTACGGGAGCGACGTCGAATTGGTCCGGAAGAAGTTGATCGAGGCCGGAGAAGACGATCCCCATACCTTGGGCGATCCCGCGCCGAGCGTTTTCTTTGTCGGGTTCGGTGACAGCTCGCTGAATTTCGAGCTCGTCGCCTGGAGTGATGAGATGAGCCACCGCCCGGCCCGTTACCGGAGCGATCTGAATTTCGCGATCCATCGCAAGCTCCAGGAAGGCGGGATCGAGATTCCCTTCCCGCAGCGCGACCTAAATATCCGAAGCGGCGTCTTGCGCGTCGAGAACGCGCAGCCCAAAGAAGATCGGCCCGACAAGCAATCGTCCTGAGGCCCCAATCGGCGCAGCTTGAAAAAACGGCTGTATTGGCTAGATGGTACGCATTCTTAGGAGCGCTCCCTTTCTCTCTTCGCGACATCTGCCACCGAAATCATCTGACACTACCGTCCGGATTCCGGGAGGCTTTGCTACGCTCGTCACCCAGGCGCAACTGCACGACTGCCAGGCCTGGCAGGAGGCGTTTCGCGACCAGTGTAAGGACCATCGCTTCTACGAGTTGATCGGCACCACCCTGACTGACCGTTTCGATTATTTTTTTATCGTCCTGGAAGATAGCGAGCACCAAGTCCGCGCCATCCAGCCGCTTTTTTTTGTCCGGCAAAACCTGACCGAGGGAGTGACTGGCCGGGCGCGCTCTGCGATTGATCGAATCCGGCGGAAGTTCCCGCGTTTTCTCACCATGAAGACGCTCATGGTCGGTTGCACCGCCGGGGAAGGTCACCTCGGCGCGGTCCGGCCCGAGGATGCAGACTGGGCGGCCGGCGCGCTTCATTCCTGCCTGAGGCTTTTTGCCCGCAAGTCGCGCGCCTCGCTGGTCGTGTTGAAAGATTTTCCAGCCCGGTATCGCGCACCACTTCGTGGCTTTTCCTCGAACGGCTATACCCGCGTCGCAAGCATGCCGATGACTCGGCTCTCGCTCCACCATCGCGGATTTGACGAATATGTCGCGTCGTTAGGCGCGGCCACCCGTAAGAACCTGCGGCGAAAGTTTCGGCAAACCGCCGAGCGCGCGCCGATCACCTTCGAGGTCCTGACGGATGTGACGCCGGTGATCGACGAGCTTTATCCGCTCTACCTCCAGGTCCACGCGCGTTCGAAACTGCATTTCGAAACGCTTACTCCGGAATATTTCTGCCGGCTCGGCCGCGAGATGCCGGAGCGGACCCGGTTCTTCGTTTGGCGACAGGAAGGCAAGGCGATCGCCTTCAGTCTCTGCCTGGTGCACGACGGCACGATTTACGACGAAAATCTCGGGCTCGATTATCGCGTCGCCTTCGATCTGAACCTCTATTTCTACACCCTGCGCGACATCATTACCTGGGCGCTCGATCAGGGTTTGAAGTCCTATTGCAGCAGCCCCCTCAATTATCATCCCAAGCTGCACCTCGGCTGCGAGCTGGTGCCGCTAGACCTTTACGTGATGCACACCGCGACTCTGCTCAATCCCATCTTTCGCCACGCCCTCCATTTCCTCCAGCCGACCCGGCACGATCCTGTGCTGCAGAAATTTCCCAACGCGCACGAGCTCTAGGTGGCTGCCTTCAACGCCCTTTTCGTTAGGCCATGACCGCTTTGTTGCGCGGCTGGTTCCTGAATCCGTGGATCCAATTGGCGATCTGCGTCCTGCTCGCGACCGCGGCGGAGATTTTTCTCAAGCTCGGCGCGGAAGCGACCGCCGACCCGCAGGATCCCTGGTCCTGGACCGGCCTGACCGGCCTTCGTTCCGGCTGGGTCTGGTGGGGCATCCTGGCCTCGGTCATCAGCCTCTTTAACTGGCTCGCGACCATCCGGGTACTTCCCCTAACGATCGCCTTCCCGGTCGGGAATGCAGTCCACATCCTGGTCCCGTTGAGCAGCTGGATCATTCTGGGCGAAGCCATCCTCCCCCGCCGCTGGCTCGGGATCGCGCTCGTCCTCGTGGGCCTCCTCATCGTCGCCAAACCCGCAGCCAGGCTGGAGGAAAAGCTATGAGCGTTCTGGCCGGCTTTCTCATTTTCCTCAGCGTGAGCTGTTTCGTCGCCGGCCAAATCCTGCTCAAGCACGCGATGGACATCACCGCGCGCGAAACCTATTCGCGCCTGCACGCCGCCCGGGTTTTCGTCGTCGCCATCGCCGCCTTTGCGATCAATTTCTTTGTCAATATCGGGCTCCTGCAACGCTTTGACCTGAGCTACTTTTTCCCCTTTCAAGGCCTGAGCGTTATCTTCATCGCTTTCGCCGGGGCTTGGATTCTAAAAGAAAAGCTGAGCCTCCGCCTAACGATCGGGTCGATCGTGATCGCCGTCGGAGTTGTCCTCGTTTCGCTCAGCTAGAAGCCTGTCGACGCCTCGCTCTGTAGACGCCTCCCTCTGGGAGGCGCGAGAGTTGATCAATCTGGCTCACGGGCGAAGCCAACCCCCGCGTTTCGCAAAGCGAAACGTCTACAGTAAGACCGGGAGCAAGCGCTCGAGCGCACGCAGGTTCGCCTGCCTAACGACTGCCGGATCTCGCTCCGGCAGCTTGGGGTGATCAAATTCCGCGGCGAAGCGTTGCCCGCGCCGCGCGTAGACCGGCGCCGACCAGGCTCCGCAAATGTCGCCCCCCACCATCCGGTTCCCGCGCCCGAGCAACTCGATCGCCCAAGCCACATCCTCAACCGTAAACCGACCGCTTTCCCAATTCGTCACCGCCTCGTCCGCGCGCAGACAATCGAGATCGACCGTCACATAAACCGGCGCCTCCCCAAGCGCCGCGACCGCGCTGGCAAATTTCTCCCTCCAATTTTCGCGCAGGATGGCGCCGCGCCGTTCCCGGTCCTTGGCCGGCCGGTCATCCGCCCAGGGATGGACCTCGATCCGCCCCGCCCACTCCGCCTGGTTGTTGCCAAAGATTCGGCCCGGCCACCAGCATTCGAAGTTTCCGCAACCCCAGACGCTGACCTTTTCGACCGCGGCGAGCTCGAGCGCGCGGTTGACCCAGCCCCCGCAAGCCCACTTCGGCGGCCGGATGTCCCAGTCGGGATGGTTATCGAACGAAAACACGGTCGTTAGGCGGCTGGGCAGCCGGCGCAGCCAAAGCGCGCTCAGGTGATGAAAATCTCCCGAGCCGTAGACGAGGAAGGGAGGCAATCCCCCCGCCTGCTCGCGATAGAAGCGCTCGATCTCGCGCGCCGACGCGGAAAAGCGCAGGACCGGTCCCCAGCTCTGGATATCGCGCGTCGGGCAGCCCACCGCGGTCGCGTCCCAGGCGCCATCGAGGTCCAAATGCAGGACGTTTTCAAACCGCTCGGTCATGAGGAAAAAAAGTCGCTCGCTCAGGCGCGCAAGGAGTGCCAGTCACGCGATCCATAGTTGCTATCGCCAAGAAAACCAACAACCGCAAAACGAGCGAGAAGAAGGACGAGCGGAATGTCTTCTGCCGGGTCCAGGACGCTTTCCGAGTCGCGGCGCGCAAGATCTCCGCAGTCCTTGGGACCGCCTGGGCGTTCATGGGCGCGGTCGCGATCATCGTCGTCTGGGGTTTGACCGGTCATATTTCGGTTACTCCGACACCTGGCAGCTCATTATTAACACCGGAACGACCATCGTCACATTCCTGATGGTCTTCCTCATCCAAAACACTCAGAACCGCGACTCCAAGGCGACCCAGCTCAAGCTCGACGAGCTCATTCGCAGCCTCGACGGGGCGCGCAATCGCCTGATGGATCTGGAGGCGTTGTCCGATGAGGACTTGGAGAAATTCCAAAAAGAGTTTGAGCGGCTGCGGAAGCGCTCCGAGCGAACCGCCGCGACCGTGGACAAGGTCGCTCGCAAAGTCAGTTCACGCTGAAGGGCGCGCCTCGCCGGAGCGAATGAATTTCGGCCCGGATGGACAAAGACAGAAGACTTCGCAGTGGTGACAATCCGGCTTCCGCGCGAAGCAGCGACGTCGGCCGTGCCAGATGAGCCAGTGGCTCCAGTCGGTCCAATCTTTTTGCGGGATCAGCTTCATCAGGTCGCGCTCGATTTTCTCCGGGTCGGTTTGTTTCGTTAGGCCAAGGCGCTGCGAAAGCCGTGTCACGTGGGTGTCGACGACGATGCCCTCGTCTTTCTGGAAAGCGTTGCCGAGCACGACGTTCGCCGTCTTGCGGCCGACCCCGGGCAGAGCGTGCAGCTCCGCCATCGTCTGCGGCACCTGGCCGCCGTGCTTCTCCTCGATCGCGGCGGTCGCGGCTCGAATGCTCTTGGTCTTGTTGCGGAAGAAACCGGTCGACTGAATGGCCTTCTCCAGCTCCGCTGGGGGTGCAGCGGAAAACGCAGACGCCGAACGGTATCGCTTGAAGAGCGCGGGCGTGACGAGATTGACCCGCTTGTCGGTGCACTGCGCAGACAGGATCGTCGCGATCAACAGCTGGAGTGGCGTCTTGAAATCCAGCTCACAATGCGCGTCGGGATAGATCTTCGGCAGCGCTTCCACCAGCTTCCTGGCCCGCTCACTGCGCGTCATTGCCTAACGAACCCTCCGGTTGCGCGCCCATGCCTAATACCATTTCACCGGCCGTTAGGCGGAGGCTGGAACCGTAGGAGGAACCGGATCGAGATAAGGCGCGAGCTTCTGTCCCAACTGTGGCGGAACGTGCGCGACCAGTTCCGCAAATTCGCCTTCATATCGCAATTCAAGCACATGCCCAATCCGATGCACCTCCGCAAGAAGAGCCGATTGGCTCTGCGGGACTTTGTAGCGGCAGCGCAGACGCCACGAGCTCAGCGTATTTTGCAGGGCCGGGATTAATTCCTCGACGCCTTCCCCGGTCCGCGCCGAGATCGCCACGCTGCCCGGGAATTTTTGGAGATGCGCCTCGACCATGCCCCGGTCGGCGACGGCGTCGATTTTGTTAAAGATGACGAGCGTCTGCTTCCCATAGGCGCCGATTTCCTTGATCACCGCATCGACTGCGGCCATGTGCTCATCGAGCCGCGGATGACTCACATCGACCACGTGGATGAGCAGATCCGCTTCGACCACTTCCTCGAGTGTGGCCTTAAACGACTCGATCAAAGTGTGCGGCAGTTTTCTCAGGAAACCGACGGTATCGGTCAGGAGAACGCGCTGTTTGTTAGGCAGGATCAGGCTCCGCGTCGTCGGATCAAGAGTCGCGAAAAGCTTATCCTCCGTCACCAAGCCCGCGCCGGTAAGGAGATTCATGAGAGTCGATTTGCCAGCGTTGGTGTAGCCGACAACCGCCGCCACCGGCCACTGGTGGCGTTTCCGCCCCTGGCGCTGGACCGCGCGATGTTTGCGCACTTCCTCGAGATCGCGCTCCAGGCGCGCGATTCGTTCCTGCACGCGGCGGCGATCCACTTCGAGCTGAGTTTCCCCCGGACCGCGCATCCCGATCCCGCCCGTCTGACGAGAAAGGTGGGTCCACATTCTCGTTAGGCGCGGGAGGAGATATTGTAATTGCGCGAGCTCGATCTGGAGGCGTCCTTCCCGGCTCCGGGCGCGCTGCGCGAAGATGTCGAGAATGAGCTGAGTGCGATCGAGCACTTTGCGCGAGAAAAGGTTTTCCAGGTTCCGGCCCTGCGCGGGCGAGAGTTCATTGTCGAAAATGACCGAAGTGACCTGCTGATCCTGGAACGATTCCTTGATCAGCTCCGCTTTGCCTTTCCCGATATAAAAGGGCGCGGTCGGCTTCTGCAATTTTTGCGTGACGGTGTCGACCACGTGCGCACCGGCGGAGTGGGCCAGCTCACGCAACTCGTCGAGCGAGTCGCGCAAATCCCATTTCGAAATGCCGTCTTTCTCGAGTCCAATGAGGAGCGCGCGTTCCTGTCTGCGGTGCGGCTGGATCTCGATCATTCAGAGGGTGGCAAAAGGGAAACCTTTTGCAGGATCCAATCGACGGCAGCTGCGTGATCCTTCAACAGAGACAAATTCAGTGATTCAAGATTAGGTTGCCGCCGAAACCAGGTCAACTGTCTTTTGGCATAGCGGCGGGTTGCCTGCTGAATCGCCGCCGCGCATTCCGCCTCGCTCAGCTTCCCTTCCAGGAGGAGGTGAATCTGTTCGAGACCAAGCGTTTTCCCGGCTGTGGAACTCAGTTGACCGAGCCGGGCGACTTCGTCGGTCACGCCCTCGCGAAACATTTCGTCGACCCGTCGGTCGATCCGGGAATAAAGCTCGTTTCGCTCCCGAGAAACAAAAACACCGCGCGGATCGGCGACATCCTGCGCCCATTCGGAACGTTGCTCGGACGCCGGCCGGTTGGTCTGGGCGAAAATTTCCAGCGCCCTAACGAGACGACGCTTGTTCCGGCGGTCGATGGTTTTCGCGCCTAACGGATCGACCGCGAGAAGCCGCGTCTCCAATTCGTCGAGCGAGAGCGCGTCGAGTTCCGCGCGCAACTTCGGATCGACCGGCGGGAGCGGCGCCAGGCCATGAGTGAGCGCCTTGAGGTACAGTCCGCTTCCGCCCGCCACGATCGCCAGCTTTCCACGCCCTTTGATTTCCTCGATCGCAGCCAAAGCCAGTTCGCGAAATTTCGCCGCGTTCATCTCCTCGCTCGGCGGGACCAAGTCGACCAAATGGTGGCGTGCTTTGCGCAGAATCGCTTCACCCGGTTGCGCCGTGAGAATGGCCATGCCGCTATAGATCTGGAACGCATCGGCGCTCACCACCTCAGCGCCACAGCGCGCGGCGACATCGGCGGCGAGCTCACTTTTTCCGCTCGCCGTCGGCCCGACGATAAAGAAAGCATTTTTCACATGCTGCACCAATTCATGGGCTCCCAACAAAAACCGGGAGACCCGGCGCCTCGAGGCGACCTGATCTCCCGGTTGCGAAGGACGCTGTTGTTAGTCGCGCGAATGACTATCGGACTTCGCGCCGCTGACCACGAGCTTGCGGCCCAGGAATTCCTTGTCGTGCAATTCCGCCACCGCCCGTTTGGCTTCTTCGACCGACTGCATCTGGACGAAGGCGAAGCCTTTCGAACGTTCGTTATGCTTGTAGGTCACCACTTCCGCATTCTGCACCTGGCCGACACCATTGAAGAGTTCGAAGAGATCGCTCTCCGTCGCTTCGAAGGACAAATTGCCGACGTAGAGACGCGGTGTCGTGACTTCGATCGACTCAGGTTTGCGCGAAGGGCGCTCGGGCCGGGACGCACCATTGCGGGCCGGCGGCGAACCGTTGTGCGCCGCCCGGGCGGCCACGGACGGTTTTGCTGGACTACCGGCGCCTCCGAAGAAGGCCGTGATTTTCTGCCAAAAGCTCTTTTTTGCGGGAGCCTTCGACACCACGCGTTCCTCGCGCGTGTCGAACCGCCGTCGGGAACCCCCGCGACGCGGACGTCGCGAGTTTCTCCCGGGGGATTGAGATTTCATAATGATCCTCGGTATTAAACCAGTTACGTTGTGGGCGGAGCGCATCATGCGATGCACGGTCCCGGGCGCGCCGACCTCGAAAGGTCGCTTCAAGCAGCTCAAGAGCAGTCTGCGCAGCCGGAGGAAACTCCGCCTCGTGTGGCCGGGAAACGGGCAAAAGTCTGTCCGCCTGCGATCTCCTTGGCGGCCTGCTGGTCGAAAGAGACGAGTAAGCCGGCTTCATTTTTCCAAAAACTGGACGATCGCGGGAAGCAGGCACGCGCCTGAGTTCCCCAGCACCCGCGCACACTATTCCCGAGGAGAACGCTATTGCAAGAATGAAATCCTCGGAGTCCGATGGTGGTCCTTTCGCGAGCGTGATCGTCCAGATCTACGAGTTCCAGCGGACTTCATCTGGATCGCGGATGCCCCGTCTTCCAACGAATGGTCGAATAGCAGCCATTTGGACGGTCCAATCGCGAGCACTACATCGCATGGAGTTCCTCCTCACATTCGCGGCCGATGGCAGAACGACCGGTGTCAGCATTATCCAAAGCACCGGAAGCAGCATCCTGGACCAGCTTTCCCTAAGCACTCTAAGAATATGGAGATGCCGGCCCGGCGTGTATGAGCAGATCTATGCTCCCATCACCTTCACGCTTACTGGCGCCCAGTTGTAGCCGCGGCGCTAGAACTGGAAATAGATGAAATCCGAGGTGGCGACGCTGCGGATGGTGACTATGCCAAGGAGAAGAAGAACAGCGATACCGGTTTCGAGGATGAACTGGCGGCGGTTGGTCAATCGGGCCTCGATCCGCCAGCCGTCGATTCCGGTTGTCAGCATGTGGATGACGAGCGGCAGGGCATAGATGAAAACGAGGACGACGAAATAGACGGCCATCCGCCATTGCTCGGCGTTCGCGGTGAAGGGTGACTGGGCAAGGTCATGCGCGATTTGCGCGAGACTGCGTTCACGGAAAAGCAGCCAGCCAAAACAGGTGATGCCGAAGGTGATCACAACCTTCGCCAACCATGGAACGCGCCGGGTCAGGCCTAACGAATCAAGGAACCGCTCCACCAGGATGAGCGCCCCCCAGTAAACACCCCAGAGCACATAGTTCCACGAGGCGCCGTGCCAAAGGCCGCTGATGGCGAACGTCGCCATCAGGTTAAACGACGCTCGCGCCGGGGAGCAGCGGCTCCCGCCTAACGGAATGTAGATGAAGTCCCGCAACCAGGTGGAAAGCGAGATGTGCCAGCGCCGCCAGAAATCAGCGGGCGAAGTCGCGAGATACGGATGGTTGAAATTCCGCATGAGATCGATTCCGAGCAGGCGGGCCGTCCCGCGCGCGATATCGGTATAACCGGAAAAGTCGGCGTAGATCTGGACGGCAAACGCGAAGACCCCAGCCCAGATGACTGGAAAAGAACCGTCCTGAACGGCGAAGATTTTATTCGCCACGACAGCGGCGTTATCTGCGATCACGACCTTCTTGAAGTAACCCCAGAGCATGAGACCAAGCGCGATCCGCCAGGTCTCGGCGTCGCATTTTCGCTCGGAGCGATATTGCGGGAGCATATGCGCCGCGCGCTCGATCGGCCCCGCGACGAGTTGCGGGAAAAAGGTGACATAGAGCGCGTAATCGGGGAAATCGCGGACGGCTTTGATCTTGCCGCGATAGACATCGACGACGTAACCGATCGACTGAAAGGTGTAGAAAGAGAGCCCGGCGGGAAGCGCAAGGCGGAGGGCGTTGCGAACCGGTTCCTGGCCGAAGTTGGCGAGGATGGCGTTGATGTTCTCGAGCGCGAAGCCGTAATACTTGAAGGTCGCGAGGAGCGCGATGCTGGCCGCGATGCTGGTGATGAGAAAAACGCGGCGCCGGCGTGGGAAGCGTTCCATCCCGAGCGCGCAACTGTAATCAACGATGGTCGAAGCCCAGAGCGGGAGGAGAAACCACGGATGTTCCCAGCCATAGAAAATGTAGCTCGCGAGGATGAGCATGAAATTCTGTCCCCGTCGCGGGAGCGACCAGTAGAGCGCGAGGACGAGCGCGAGAAAAACCAGGTAGGTGAGCGAGTGAAAAATCATGGCTGGCGCAGGAGCGGGCGCAGTTTCTCGGCGTAGATTTTCGTCGCCTCGTCCTTGGCCCCTT
>JBBPZW010000099.1:0-12463 GCA_038198475.1 Chthoniobacterales bacterium | reverse complement strand
GTCGCGCAGCGCGGCGGCTACGCGCGACCCGATGATTCCGAGACCGATCAGGCCAACGTTTTTGTTTTTCGAGCGTGCCATATTTTGTTCCGGCCGAGGCGGGAGTGGTGAAAGCTGAGATCGTTTCCGCCGCGCCGCAATCAAGAATTGCGCCGGGCGACCTGTCTCACCGTGCTTGTTCCGACGCGAACAGGGACGCAACCGCCGTGGCGCGCTTTTGATTTTCGAGCAACGCCCTTATCTCCGGGCGCGCTTCTTCCAGGCTCAATTGGCGCGCCGGCCGCGCTTCCGTGAGACGAAGAATATGAAAGCCGAGTCGGCTGCGAACGGGAGCGCTGACTTGACCGGACTGGAGTCCTTTCGCCGCCGCAAAAACCGCCGGCAACATTCGCGTTTCGCTAAAATAGCCGAGATCGCCATCGCGTTTTTTCGTCGCTTCGTCCTCGGAAAATTCCGCGACCAGGCCCGGGAACGATTCGGCGTTTGCAAGACGCTTGGCGAGTTGTTCGATCATGGCGCGCTTCGCGTTGATCACCTCGTCGGGATAACCTTCGGGCGCCGCCAGGAAGAGGTGACTCGCCCGCAGCCGGAACGGTTCCTGGAACGCGGACTGGTGCTCGGCGAAGTAGCGCTGCACCTCGGATTCGTTAGGCTGAGTTTGTTCCGCGATTTGTTTTTCCAGCCAGGCGCGATCGCGCAGGTTGGTCCTCACCTTGCGCTTTAGGCTGGCCGTGGTTAGGCCAGCGTTTGCCAGCGAATTTAGCCAGGTCTTTGCATCGCGAAATTGATCGCGGAGTAGTTGCGTCTCGCGCTCGATGGAGGCCGGGTTCACCGATTCATCGCCTGCTGCCGCGGTGACCTTTTCCTCCTGGATCAATCGCTGTAGAACACCGCGCTTTTGCTCGGCCGCCGCGGCCGGTTCGATCTCGCGCGCCTCTGTTCCGTTGCCGAAAAGTTCGGCCCGCCAGGCGCGGTCCACATCGTCGTCGTAGATTCCGCTCCGCCTGACGAGCGCTTGCAGTTCGCCGCGCCTAACGAAATATCCAATCCAGCGACGCGCGGAAAAGGAGTGCGTCAGAAATTCTCCCGTCCCCATTCCGAGGGCGAGAGCCAGCAGAACCCAGACGGAAGCTCGCCTCATTGGAAGGCGCGCTTGGCCAGAAAATAAAGGGTCACCTGGCCGACGGTTTGCAGGCTTTCCGCGCTTAACTTGTCCATCGTGTCGCCGGCCGTGTGCCAGGGCGGATAATCAAAATCGATCAGGTCGATCGTCGGGACACCGACTTCGTTGGAGGGCGTGTGATCGTCGATCATCTCGTCATTCAGGTAAGTGAAATGTTCGCGAACCTTCAGCGCGTCGGCCGCGACGAAAATTCCCTGGGCCAGTTTGGCTGGCGAATCGGGCGGCAGCGTGATCGTTAGGTCGCGATCGCCGATCATGTCCCAGACGATTCCGCCTTCGTAGTGCGAGACGCGTTTCGCTTTCCGGGCCTTCTCGGCAAAGAAACGGCTGCCGTAGAGTCCGTCGGTTTTCGTGAAGTGTTCGTAGGCTTCTTCCCCGTCGAAAAAGATCAGCTCGATTCGCCGCGCCAGGTCGGGATGGAGATTGAGGGCGCGGCCCAGCTCGATCAACGCGCCGCTGCTCGAGCCGCCATCATTTGCGCCGACGAACTGGATCGAGTCGAAAGTTTTTGTGTCGTAATGCGAACCGACGAAAAAGAGCTTTTCGTTTTCCGGCTGATCAGGCCGGCGCGCGATCACGTTCACAAATTGTACCGTGCCGTGCGGGGTGTGCTCGGCGAACGGTTGATCGATAACCTGCCAGCCGTTCGCTTCCAATTGGGCGTGGATGTAATCCCGCGATTTCTTGATCGCCTCCGATTCCGGCGGGCGCGGCCCGAGCCCGACCAGGATCTGCACGTGCTGAAGGGCATTCGCGCCGGAAAATTCCTTCCACGGCTCGCCGTAGTGCGGAGCGCTCGGACGAAGGAGGAGAAACAGACTAACGAAAAGGAGCGCGACGACGAGGAGGGCGAAGCCGCCGGAGCGCTGCCAATTGGATGGAGGAGGCGTTTTTTGCGCCGAGGCGCGGCTGAGGTGGCGACCGGATCGCTTCTTTTTGTTAGGCATCGGGCGGCAGTCCGAGCCGCGTCACGACCCGCTCGAGATCGTCCGCGCCGTAATACTCGATCTCGATCCGGCCCCGTTTTTCTCCGTGCTGAATGGTGACGTGGGTCGCGAGATACTGTTGCAGCCGGTTTTCCAGGTCGCTCACGGCGGCGGAGTTTTCCGCAGCGGCGCGTTTCAGCCGCCTTGTGCCGCCGTGCTGGCCGAGCTGGCGCGCGACCATTCGTTCGGTGGTGCGCACGGTTGAGCTTTGACGCAAAATTTTCTCGGCCAACAAGCGCTGTTCGTCGTGCGCCTTCAATCCGAGTAGCACCTTGGCGTGCCCGACGGAGAGCAAATCCTGCACGACCCAGGTCTGGATCTGCGGGTCGAGATCGAGCAGGCGCATCGCATTCGCGACCGAGGCCCGACTCTTTCCGACCTTCTCAGCTATGTCTTCCTGGCGCATGCCAAATTCATTCGCCAGCCGCGCGTAGGCCTGCGCTTCCTCGATCGGGTTGAGATCGGCCCGCTGCAGGTTTTCGATCAGCGCCAGCTCGAGGACCTCCAGGTCGGTCGCCTGCCTAACGATCGCCGGCGCCTCGGTCAGGCCGGCTTCCTTGGCCGCGCGCCAGCGGCGTTCCCCGGCGATGAGCTCAAACTGATGGTTTACCGGCCTAACGATAAGTGGCTGGATGATGCCGCGTTGGTGGATGGAATCGATCAGCTCCTCGAGCGCTTCGCGGGCAAATTCCCGGCGCGGCTGAAGCGGGCTGGGGACGATGCTCGTCAGGCTGATCTGCTGAACGCGCTCGCCACTTTCCGATTCGGGTGAACGCAGGGAAGGGGAGGCGTTGATGAGAGCGCCGAGACCTTTGCCGAGACCGGATTTTGCCATCGCGGGCTCAGGTTATCGGAGCGCGTCGCGCAACGCAAACGGGGTTTCGCTTGCGGTTAGCGGCGGAGCGACGCGGCTATGGCAGCGGCGCATTGCTCGAGGAGGCGGCTCTGGGCCGTGACGAGCGGACCGTAGCCATCGCCGACGATCTGTTCGCGAAAAACGGCGCTGTGTCGGGAGAGGATCACTCCGCTGCCGCCTTGAATGCTCCAGCTCAGGTCGAGAATGGCCTCCTGGCCGCTGATGCCGTGGAAACGTCGAATATCGAGCGCCACCCGATAGCGTGGGTTGAAGCGCGGCTCGGATCCACTCCGCACGTTGCCGGAACCGAGCAGCCGGCCGAGGTCGGAGGCCACCGTGCGGCTGATGTTGTCCCGCAGGGAGCCGATCCAGAGCGCGTCGGCCGGGACTTGAAATTCGTTAGGCCCGGTGGCAAAGACAACCTCCGCCCGGTCGAGATAAGTCGGCAGGGAAACCGGGCCGATCGCGACGCTCAGCCCCGAGCCGCCGGCGGTCGCGGGCGCGGTGGCGTCGAGTCGATAATAGTTAGCGCCGGCTCCTCCGCCGCATGCCGTGAGCAGGCCGAGGAGCGCGCCGCAGAAAATAAAACGAAGCTGTTTTCGCATCATGAAGAGCCGTTAGGGTGGCGAAGAGCCCTTGGGCGGGGCGACCTTGCCGGGTTTGCCGAAGATGAGCGAATTGGGCTTGCGTTCTATCGTGCCGGAGAGCTCGCGAATGGAGCGGAGCGTTTGATCGAGCTGCTGCAGGGTTTCGTTCAGCTTTTGGTAGAGCGGTCCGTTCTCGCCGTAGCCGTTAACTGTTTTGTCGAGCCCAGCCACTGTGGATTTGATCGTGGCCAGCGTTTCGGTCGCCTCCTTGATCGTGGCTTCGAGCGGCAGCGCCTGCAACTTGTCGAGCAGGGCGGAGGCCTTGTCGAGCATTCCGGAGAGGCTCGAGCCGGCGGTCGGAAGGACGTGATAGCCGGCCATTTCGGTCACGCTGGCGGATGCCGCGCTCTTGTCGAAATCGAGATCGACATACATTTGACCGGTGAGGTAATTGCCGGTTTTGAGGCTCGCTCGCAGTCCGTTGGCAACCGCCTGGGCGACGAAATTCTCGGCCGGTTCGGTGCTTTCCGTGAGTAGGTTGGTGATGAGGCCGGGATCGATCTGGATCATAACCGGAACGCGGCGCTCGGGATCGTTAGGCAAATATTTGAAGGAAACGCCGATCACCGTCCCGATCCGCACGCCACGAAAGTCGACCGGAGCGTCGTAGCTCAAACCGCGAACGCTGTCAGTAAAGAGCAGGAGGTAGGGCAGGCTGCTCTGCATCTCGAATTTCTTTGTGTCCGCCAGGCTGTCGTAAAGCAGGAAGGTCGCGCCGTCTGCCACCGCCGGCGCGTCGCTGGTCGGCTGATCGAACGTAATGCCACCGAGAATCAGCGTTTCGAGAGAACCGGTATGGAGTTGCAGCCCATCTGCGGCGAGCGAAACGTCGATCCCGCTCGCGTTCCAAAACTTTGTATTTTTGCGCACGAGCGAGGCGAATTCCTTGGAAATAAAAGCGCCGAATTCGACCTTGCCGTTCTCCGGATGAAAAATTCGTGTCTCGATTTTACCCGCGCTCAATCCTTTGTAGAGAATCGGGGCCCCGGGTCCGATGCTGCCGGCTTCATCGGTTAAGAGAGTGATGTGCAAACCGGGCACGCCTTTTGGCGTCACCGGTGGATTTTCCAACCCAATAAATTCTCGCCCCGGCTCATCGGAGAGACCCGGCTCAAGCTCGATGTAGCTGCCGGAAACAATCGTGCTCAAACCGGAGATGCCGGCCGCTCCCCCGTAGCGCGGCCGCACCACCCAGATTTGTGTATCCTTAGTCAGGAGATCGGTCGCCTCGCTCGTCATCCCCATCGTCACGATAACGCCCTTCAGGTCTTTCGTTAGGCGAACTTTATCGACCGTGCCGATGCTGACGCTCTTGCAGAGGACCGGGGTCTTTCCCTGCACGATACCTTCCGCGGTTTCAAAGCGGACCGTGATCGTAGGCCCCTGCGTGGAGTAATATTTAAACGCCAGCCACAGCCCGAGGAGGGCGGCAACAATCGGGATGATCCAGATCGGAGAGAATCTCCGGTTCCGTTTCACGATCGGTTTTTCCGGGATGTCGTTACTGGCCGGTCGGTCGTTAGTCATGATTGCGTTGCGTTCCGGTGGGCGGCGGCGTCCCAGATCAGGCGCGGGTCGAAACTCATCGCCGCCAGCATCGTCAGCACCACGACTCCTGCAAACGAAAGGGCGGCCGCGCCGGGATGAATCGAGATGGTCGAGCCAAGCTGCACGACCGCGACCAGGATGGCCACGACAAAAACATCCACCATCGACCAGCGCCCGATGAACTCCGTGACGCGATAAAGTTTGGTCATCCGCCGCGGGCGGTTGCCGGAGCGCGCCGCAAAACAGAGCGCGACGAGCGAAATGATTTTCAGGATCGGGATCATGACGCTGGCCGTAAAAATAATAATCGCGACCGGGTAGTCAGCCTGTTGCCAGAATTGCACAACGCCGCCCAGGATCGTGCTGGCAGAGTCGCCGGTGATCGAATCCACCCGCAGGATGGGGAGCAGGTTGGCCGGAAAATAGAGAAGCGTGGCTGCGATCGTTAGGGCCCAGGTCCGTTGCAGGCTGTGATTTTGACGGAGATGAAGACGGCCGCCACACCTCGGGCAATGGCTCTCCCTGACCGGCGTGACCAGTTCGCAGATATCACACAGCGCCAACCCGCGGGCGGCGGCCGAACGCGGGGCAAAGGCGTTCATCACTTTGCCGTCTCCACGCGCGCCCACAATTCCCGCGGATGAATCGAAGCCAGGGCCGCGGTCAGGCAAAAAATCAGAGCGATGAAAGCCCAGAAGGAAGTGCCGACGGTAAGTGAAGCGAGCTTGCCGAGCTTGAGCAGACTAACGAGCACCCCGACCAAAAAAACTTCCACCATGTTCCAGCGCCGCGCCCAGACGACCGCGCGGCAAATTGTGATCGCACCCGGCCCGCGCCGATTCCAGAGCAGGGGCAGGACAAGATAAAGCAAGCCGCCGATAAGGAGCGCCGGCGCAAGCTCGATGAAAAGCGAAATCGCGCCCGCCAGGTAGGGCGAGCCATCCTCCTCCAGCCCGACTGCGCTTTGCCAGAGATGCATCTCACTTTCACGAAAACCGGCCCGTAACGTGAGGAAAGGAAAACTATTCGCGACCAGGAAAAGGACCCCAGCAGCCATGGCGAAGGCGGCGGTGCGATGGAGGGAATTGCGCTGGTGGATCTGCAAGGTGGCGACGCAGCGCGGGCAGATCGCCTTCTCCCCCACCTCGAGCGAGGGAAGTTCAAAAAGCGCGTCGCAATCCGGGCAGGCGAGCTGTTGGCTGGTCGCGAATGGGTGCACGAAGGGAACGCTTAACCCGACCACGCGAGAGACGCAAAGCTGGTCCGCGCATCCGGCTGTCCGTTGCGCGGTCCGGTGCCTCCGTTTAGCCTCGTCGCCATGTCATTGCAAAGCGCGCGCGTATTCACGTTGGGGCATTCACCGGATCCGGATGACGCCTTTATGTTTTACGCCATGGCCGAGCACAAGATCGACCTGCGCGGTTATGAATTTGAGCACCGCCTCGAAGACATCCAGACGCTGAACGAACGCGCCATGCGCGCCGAACTCGATATCTCGGCCATCTCCATCCACGCCTACGCTTATGTGAGCGATCGTTATGCGCTTCTCTCCTGCGGCGCGAGCATGGGCGATGGCTACGGCCCGATGCTGGTCGCGACTGATCCGGGCGCACCGACGGCTGCTTCGCCTAACGAGTTGCGGGAATCGCTGCGCAGCCGGCTCATCGCTGTCCCCGGTAAAATGACGAGTGCCTATCTCGCGCTCCAGCTTTACCTCGGCGACTTCGAGCATGTCGTGGTGCCTTTCGACCAGATCTTCGACGCGGTGAAATCAGGACGCGCCGCGGTTGGCCTCATCATTCACGAGGGCCAGCTCACTTACGCGACCGCCGGCTTCCGGAAACTGCTCGATCTCGGCGAGTGGTGGAAAAACAGGACGAGTCTTCCGCTGCCGTTAGGCGGGAATGTCCTGCGTAAGGGTCTCACCCCCGAGGTCCAGCGCGATCTTTCCGAGATCATTCGCCAGAGCATTGACTACGGACTGGCCCATCGCGAAGCGGCCGTGCGCCATTCGCTGCCCTACGCGCGCGACATGGACGCGGCTTTGGCGGGCCAATTCATCGGCATGTATGTGAATGATTACACGCGCGATTACGGCGAAAGCGGGCGCCAGGCGATCCGCGAATTTCTGCGCGAAGGCAGCGAGCGCGGCTACGTCCCGGCGGCGCCCGAGCTCGAATTCGTCGCCTGACGACGATTCGTTAGGGCTTTACGTCGTCCGCTTTTTTCTTCGCCGGATGAATGGTTTCCTGGACGAAGTTGGTGACCCGCTGTCCCTCCTTCTGGAAACCGGGAACGAAGTCACTGGGGCCATACTCAAAAAGCACGACAAAGCAGAAGGTGAAAAACACAAAGAGCGCGAACCAAAAGAGCGTGCGGATGAGACCCACGCGCGGAGGTTAACTGATTGATTCTCTGCGGTCAACGACTGGAACACGACCATTTCGGCCTTGCACCAGTGGCCGGCGGAGCGACGGAAACTCGCCAGAGCGTGCCAGCCATGCTTCGGTAGCCCATGCGCGTGCCCTTGCTCGACTTGAGCGAACAATACCGGCTGTTGGCGGAACCGATTCGCCAGGAGTTGGACGAAATTCTGCGCACGCAGAGTTTCATCCTCGGACCCAAGGTCGAGGAATTTGAGCGCGCGCTGGCCGACTACTGCGGCGCGCGGCAGGCCATCGGCGTCTCCTCCGGGACGGATGCCCTGCTCGATATCCTGATGGCGCTGGAAATCGGCCCTAACGACGCCGTCATCACGACTGCCTACACCTTTTTCGCGACCGCCGGCTGTATCGCCCGGGTCGGGGCGACGCCGGTTTTCGTCGATATCGACCCGGCCACTTTCAATATTTCGCCCGCCGCCATCGCTGATTTCCTCGCCCGTTGTCAGCGAAATTCCGAGGGCCAATGGATCGATGCCGCGGGTCATGTGGTGAGCGCGATTGTGCCGGTGCATCTCTTCGGTCTGTGCTGCGAGATGGACAAGATTAACGAGATCGCAGCCGCTTATTCGCTCACCGTGATCGAGGACGCGGCCCAGGCGATCGGGGCGGAATATCCGGCGAAGGCTGGCCGGGCCCGGCAGGCGGGAACGATGAGCGCGGCTGGTTATTTCAGCTTTTATCCCTCGAAGAACCTCGGCGCGGCCGGCGATGCGGGCGCGATCGTTTCTGATGACGAGGAATTGGCCGAACGCTTTCGCATTTATCGCCAGCACGGGATGGAGCCGCGCTATTTTCATCATGTCATCGGCGGCAATTTCCGGCTCGACGCAATCCAGGCGGCCATCCTGAAGGTCAAGCTGCCCTATCTCAACGAGTGGTCAGCCGCGCGGCGCCGGGTGGCGGATATCTACCGGGAAGAATTCCGGGATCGCGGCCTGACGAACAAGGTAACCCTCCCGGCGGAGCCTTACCGGGATCGTGGCCTAACGAATCATCATATCTATCATCAGTACGTCATCCGCACGCCACAACGGGATGCGGTGCAAAAGCATCTTGCGGGACGCGGCATCGGCTCGGCTATTTATTATCCGCTCGGTTTGCATGAGCAGAAATGCTTCGAGCCGCTCGGCTATCACGCAGGAGATTTCCCGGAAACGGAGAAGGCGGCGCAGGAAACGCTCGCTCTCCCGATCTATCCGGAGTTGACCCGCGAGATGCAGCAGGAAGTCGTCGCGACGATCGCCGAATCTATTGAGGCATGACTGAGCTCGGGTTTGTTCATCAGTTCATTCCCCGGCTCGTCGGAGCGAACGCTGTTCATGCTTCACGGCACCGGTGGCGACGAACAGCAGCTCATTCCGCTTGCGCGCCAGCTCGATCCGGCCGCCGCCATCCTCAGCCCGCGCGGGAAATTATCGGAGAATGGAAACGCGCGTTTCTTTCGCCGGCTGGCGGAGGGAGTCTTCGACCTGGAGGATTTGCAGGTGCAAACGGACGCCTGGCCGATTTCGTTAGGCAGGCGGCGACGAGATATCGCTTTGATCGCACGAAAACGGTGACGGTTGGCTATTCCAACGGCGCCAACATTGCCGCCAGCATTCTCCTGCGCCATCCGGAAGTGTTGCGGACGGCAATGCTCCTGCGCGCGATGGTTCCTTTCCAACCGGAGGAGTTGCCCGACCTGAGCGGAGTAGGGATTTGGATCGCCGGCGGCAACCAGGACCCGCTCATCCCGCGCCTCAATACCGAGCGCCTGGCGGAAATGCTCAACGATGCCGGGGCGGAGGTGACGGCTCATTTTTTTGAAGCCGGCCACGCCCTAACGAACACCGAACTGGTCCTCGCCAAGCGTTGGCTCGACGCCTTGTAGCCGATCCCGGCTAGAGCAGCGCGACTGGCGGCTTGAGCGTGGCTTCTTCGAGCGCGGTGCGGTCCCATTTGCCGCAGGTCGAAGCGGCGTCGTAAGTGCTCTGCGCCAAAACGAGGAGCGCGTCATCCGGCACTGCGGCCGCCGGACCGCGTCGTACGGAAGGACGAATTCATGCAAGGGCGCGTAGTAGCTCGCCGCCGCCGGCTGCACCTTTGCCTCCGCAAAACCCGGTGGCTCCGGGTAGGCATAGGAATAATAAAGCGGGGTCGGGCTGGCCGCGTTGCCCGGCCAAAAGCCCACGCTGCTCACTTCTTGCGCATAGGCTTCGCGTGTCACGCTATCGGGCAAATGCGGGATTCCGCCTGGATGCGGGGGCGCCGGTCGGCCGGAGAATCGCGTTACCGCGAGGTCGTTGCTGCCCCAGAAAAAATGCACCGGGCTGCATTTGCCGCAGAAGCGCGACCGGAATTTTTTCAGGACACGATCCGATTGCAGGAGGACGCGCCAGAACCGGTTGGCATATTCCGGATCGTAGGCGCGATGGGTCTCGTCTTGATCAAACGGAATCGGATCTTTGATCTCGTTAGGCATGAGATCGATCCGCACCGACAACTCCAGCGCCTGCAGCGCTTCCATGACTGCGCGGTAGAACTCCGCGACCGATTGTGCGCGGAGCGGGAGCGAGCGCGCTGCGCCATCGCTTTTCACGATCCGCAATTCGTGCCCGATGAAATCGAACTCGATCTCGAAGGTATGAAATCCGTGCGGAATCGGCGATGTCGTTAGGCCGCGAGGCGTCAGGTAAAGGGTGACATGCCAGGAGTGGTTGATCGACGGGCTCAAGGCGAGGCGGATCTTGCCGACGATCTGCGTCCACATGTGCAGCGTCTCGGCCGTGTCCTGCCATTCGTTGTAGGGCAGGGCGGGCCAAAACTGGTCGCGTTGCGGGGCGGTCAGGGCCGGAAGAGCGGGTGGCGTATGCATGATGGCGGGGAGCCTACAACAGCGGCAAAACAGTTGCGACCGTGGGCGAGCGAGCCTATATCAAACGCTCGCAAATCGGGTGCGACGGGTAGGTACCGAAGTGGCCAAACGGGGCGGACTGTAAATCCGCTGGCTTACGCCTTCAGTGGTTCGAATCCACTCCTGCCCACCATTTCCGACTTCCTCACGGGCGCAGGAGCGAAGAATCGATCTCGCCCAGGTTCGCGCAGCCGCACAGCAGCATCGCTTCGTCCAACTCTCGACGCAGAATCTCGAGCACCCGCCGCGCGCCTTCTTCGCCGTTAACGCACAAACCCCAGAGCACCGGCCTTCCCACCAGCACCGCGCGCGCTCCGAGCGCGATCGCTTTTAGCACATCGCTTCCGCGCCGAATCCCGCCGTCGACATAGATCTCGCAAAGATCGCCCGCTGCCTCGACCACGTGCGGCAGCACTTCGCAGGTCGCGGGCGCGGTATCGAGTTGGCGTCCGCCATGATTGGAAACGACCACCGCCTTCGCCCCGTGCTCCGCGGCCCGGCGCGCGTCGTCCCCGCGGCATACCCCTTTTACGACCACGGGCAAGCGGGTCGACTGGCATAACCAATCCAGGTCATCGAACCCGAGGTTTTCCTTGAAATTTTCCCGTACATAGGCGGCCAATCCGGAGCCCGCCACCTCGGGCATTTCGCCTTTGCCTAACGGGCAAAGGTTTTCTACCGTGAGCCCGTCGGGCAGGCGAAAGCTACTCCGCATATCACGCTCCCGCGTGCCTAAACCCGGCGCGTCCACCGTCAGCACGATCGCCTCCGCGCCGGCCGCCTCAGCCCGTCGCACGAGCTCGCGCGTGGTCGCGCGATCCTTGTAGATGTAGAGCTGGAACCAGCGCGGGTTGCCCGCTTCGGCGAAAACCGATTCCATCGCGGTATTCGAGAGCGAGCTGAGAATGAACAATGTGCCAGCTGCCTTCGCTGCCCGCGCGGAGGAGAGCTCACCCGCCGGGCAGGCCAGTTTGTGGAAAGCCGTCGGCGCGACAAGGATCGGCATCGAGACGGGCTGGCCGAGCACGGTTGTGCGGAGGTCGCGAGTTCCGGCGCCAGTCAGGACCCGGTAATAGAGTTTCAACTTCGCCCAAGCTTCGGTATTCTCCCGCAGAGTAATCTCATCGAGCGCTCCGCCCTCGTAGTAATCGAAAGCATCCGGCTGGAGCGTCTTCTGCGCCCCGCGCGCGTAGTCGGCGATATTGAGCAGGAGATCGGCTTTCATGATGACCGGCTGATACCACATTGGTATCGCCGGCAGGTCTCCAAAGTGATCGTCGTTGCGCCGAAATCAACCGGCGCGAACGCCCATTCCGTCTGCGGCGGCACACCGAAACGAATCGGTGCTCGGAAAGCTCGCCCGAGAGCACACTTTAAGCTTGCCAAGAAGATGACATTCTCGACAGCATGCTCCGCCTGCGACCCGATCGGTGATCCGGGTCCAAGGCAGTCCACACTATGTTATCAAAACTACCGGGAGCACGATCGTTACCACGACCTTTGACGTTCCGCTCGGCGCCGAAGCCGGGAAGAGCAATCTCTCGGTCGTGGCGAATGGGATCGCGTCACGAGCGAGGCGCGTCACTCTGCGATAGCTATCGGTTGAGTCAGTGGTGACCGGATAACCGATTGCTAATGAAGAGTCAGGGGCCGGCCCTAAATGGCACTAAGTTAAGAAGGATAATGGATGAGCGGGATTGCGGGGCTTCTCCTGGAGCGTGTCATGCACCGCCAGAGCGAGGACTGGTACAACGAGGGAGGGCGGACCGCCTTTTCCGGGTAGCGCGCGCGTCCCGCGTGCTGGTCGACGCGTCTCGCGGCGATGAACTTTGCCCCGGAAGAGAGAGGGGAGCGTTGCCTGCCAGCAAGGCCAAGGCAAAATCCGCGAAGGCGAGGACGCCTTCGC
>JBBPZW010000098.1:0-9455 GCA_038198475.1 Chthoniobacterales bacterium | reverse complement strand
TTCGGCGCGATTCAGGATTGTCAGGCGACTGGGCAGGACTTCGATCTCGCCCGTCTCCAGTTTTGGATTTTCCGTTCCCGGGAGGCGCGGTGCGACGCGGCCTTCCACCTGGATGACGTCTTCATCGCGCAAATGATGCGCCGCTTTCGCGACCTCGGCGTTCTCCTCCGGTCGGAAGACGACTTGAGTGAGGCCTTCACGGTCACGCAAGTCGATGAAAATGACCCCGCCGTGGTCGCGCCGCGAATGCACCCAGCCCGCGAGCTTGACCTGCTCGTCGATGTTAGTGGCGCGGAGGGCGTTGCAGTGATGGGTGCGATACATGTGGCGAGCCGTCAGTTTGGGCGATGGAAGGAAAGGCGCAAGCGCGGGATGTTGAAGCCAGGGGCGTCGACCCCGGTGGGGAAAGACCCCTGACCAACCGGGGTCAGCGCCCTCGGCTACAGCCGAGGCGCTGAAGCAGCTCTTCGTTAGGCACGAGCACTTCTTCGCGGGTGGCGAGCGTTTTCATTTTTACAGACGGCCATTCGTCGCCGTAAAGCAGGGTAATCTTCGCGCCCCCTGCTTCGGCAGCCTGGAATTGTTTGCCGACTTTGGCGGCGGCGAGTGGACAATCGACTCGCCAACCGGCATCGCGCAGTTGCTGGAGCTGCCGCATCGCCTCCGGTCGGCGTTCTTCCTTTGCGATCACGAGGTAAATATCGAGCGCGCTTTGCCGGCTCACGACGTCAGCGAGGCGCGCGAAAATTTCCGGTGTCTCCTTGATCAAATCCCCGAGCACGACGTCGCCCATCGCGAAGCCAACCGCCGGGAGGGAGACGGCGCCGTCGCTCAATTGCGCGATGAGATTGTCGTATCGGCCGCCGCCCGCGATCGCGCGCAGCGCACCGGCGCGATCGAAAACCTCGAAGACCACGCCAGTGTAATAAGCAAGCCCGCGGACGATGGAGAGATCGATCTTCACGTATTCGGCCAAGCCGCGCGCGTCCAGTTCCCTAACGAGTGCTTCCAGCTTCTCGCTCCGGCCGCCTCCGTCGAGAACGTCGAAAACCGCCGCTGCCAGCGGACCGAGGCGCTCGGCGGTTTTTTCCCGCGGCTCGCGCTCGCTTTTGTCGATCACCTGGAGGAGTTCGCTCCAGCGCTCGTCAGGCACATTTTGTTCGCGCAGGAGATCGGTCCAAAATTCGCGGTCGCTCAGCCTAACGACAAAGTTACTCGCCGTGAAACCGAAGCCGCGCAGGAGATCGATCGCGAGCGCGATGACCTCGACATCGGCGGCCGCCGAGGCGTCGCCGATCAAGTCGCAGTTGAGCTGGAAATGCTCGCGCAGCCGGCCGCGCTGCTGTTTCTCGTAACGGAAACATTGCGGAAGGGAGAACCACTTCAGCGGCTTGCGAAATGCGCGCTCATGCGCGGCCACGACGCGGGCCAGGCTGGGCGTGAGTTCCGGGCGCATGGCGACTTCGCGTTCGCCTTTGTCGGTGAAATTGAAAAGCTGGCCGACGATTTCGGGGCCGCTTTTTTTTGTGTAAAGCTCAGTCGACTCAAGGACGGGCGCGTCCCATTCCACAAAACCATAACCGCGGCAGACCTCGCGCCAGCGGGCAAAGAGGGCGTAGCGGAAGGCGCAGTCGTCGGGCAAAAAGTCGCGAAAACCGGGAAGTGGTTGCATGGAAATCAGGTGCGCTCGCTGCGGCCAAGGCAACCGCGTATCTGGTCTTTTACGAATTGGGTGTGAATAAACAACGGCTGGGACGAGTCGGAAACAAGCACGACGGAGATCATCCGTTCAACACAACCAAAGGACAAACATGAAACAAAACACATTCACTAAATTATTCGCGGCCGGGGCCATCTGCGCCCTCACCCTGGGAACTGCCCTGGCGCAAACCTCCACCACTGTGACCACGGACCCCAACGCCGGTGTCAGCACGGGGACTTCGGTCACCACCGGCACGACGACCGGCAGCACCAGTGCGACCACGAGCACGAGCACGATGGACGGCACAGGCACGATCACGACCTACTCGCCGGGATCGGACTACATGATGTTCCGCTCGGCGGCGAGCGCGGAACCGGTCAAGTATTACTACAGCAAAGACACCACCGTAGTCGACCCGACGGGTGCGACGGTTGAGATGTCGATGCTGAAGCCCGACATGCCGGTGCATTACACCTACACCAAGGAAGGTGATCGCATGGTCATCACGAAGGTGACCCTCGAAAAGCCAATCTCTTACTACAAGAAAGAGACGACGACGACGACCACCACCACTCCCTAACCAGTCGCGTTCGATCGACTGATTCGATCATTGAAGCGCCCGCGAACCGTGTGTTCGCGGGCGTTTTCTTTTCGCGCACCGGAGGGGTCGAGCGCTGGTAGGGCGAGACCCCGTCCAGCCGGTGGGAAAACGATTGGTGGTAAGGCGGGCCCAACCTTCAGGCTCGACGGAGTCTCGCCCTACCATGCAGCCCCGCCTGCTTCCGCCAAAAAAACGCCCGCGACAGGCGATGCGCTTGCCCTGCAATTTTCGTTCGGCGGACGGCCAATGCGAAGCGGCGTTAATCGCCGTAGCCGTCGGGGAACTTCAGGTGCCACTGCCAGGCGCTCTCGATGATCGCGCGGGTATTTTCGAACTGCGGTTTCCAGCCTAGCTCGCGCTTGATCTTCTCGGAAGCGGCGATGAGCCGCGGCGGATCTCCCGGCCGGCGCGGTTTCTCGACCACGGGAATTTCCTTTCCGGTCACCTCGCGGCAGACGTCGATCACCTCGCGCACACTCGCGCCGCCGCCGGTGCCGAGATTGTAAAAAGCGCTCTCCTTCGCGCCGAGCGCGAGGATGTGCGCGCGGGAAAGATCGAGAATGTGAATGTAATCTCGGATGCAGGTGCCATCCGGCGTTTCGTAATCGGTCCCATAAATTTCGACCTGTGGTTTCTGGCCGAGCGCGACCTTGAGGACGTTCGGGATGAGATGCGTCTCGCAGCGATGATCCTCGCCAAACTTCGCCGTCGCCCCGGCGGCGTTAAAGTAACGCAGGGAGACGAACTTCAGCCCGTGGATTTCGTCATACCAGCGCAGCACCTTCTCGAACATCAGCTTCGATTCGCCGTAGGGATTGATCGGCCGTTGCGGGAGCGTCTCGTCGATCGGAACCCGGTCGGGCGGGCCAAAGGTGGCGCAGGTGGAGGAAAAGACGAACCGATTTACCCCCGCCTCGAGCATCGCATCGAGGAGATTGATCCCGGCCCCGACGTTGTTGCGGAAATACTTCGACGGGTTCTGCATCGACTCCCCGACGAGCGCGTTGGCGGCAAAGTGCATGACCGCTTCCGGCTTCGTCTCCCGGAGCGCGTTGCTGATCTCCTCCCGCCGCGCAAGGTCGCCGCCGATAAACGCCGCCCGCTCATCAACCGCGCGGCGATGGCCCTCGGTCAGGTTGTCGAAGACGATGACCTCGTGGCCTTCATCGAGCAGGAGTTCAACACAGATGCTGCCGATGTAGCCGGCCCCGCCAACGACAAAGATTTTCATCCGCGGAAGGTGCGGCGGGCGGCGCGGCTGTCAAAAGAAAGTCCGCGCTAGAACTGCCGGAAGTCGGGCCGGCCTTCCTTGGAAAGGGCGAGGATCATCTGGCGCACGCGGGGGTTGTTTTTGCGCGGGGCGAGGACGGCGAGGCTTCTTTCCGGCGAACCCCATTCGAGGACATCGATGTCCACTTTGCGCACGCCCCATTTCTTCATCGCGAACCGGTTCGTCTTGTAAAGGTCGATCGTTTCGGTGCCGATGAGGGCGCCGCCGTAGTCATCGATCTGGAAGATCTCGTTGGTATCCACGATGCGGAACTTGGTCCCGAGCGGCCAACGCGACCAGTCGGCCGCCGCGCTCTTCACGTTCTTGCCGGCGAGCCGCGTGCCGATGGCGTTTCTCCCTCCGCCTGCTTCGGTGTGGGTATAAGCGGTCGTGCGCACCTTGCTGATCCGCCGGGCAGGAGCGCCGGTGTCGGTGATCGTCGGGTGCTGGGTGGCGCAACTGGTTAGGAGAGCCAGCGCACCCACGAGGCTAAGTCTCAGTGGATTCGTCATTTGGCGGAAGTCGCCTGCTTACCGGTTGATGGTGCCGATGGCAAGCAGTAATTTCCGGCCGCACCTTGCATGTCCAACCTCGCCACCGGCCGCGTCGCCATTGCCCCTAACGTCCTCCTGGATGGCCGCCTGGCCCTCTTCCACGAGACCGAACGCTGGCTGGCGGTGGCCGATTTGCACTTCGGTTACGAGCTCAGCCAGCGCGCCGCCGGCCGTCTGGTGCCGCTCTGGGGCATGACCTCGGTCGAGGATCGCCTCATCGAGCTGCTCGGTGAATACCAACCGCGCCGACTGCTCATCGTTGGGGACCTCGTCCACGACAACGCCTCCGCCGCTCCCGCGCAGGACCTCCTCGCCCGCTTACGCAAACACTGCGAAGTCATCGCTCTCGCCGGCAACCACGATCGCCACGTCGCCCGCGTGATCGAGTTTGTGCCCCGCTGGGAGACGCCGGATTTTGTTTTCCAACACGGCCATTGCGAGCCGGAACCGACCGACCGCATCTGCATCATCGGCCACCATCATCCGGCGGCGAGCATCGCCGACGGCGCCGGGCTGCGGCTCAAGTTTCCGGCCTTCATCCAACAGGAGACTGACACCGCCCAGCGTTGGATCCTGCCCGCTTTCTCACCCTGGGCTAACGGCGTGACCTGGGACGACGACGGCCAGAGCCGGATCTGGCTCTGCTCGCCGCGCCGCGTCCTGCGGATCGACGCCAACCGTGCCGCAGCCTAGGCCACCGCTAGCTCGGTCGTGCAATGCGGGCAGCGCGTCGCCTTCACCGGGATAGTCATGGCGCAGGCCGGACAATCCTTGGAAGTAGGCGCCGTACCCGGGTCGGGCCGCTTCAGCTTATTCATCGCGCGCACGACGAGGAAAATGAAGAACGCCACGATGATGAAATTGATCAGCACCGTAATGAAGTTTCCGTAGTTCAGCGTCACCGCCTTGGCCGCCGCGGCGGCCGCGGGAGTGGCGTAGTTGGTTAAGCCATCCGCCCCCGCTTTGAGGACGAAAAAGTGGTTGGAGAAATCCAGCCCGCCCGTCGCGAGGCCGAGCGGCGGCATGAGGATATCCTTGACCAGCGATGTGACGATGCCGCCAAACGCCGCCCCGATAATGACGCCGACCGCGAGGTCGACCGCGTTGCCTTTGACCGCGAACTCCTTGAATTCCTTCAGCATGATTCCTCCGGTCTATTAGTTAGCGACGACGTTGACCAGCTTTTTCGGGATCACGACCACCTTGTGCACCGTTTTGCCGGCGATGAATTCCTGCACGCGCGTGTTGGCGAGAGCGATTGCTCCCAGGTCGGCGCTGGTCGCGTCGATCGGGACAGTGACGCGATCGCGCACTTTGCCGTTCACCTGAAGCGGAATTTCGACCTCATCTTCAATGAGGTATTCCTCGCGATATTCTGGCCAGGCGTGCTCGGTGATCACGGCAGGCGAGATCGGAAACTTCGCGCCTAACGTTTCCCAAAGCTCCGAAGTCAGATGCGGCGCGAAAGGATTGAGAAGAACGAGCAGTGTCCGCAAAGAGGCGACCGGGAACGAGCGGATTCCGGGGAGCGCACGCGACTCGCGTGCCGGAGCCGGCGACTCGCCGGCGACCTCTGGGCTTCCGCGCAAGGAGTTTCCGGCGGGGTCGCCGGAAACAGCACGCGAGTCGCGTGCGCTCCCCGGATTTGTAAAGGCGTTCACGAAGATCATCATCTGGGCGATGGCGGTGTTGAACGACAGCGCCTCGATGTCTTCCCCGACCTTCTTGATCGTCGCGTGAATCACCTTGAGCTGCGACCGGGTCGGCTCGACCGCTTGCACGGTTTCGGAGAGCAGCCATTGGCCCTCCTGGTTTTCCTCCATCACCAGCCGCCAGACCCTTGCCAAGAAGCGCGAGACGCCTTCCACCCCGGTCATGCTCCAGGGCTTCATCTGCTCCAGTGGGCCCATGAACATCTCGTAGCAGCGGAACGCATCGGCGCCGTATTCCGCGATCACGTCGAGGGGATCGATCACGTTGCCCCAGCGTTTCGACATTTTGCGACCGTCCTCGCCGAGGATCATCCCCTGGTTCACCAGCCGCTGAAACGGCTCCAAGGTCGAGAGCTGCCCGAGATCGAAGAGCACCTTGTGCCAGAACCGGGCATAAAGGAGGTGGAGAACGGCGTGCTCGGTGCCGCCCACGTAGAGGTCGACTCCTCCGCGGACGCTGGAGGCAGAATTGTTCGGGATAGTTGCCGCACCCTTGGAGACAGTTGGCGTACCCTCGGACTCATTTTTCGCTCCACCCATCCAATATCTTTCGGCCACGTGCCCCACAAAACGCCCGCTGTTGCCGGGGTCGCAAAAGCGGAGGTAGTACCAACAGGAGCCGGCCCATTGCGGCATGGTGTTGAGCTCGCGGGAGGCGGCGTCCGAGTATCGGACCCAGTCTTGCGCCCGGGCAAGCGGAGGCTCGCCGCTGCCGGTGGGCTTGAAATCATCGAGCGGGGGCGGCACGAGCGGCAGTTCGGTCTCAGGAATGGTCTCGTGTTTTCCGTCCCGCCAGACGATCGGGAAGGGCTCGCCCCAATAACGCTGCCGGGAGAAAAGCCAGTCGCGCAGCTTGTAATTGACCGTGCGCCGGCCAAGGCCCTGCTCTTCCAGCCAGGCGGTGATGCGGTGTTTCGCCTCGGAAGTGGGAAGCCCATCTATGACCGGCGAATTGATGGCGCAGCCATCTCCCAGCGTGGGGAGCGCACGCGACTCGCGTGCTGTTTCCGGCGACCCCGCCGGAAACGTCCCCCCCGGGATGGAACCAGGGGGAACAGTCGCAGGCGAGTCGCCAGCTCCAGCACGCGAGTCGCGTGCGCTCCCCGGACTTTCTGCCACCACTTCCCGGATCTCGAGCCCGTATTGGCGGGCAAACTCGAGATCGCGCTCGTCGTGCGCGGGCACGGCCATGATCGCGCCGGTGCCGTAGCCCATGAGCACGTAATCGGCGATCCAGATTGGGATGCGCTCTTGGTTGGTGGGGTTAACCGCATACGCGCCGGTGAAGACGCCGGACTTATCCTTCGCGAGGTCGGTCCGCTCTAGGTCGCTCTTGGCCGAGACTTCGGCCCGGTAGGCGGCGACGGCGGCCTGTTGCTCGCTGGTCGTCAGTCGATCGACGAACGGGTTCTCTGGCGCGAGGACCATGTAGGTGGCACCGTAAAGGGTATCGGGTCGGGTGGTGAAAACGGCGATCGCTTCGTCCCGGTCCGCGACCGCGAACTTTACCTCGGCGCCTTCGCTTTTCCCGATCCAGTTGCGCTGCAAAAGTTTGATGCCCTCGGGCCAATCGAGCGGTTCGAGTTCGTCGATCAACCGCTCGGCATAGGCGGTGATGCGGAGCATCCATTGCCGCATCGGGCGCCGCACGACCGGGAAACCGCCGACCTCGCTCTTGCCGTCGATCACTTCTTCATTAGCCAGCACGGTGCCGAGCTCGGGGCACCAATTCACCGGCACCTCTGCGACATAAGCCAGCCGCACGCTATCGGGATCGTCGCCTTGGTAGGTGGCGATCGGTTCAGCCCGCCGCGTCTCCGGGTTAAACCAGGAGTGGTAGATCCGGAGAAAGATCCATTGCGTCCAGCGGAAGAAGCGCGGATCGGCTGTGCTGACCTCCCGCTCCCAATCGTAGGAGAACCCGATGCGTTTCAGCTGCTTCTTGAAATGCGCGATATTCTGCGCCGTGGTGATCTCGGGATGCTGTCCGGTGCGAATGGCGTATTGCTCCGCGGGCAATCCGAAGGCGTCCCAGCCCATCGGGTGGAGGACGTTGAAGCCGCGGAAGCGCTTGTAGCGGGCGACGATGTCGGTGGCGGTGTAGCCCTCGGGATGCCCGACGTGCAGGCCGGTGCCGCTGGGGTAGGGGAACATGTCGAGCACGTAGTATTTCGGCCGCGCCGGGTCGAAGCCGGCCTCGCCGGGGTTGGGGGCATGGAAAACGTTGCGTTCCTCCCAAAGGGCCTGCCATTTCGGCTCGAGGATGTCGAATGGGTACGGTTTACGGCGTTCGCTCATGTTGGAAGGACGGAACATAGCGAAAGGCGCGGTGCGGGAAAGGTTGCTCTCGGGAAGGAATCGTTGCTAGGATCTCTCCGTGCGTCTCGAGCCAAAGAATATCGAGCAGATCGGCAGCGAGCTGGCGATCGAGTGGAATGACGGGAGCGAGACTTTTCTCCCGGTGCGTTTCCTCCGCACCGCCTGCCCCTGTGCCGCCTGCGGCGGGGAACCGGATGTGATGGGCGACGTCGTTAGGCCGGAGGTAAGATACACCGACCTAAGCTTCGAGCTGCGCGGCTGGACCCTGGTCGGCGGCTACGCCCTCCAACCGACCTGGGGCGACGGACACAGCAGCGGTATTTACTCTTACCAATACCTCCGCCGGATCGACCCGGCCCGGGCCTGACGATGAACCGGCCGCTCAAGGTTGCACTCCTCCTTTTCTTCTTCGCGCTCTGCGGCGTGGCGATCGTGATCACTCATCTGCACCGGCTCGGAACGCCCGCGCCGGCCGCGAAGGAACTCTATTCGCTTGTCCACCAGCAGATCGCTGACCTGCGCTCCGATAATTTCGACGGGGCTTATCGCCACGCCGCCTCCGGGGTGCAGCAGAAGTTCTCCCCGCAGCAGTTCGAGTTTATGATCCGGCGCGACTTTTCCTCCATGACCGAGGCGCAACGGATCGAGTTCGGCAACGTCTATGTGAACGGCGGCTCGGCTTACGCCCAGGTGTTCCTGACCACGCCGGACGGGGCGATGCGCGGGTATCTCTACAGTTTTACGGCGGAAGCGGACGGCTGGAAAATCGACGGCGCGCAGCCGCTCGGTCCGCAACCGATTCGGCGTCCGCGCGGGCTGGCTCTGTAGGGTCGTTAGGCCGGAGGCTGTGTGATGCGCAGCAAGGTGGTCCCGGGCGCCCGCGGCTGGAGCGGCGCTGCATGGGCCGTCGCGGGGACGAGGAAGAAGTCGCCGGGCTGGATATGAACCCCCGTCGTTTCCACCGCGCCGTTGAGGCAAAAGAAAAGCGCGTAGGCGGGGCGGTCGTTCGCCGGGCGAGGGGCCCGGAGGTCCCACTTCTCGACCGTGAAATGCGGGCAGTGAACGATCAATTCGTCGTTCGGCCTAACGAGTTGCGGCTCGAAGTCGGTGAAATCGATCGAGCGCATGGCCTGCTCGATGTGCAAGGTGCGCGGCTGGCCGCCGGCGTCGGTCCGCGCCCAATCGTAAACCCGGTAGGTGGTGTCGCTATTTTCCTGGATCTCAACGATCACGTTCCCGCCGCCGATCGCATGCAATCGCCCGCTCGGGACGAAGAAGCTGTCGCCCGTCTTGACCG
>JBBPZW010000097.1:0-3183 GCA_038198475.1 Chthoniobacterales bacterium | reverse complement strand
TGAGTTGGTCGAGCTGTTCCGCGCCAGCGGCTGTGAGCTTTCCGGCGTCGACCAACTTTTGCAGTTCAGCATCCATAAAAATGTGGGGAGGTAATGATGCACGAGGCGTCGCTCGTCGCAAACCACGGGCGGTGTTGATTCCGATTGCCCGTCCCCGCCACTCGTGGAAACCTAGCGCCTCGTGTTGGTCAGCATCTGGTTTTGGATCGCCTTTCATCTTGGGGTTTTGATCGCGCTGGCCGTCGATCTTTTCACCGACCGGGGGCATGATCGCATCAGCCTGCCCAGTGCCGTGCGGCGCAGTCTGGTCTGGATCGGGCTTTCGTTAGGATTCAACGTCTTTGTCTGGTGGTGGCAGGGGGCGGACCAGGCGGTCGATTTCTTCACCGGGTACCTGATCGAGTACTCGCTCAGCGTTGATAATATTTTCGTTTTCGGCCTCATCTTCGCCTATTTCCGCGTCCCGCCCCGCTACGAGCACCGGGTCTTGATCTGGGGAATCCTGGGCGCGCTCGTGATGCGGGCGACCATGATTGGGTTGGGCGTGGCGCTGGTTTCGCGCTTCCACTTCGTCCTCTATCTCTTCGGCGCCTTTCTCGTCATCACCGGGTTTCGAATGTTGTTTGGGAAATCGCAGCCGATCAACCTGGAGCAAAACTTCATCCTGCGCATTGTCCGGCGAATGTTGCCGGTGACGAGCGATTATCACGGCCCAAAATTCATCGCCCTCGTCCGAGGCCGACGGGTGCTCACCCCGCTCGCGCTCGTCCTGATCGTGATCGAGGTCATGGACCTGGTTTTCGCGATCGACTCGATTCCCGCCGTGCTCGCGATTACCCGCGACACCTTCATCGTCTACACCTCAAATATTTGCGCCATCCTCGGCCTGCGTTCGCTCTATTTTCTCCTCGCCCATCTCGTGGCCCGGTTTGTTTTCCTGCGCTACGGTCTGGCGATCATTCTCTGCTTCGTCGGCCTCAAGATGCTGGTCGAATGGTGGTTTAGAATCCCGAGCTGGCTTTCGCTCATCATCATCGTGACCGCCCTGGCCGCGACCACCATCGCTTCGCTCTTTGCGACCAGAAAGCGGGGCGGTTCCGAAGCTTCTTAAAGAAGTGTTGCAATCCCTGTGCCGAACCGATTTACTCCCGACGCTCTTATGAAACTGCCACTCGTGATTTTTCTCTGCGCTGGATTTGCCGCGAGTTCGTTAGCCGACATCCAGGACCCGCCGGCGGCGGATTACGGTCCGACGCGCAAACTGGCGCGCGGTCTGGCCAACATGACTTTTGGCTGGGCGGAGATTCCGGTCACGATCGGACGGATCAACAATGAAGAAGGCAATGCCGCCGGGGCCAGCTACGGCGTGATCAAGGGAACCGGCCGCGCCTTCGCGCGTTTCGGGGTGGGATTTTACGAGGCGTTGCTCTGGCCGATTCCGGTTTACAAGGGGACTTATTATCCCGTCCTGCGGAGCGATATTCCGTGGATTCACCGCGGCTACAGCGAATTTCCGCCCGAGCTCGGGAACGAATCGAAATATCCCTACGTGCGGGATTATTAAACCCGCTCGTTAGGCGAAGGACGGCTTGAGGATCTTTCGCGCGAACGAGCTGGCGGCGCGGATCGGGCCGCTCTTTGAGGAAAACTTTGCCCGTTACGGCGAGTTGGGCGCGGCGGTTTCCATCTGGCAAAACGGCCGCTCGCTCCTCGAACTTCGCGGCGGTTTTCGCGACGCGCATCGGGAACAGCCGTGGACGAGCGACACGATTGTCCTCGTTTGGTCGGCGACCAAGGGGCTGGGCAGCGCGTGTCTTCTCCATCTTCTGCAGGAACGGGCGATCGGGCTCGAGCATCCGGTGGCGGAATTCTGGCCGGAATTCGCCCAGGCCGGCAAAGGCGAGATCACGCTCGCGCAACTCCTCTCCCACCAGGCCGGGCTGGCCGCGCTCGATGAGCCAGCCGAGATGACCGATCACGCCGCGGTCGTTAGGGCTTTGGAAAAACAAACGCCGCTCTGGCCGCCGGGAACGGCGCACGGATACCACGCGCGCACCTTCGGCTTTCTGCTCGACGAGCTGGTGCGCCGGATCGACGGCCGGTTGCTCGGTGTTTATTGGCGCGAGATATTTGCCGGTCCGCTCGAGCTCGACATCTGGATCGGTCTCCCGGAAGAAGAGAATGTCCGCGCGGCGAATATTTACGCAGCAAAAGCTTCCGGACCGCCGGCCGACCCTTTCTATAAAACCCTAACGACTCCCGGCTCGCTGCAACGCCGCGTCTTCACTTCCCCGCGCGGCCTGAACGCCGTCAGCGCGATGAACTATCCCGCCAATCGCGCGCACTCGCTGGTCTCGCTCGGCGGGATCGGCAGCGCCAGTTCACTCGCGAAATTCTACGCCATGCTCGCCAACGGTGGCGACCTGGACGGACAACGTTTTTTCACGGCCGAGACACTCGCTCAGATGACCACCACCCTCGTCTCCGGCCCGGATCAGGTTTTCCTTTTCCCGACTGCTTTCTCAGCCGGCTTTATGAAAGATCCCGACGACGCCACGTCGCGAATGTTCGGCTCTTCTACCTCAGCCTTTGGTCATCCCGGCGCGGGCGGGAGCCACGCCTTTGCCGATCCCCAGAACCGTCTCTCCTTCGCCTACGCCATGAACCAGATGGAGCAACAGGTTTTGCCTAACGCCAAATCCCTCCGCCTGATCGAAGCGCTTTACCAATAGGCGCGTGCCTGGAGGGATTCGAACCCCCAACCTTCTGATCCGAAGTCAGAAGCTCTATCCGGTTGAGCTACAGGCACCCGGTGGGATGAAACAACGAAGCGCGAAGTTTCGCCAATCAAAAACCGGCTGCCTGATTCCGCAAAGCGCCCCAAGAGCGCAAGAGCCGTTAGGCCGCGAGAAGATCGACTCCGTCGAGCGCGGCGATGCGATGATCTCACAATCGACGAACAACTTTTCCAGCGGATCGCAGCGTTGCAGCTCTTCCTCGTTGAGCAGGCGTTGCCAAAAACCAAGCGCGTCTCGCGGCTCGCAATCGCGGGACAAGTCAGGAGTCAGGATCATGCCTGCTATTTAGCAGCCCCTCTGCCGTGGATGTCGCGCAGAGCGATTGCTCTGCTCCGAAATGAGAAAAGGGTGGCCAACGGGACTCGAACCCGCAACAGCCAGAACC
>JBBPZW010000096.1:0-13768 GCA_038198475.1 Chthoniobacterales bacterium | reverse complement strand
TGATGAGCTTTATCTCACCTATCCGCACATGCGTCTCAATGCCGGCTACGGCGACATGTTCCAGCGCCCGTCGCGCTTCCTGAAGGAAATCCCGACAACTCTCGTCGAGGATTGGAATGTCCGGCGTAGGTAATCGGTATTCGCCTCCTTCCGATCAATAGCCGGGTTTCGGAAAAAATGAATCTTTCGCCTAACGACAAGATTGCCGGCGTCCTCGCGCCGCTTTTTGCCCTGCGCACCGAGGATGATCTCGGCGTCGGCGATGTCGTCGCCTTGCGAGAATTCATCGACTGGAGTCGCGCCATCAGCTTTCGCCTGGTCCAACTTCTGCCGATTAACGAAACCGGCGGCGACAACAGTCCCTACAACGCGATCAGTTCGCGTGCGATCGAACCGACGACGCTCCACCTCGCGCCGGGGAGTCCGGAGGATTTGTCGGAAAAAGCATTTGCGGAAATAACCGCTGGCGTCGACCTCGCCGCACTCCGTCGCGGGAGTGTGAAATACGAGATCGTGAAGCCACTAAAAAGGAAGCTTCTCGAACGGGCTTTTACCGCGTTCCAGACCCGCGGCGATGCCGCGGACTGTGCCGGCTTCTGCGAAAAAGAAAAATCCTGGCTGGAGGACTACACGCTTTTTCGCGTCCTGATGGAGCTCAACGGGGAGCGCGAGACTTGGGACACCTGGCGACCCGAGCATTCCAGCATCGAGGCGTCGCGCCGCTGGCTCGAATCGCTCGGCCCGAAGGAGCGCGCCTCGATCGAAGAGCGCAGAGCGTTTCAAAGCTACGTGCAATGGATCGCGCACCAGCAATGGCGCGACGTGAAATCCTACGCCGAGACGCAGGGCGTGGCGCTCATGGGCGACATTCCGTTTGGAGTCAGCTACTACAGTGCCGACGTCTTCGTGCATCCCGAACGTTTCGCCCTCGACTGGTCGGGTGGCGCTCCGCCCGAGCCTTATTTCAAGGACGACGAGTTCACCCAGAAATGGGGTCAAAACTGGGGCATTCCGCTTTATCGTTGGGACGTGATGCGAAGCCGCAATTTCGACTGGTGGCGGCAGCGGGTTCACGGAGTCCGGGAAATTTTTCACCTCTTCCGGATCGATCATGTCCTCGGATTTTACCGGATCTATGCCTTTCCCTGGAGACCGCAGCGGAATGCGGAGTTTCTTCCACTGCACTGGGACGAGATGCGCGCCCGGACCGGCGGTCGCGATCCGCAGTTCGCCCCGCGCGACGATCGGAGCTGGGAAAATTGCGAAGCCAACCGGCGCGAAGGCGAGGAATATCTGCGCGTCGTGCTCGAGGAGTCCGGCGCAACGCGGGTCGTGGGGGAGGATCTCGGGACGGTGCCCGATTACATGCGGCCGAGTTTGCGTTCGTTAGGCATGGCCGGCTTTAAGATTCCGCAGTGGGAAAATTCCCCGGAAAACAATCGCTCCATTCCGGGAAGCGCTTACGAGCGACGGTCGGTCGCTACTTTTGCGACCCACGATCACAAACCGGTTCGCGCCCTCTGGGAGGCGGCCTTCGAAAAGCCCGACGCGCCTGAGCAGGCCCGCCACGACCTGGCGAAGATGGCGGAGTTTGCCGGGATCGCCCCGCCTAACGAGTCGAGCGATTACCTGCGCGAATTTTATCCGGCCATCTTCGAGGCGCTATTCCGCAGCGAATCGTGGATCGCTCTTATCATGATCACCGATCTCCTCGGCCGCAAAGAGCGCTTCAATGTGCCCGGGACGGCGAGCGGTTCCAATTGGACCCGACGCCTGCATACGATCGTCACCAAACTGGGCCGAGGCCACGCCCTGCAGCGGCAGCTTCGGCTCGTGCGAGCTTTGCTCGAGCGGACCGGACGCACCCCATCTGGTTAGGATGACAAGGCCGATAACTGCGGCTAGAGGGGAAGGATGAATTCACCGATCAAAGTCGCCGTCACCGGCGCCGCTGGCCAAATTGGCTACTCGCTGCTCTTTCGTATTGCCTCTGGTTCGATGTTTGGCCCGGACCAACCGGTTCACCTTTCGCTCATCGAAATCCCGCCCGCTCTTGGCGCGCTCGACGGCGTTGTCATGGAGTTGCACGATTGCGCCCTTCCATTGCTTAAAGGCATCACGCCGACGGCCGATCTCGATGAAGGATTTCGCGACGTAAACTGGGCGCTCCTCGTCGGCAGCGTCCCGCGTAAGGCGGGGATGGAACGGGGCGATTTGTTAGGCATCAACGGCAAAATTTTCATCGGCCAGGGCAAGGCGATCGAGAAAAACGCCGCCTCCGATGTGCGCGTCCTGGTTGTCGGCAATCCCTGCAACACGAATTGCCTGATCGCGATGAATAACGCGAAGGGCGTGCCTAACGACCGCTGGTTTGCCATGACGCGTCTGGACGAAAATCGCGCCAAAGCGCAGCTCGCGCAGAAAGCCGGCGTCGACATCACCGTGGTGAGCAACATGACGATCTGGGGCAACCATTCCGCGACCCAGTATCCGGATTTCTATAATGCGAAGATCAACGGCCAGAACGCCGACAAGGTGATCAACGACGAGAGATGGCTGAAGGAAACATTCATTCCGGCCGTGCAACAGCGGGGCGCGGCCATCATCAAGGCGCGCGGTTTGTCCTCGGCCGCCTCGGCAGCGAATGCAGTCGTCGACACGGTTCGCAGCCTAACGACCGAGACGAAGAGCGGCGACTGGCACAGTGTGGCGGTTTGTTCCGACGGCAGCTATGGCGTGGAGAAAGACCTGATCAGTTCATTTCCAATCCGCTCCAAGGACGGGAAGTGGGAGGTCGTCCAGGACGTGCCGATCAATGACTTTAGTCGTTCCAAGATCGACGCCTCCGTGAACGAGCTGAAAGAAGAGAAAGCGCTCGTCAGGGAATTGATCGCGTAAGGCTGGTCTCGGACGCCGATGCCAATGCGCTGGGCGATCATTTCCGGGATGTACAACGTGGCTGATCTGGCCACGGAGTTTTGCCGTTATCATCTCGGGCTCGGCGTCGACAAAATCTTTGTCGCCGACTACGGTTCGGATGACGGGACTCTCGAGCGACTTGAACCGTTCGTGCGAGATGGGGGCGTTCAGGTGATGCCGCTGCCGACGCATCATTTCGCCGAATACGATCCATCTAACGCCATCCTCGCGACGATCCGGAAGGAGAACTCAGCGGACTGGGTTTCGTTTCTCGATCCGGACGAATTCCTGACGGGTCCCGAAAATCTAAAGGATCTTCTGGCGGAGGAACGTTCCCGCGGCGTCGATGCGATCCGCGTCCCGCGCCACAACCTGACGGGTATCGGCCCGCTGGCGGCCGGCGTTCACTATCTCACGCACCTGACATTAAAGATCGTCCGGACTGAGACTCGGTTCGCCGATCCATCGGCCCCGCTCTCCTCACCATGGATCTTTTCCCGGCTTCCTCCGAAAGTCATGATCCGCGCGCAATCCCGCCTAACGACAACAACCGGAGACCATAATGTGGTCGGCGCGACGGAAGAGCTGAAGGAAATGTCTTCCCTGGAGATTCTCCATCTGCCGATGCGCAGCTATGAAGCCTTCCAGGAGAAGATCGAACGCGGGATCGAGTACTTCGCGAAAAATCCGGGGCTCCATCCTAATATCGGCTGGCATTGGCGGAGATGGATCGAGCTCTTTCGATCCGGTCGCTTGCGCGAAGAGTACGAGAATCAGTTCCCGGTAGTCGGAGATGCGCGGGAGTTCCTGTCCCAAGGGCGGGTAGTTGAGGAAAGACGCCTGGCCGATTGGTGGGAAAATTGTAGCGGCGTTCTATAAGCGCCGACTTCGCGCACCTGCAAAGGGCTACTTGTAAATATAAACCGCGTACTCGTAGAGCCCGTAGTCGGCGCGGAAGACGTAGTTGCGGTTGAGATTTGCCTGCAGGAGATCGGCCATCTGATCAAACGGCACGTGGAAAAGATCTTCGCGCTGCCAATCAACGTGGACCGACATCACGTTGAAGACCATCCCGCGCCGGCAGTTCGTAAAGGCGAGGCGCAACATCCGCACCATGTAGTCGGTCATCTCTTCCTGGCTCATCTGCAGGCGGCATTGGAATAACCCGCCGAGAATCACGTAGTCCGGTTGATCTGCCCAGACCTCCTTGAGATCGAAGGGATCGCCGAGAACAAAATCCGCTTCCGGGTGTTTCTCGCGGGCCTTCTCGATCATCAGGGACGAGAGATCGACGCCGCGATAACTAATCCCTTCCAAGCCTAACGACTTAATCTCGTCCAGCACCACACCCGTCGCACAGCCGACATCCAGGAGCTTGATTGGCTTCTCGCCTTCCGGGCGCAATTTCATCACGTCGAGGAAGACGCGGTAGCGTTCATGAAAGCCATCCGGTTTTGGATAACCGAGACCCTCGTGACTGTCGCCGTGCGCGGTAAAATACTTCTCGACCAGCGTGATGAGTGATTTGTAAGGGCGTCCGGGTGGCGGCGCGATGAGGTCGCCGCCGGTGTCGGATTTGGAAGAAGAATCTGGTTCACTCATGGTTGTCGGTAGGCTGGGAAAAACGAAGTCTGCGGCCGAACTTCGGCCAGGGCCGCATAACGATCGACGCGGAGACGGCTGCCGCAAAAGTAGGCTGTGACTTCGCGGTTGGCAAAGCCTCGCTTGAAATGCGCCAGGCCGTGGACTGCCTCCTCATCGAATCCCGCGGCGCCCCCGAGATGGATGATGCGGCAGTCCGCGAAGTGTTCGTTAGCCGCGGCGATTAATCCATAAGTAGCGTGGGTCTGCAACGCCGCCGGCGAACCCCCTTCCAGGTGCGCGTAAACGACCTCACCGTTCCGCACCCACAGGATGATCGCCACGATTTTTCCCTCGTGCCGCGCGGCCAGCGCCGTAACCGCAGGCATCGTGGCCAGCTCGCGGAAATAGGAAGAAGCAAAGTCTTGAATCCCGGTGACGGCATGTCGCTTCACAGTGTGCTGATAAAGTTCCTGCCAAACTGCGAGGTGCTCACGGAGATCGATCTGCTCGAAGCTGCAATGCTCGAGACTTTTTCGCACCGACCAGCGATGATTTTTCGTGAACCGCACTGGCGCAGCTTCCCGGTCGATCAGGTAATGAGTTTTGAATGGCCGGCAAACTTCAAACGCATCAGCCAGAACTTCCGGTGGCGGAGAGGTGAGGGGATCGGGCACCAAAGCGACGCTCACCAGATCGGCCTGGCGCAAGTGTTCCAAGCCTGCTTTCAGGTCCGGGTTTTGTCCAAAGACCGTCAGCGGGTAACAACCGAGCGCATCAGACAAATTCGTTAGGGGAATTGGTCGGGTGAGCAACGCCGTTAGCCATGGCTGGACGTCGATCGACCCGAGCCCAAAGGCGGCGGCGTAAGCCGGCGTCGCGTAGAGCGGTCTGGCCGGGGTTCTCGCAAGCCCCTCCATTGCTTCCGGCTTCACCCGGCGGCCGCGAGGACGATGTTGCAGATTTGCCCAATCCTTTCGTTAGGCAAATCGCGCCAACAGGGAAGACCGATCACGCTGTCCGCTAGTTCCTCTGTCTGGTCGGTTTTGCCGCAGGGGAATTTTGCGAAAGCGGAGTGGCGATGCAGCCCGCCTCCCCACCAGCGGCGGGTTCCGATTCGTTGCGCGGCCAGGGCGCGTCCGACCGCTTCGGCGCCGGACTCTTCCGCCGCCACGATGACCGTGGAACTTACCCAGCTTTCGCCAAATCCTTCCTGAAGCATGACTTTCGACTGACCGGAAAGGGCATCGCGATAAGCAGCCGCCACTCGCGCGAAATCGGCGCGGGTGGCCGGCCAGCCATCGAGAGCCGCCAAACCAACCGCCGCGCTGTATTCACTCATCTTCCCATTGAAGGACGGAGCGGTTGCCTCGCGCGAGCCCCAGAAACCGAAGTTCGCTCGCTTCCGCAACTCCTGAATGAATCCGGCATCGTTATCGACGACGAAACCACCTTCGCCGACTCCGAGGACTTTGGTGGCATGAAGACTAACGACGGCGGGGACGGAGCCGGCCCGGATTGTATCGAACATGGCTGCGGCATCGATCACCACCGCCACGCCGGTTTCATCGCGAAACGAACTCCAACCCGCGAAATCAATCGGCCGCCCAAACGGACTAACGGGAATGACCGCCGAGACCGGACTGGGCGCCTCACGGAGAAGTTCGCGCGCCGCCTCGGGTTCCAGAGCCCAGCTTTCCCCGTCGACGTCGACAATCCATGGGATCAACCCTGCGTGCTCGATCGCATGTCCTGTGGCGGCGAAAGTCCAGGACGGCACCATGCAAAATGAACCGGGCGGCAGATTGCAGGTCAGCAGCGCAAGCGTCAGGCCGACCGTTGCATTCGCCACCGTCGCGACCGCGCCTCCGTCTGTTTGCGAGGCAAGACGAGCCTCAAATTCCCGGACGAGCGGTCCGCCATTGGAATACCAGCGACTCTGATCGATCCGGCGCAGATAAGGAAGGATTTCGTCGGCTAACGGGAGGCGAGGTTTGGCGACCGGCGATTCCAGATCGACGCCCGTCTCGTATTGCCAATAGGAATTTGTCCGTTCCCTAGTCAAGGTCATGATTCGTCAGGCGACGAAACGCCTCGCGATATTTTAAAGTCGTCTTTTCGATCACCTCGCGCGGAAGCGACGGCCCGGGCGCAGTCTTGTCCCAGTCGAGCGTCTCGAGATAATCGCGCACAAATTGCTTGTCGAAGCTCGGCGGGCTCTGGCCCGGCGTGTAGCTGTCGGCCGGCCAAAAGCGCGAGGAATCCGGCGTCATGCATTCGTCGATCAGGAGCAGGTCGCCGTTCGTTAGGCCAAACTCAAACTTGGTGTCGGCCAAAATAATCCCGCAGCGGGCGCCATGCTCTTTTCCCCTCCGATAAATTTCCAAACTCAGGTCGCGAACCTTTTCCGCGACCCCCCGGCCGATCATCTCGCAGCATTGTTCCCATTCGATGTTCAGATCGTGGCCGGCTTCGTTCTTGGTCGACGGGGTGAAGAGCGGTTCTGGCAACTCGGAGGCGAGTTGCAGACCAGGCGGAAGTGCATGCCCGCAGACTTCCCCGGTCGCCTGATAATCTTTCCAGCCGGACCCGGCCAGGTAGCCGCGCACGACGCACTCGATGAGGAGCGGCTGGGTTTTGCGCACCAACATCGACCGCCCCGCCAGTTGCGCGCGATAGGGCTGCAGTTGCTCGGGAAATTTCGCGAAGTCCGCGGTCAGGAAATGATTCTGCGCCTTGCTGATTTTTTCGAACCAGAAGGCGGAGATCTGATTCAAGACGGCGCCCTTCTCCGGGATCGGATCGGGCAAAATGACGTCGAAGGCAGAGAGCCGGTCCGTTGCGACGAAAAGAATGGTTTCGCCGAGGTCGAATACTTCGCGCACCTTGCCGCTGCGCAGTTTCTGCACGCCGGGCAGGTCGAGTGAAACAAGAGATTCGTTAGGCATGGAAGAACGGGCCATTCAAGTTAAGCGCGTAACCGGACCCGGCGCCAATCCCGATCGCGGCCGGGCCGCGAATTGAGCTCACGCGATTTCCTGACAATATGCGGCATGCCGCAAATCTTCCTTCGCTCCGTTCTCACTGGAATTTTCTGCTGGGCCGCCCTGGCCCTGGCCGCGGCCGCGCCCAATCCCGCGATGCCGGAAAAAAGGGAATCGGTTTCACCGACGCCTTCTCCGTCGCCGACGCCGGTACTTTATTCTGCGCAAACACTGGCGGAGTTGAAGAAGCTGCAGGCCGCCGCCCTCACGAGTGATTACGCCTACCGACAGGTAGCGCATCTTTCGAATAACATCGGCCCGCGCCTGAGCGGCTCGGCTCAGGCGCAGAAGGCGGTCGAGTATGTCGCGGGTGAATTGAAGGCGCTCGGGTTGGAGGTGCGGCTGGAGAAAGTGATGGTGCCGCATTGGGTGCGCGGGGAGGAAACGGCCGCGCTCGTTCAATTCTCTGGCCAGGCCCCCGGGACCACGCAAAAAGTGGTCCTGACGGCACTGGGCGGAAGCGTGGCCACCCCGCCCGATGGCCTGACCGCAGAGGTCGTGGTGGTGCGGGACTTCGACGAACTGAATTCGTTAGGCAAAGAGAAGGTCAGCGGCAAAATCGTGGTGTTTAATCACGCCTTTGATAAACGGATGGCGGCGGAGGGACGGGGAGGGGAGGCCTATGGTGAGGCGGTGGTGTATCGAAGCGACGCCCCGAGCGCGGCGGCGCGATTCGGCGCGGTGGCCGCGCTTATCCGCTCGGTCGGCGGCGCGGCCTATCGCCTGCCGCATACCGGGATGACGAAATACGCGGAGGATGCGCCCAAAATTCCGGCCGCGGCGGTGACGGAAGAAGATGCGGAACTGATCGCGGCGCTGGCCCCACAAGGCCTGCTCCGGATGCATCTCGTGCTGACCCCGCAGCAAATGCCCGACGCGGTGAGTTATAACGTGATTGGCGACCTAAAAGGCAGCGAACACCCGGAGCAGGTCGTGATCGTTTCCGGGCATCTCGATTCCTGGGACCTGGGGACGGGCGCGATCGACGACGGCGCTGGAGTGGCGGTGGCGATGCAGGCGGCTCAACTCGTTAGGCAACTTGGTTTGCATCCGAAGCGCACAATCCGGGTGGTGGCCTGGATGAATGAAGAGAACGGCCTGCACGGCGGGAAGACCTATGCCGAAGAACACGCGGCCGAAGTCGCAAATCATTTTGCCGCGATCGAGACAGATGGGGGTGCCAATCATCCGGTTGGAATCTACGTCGCGGGCAAGCGGGAGATTCTGCCCATGCTCCAGCCGATCGCGCAAGTTTTGCAGCCCTCCGGGGCCGGCCTGCTGCAACTCCGCGACGAAGTCGGGGCGGATATCGACCCTCTGGCCAAACTCGGCGTGCCGAATTTCAGCCCGATCCAGGACAGCCGCTTTTATTTCAATTACCACCACACCGCGGCCGATACGCTCGACAAAATCGATCCCCAGGAACTGGCCGAAAATGCGGCCATCAACGCAGTCCTTGCCTATGGGCTGGCCAATCTCGAGCAGCCTCTCCCGCGCTGAGCTTTTCGCTGCTACTTTGAGCGATGAATGAACCTTCCATCACGCGACGTGAGGCGGCGCGCTTGATCGGTGGCGCCGCGGCCGCGGCAAGCCTTTGGCCAATCTCGTCGCGCGCAGCGGAGGCGAACGCAACCTCGGCCCATCTGCTCCGCGCCATTCCGTCGAGCGGAGAAAAGATTCCTGCCATCGGCCTGGGCACTTCCCGGACCTTCGATGTCGGTGCTTCGCCTAACGAGCGCGGTCCGCTCCGCGAAGTGCTGCCGCGTTTTGTCCAGCTTGGCGGCAAAGTGGTCGATACCTCGCCCATGTATGGAAAAGCCGAAGAAGTGATCGGCGACCTGACGAGCGAACTGAAACTGCACGACGAGCTTTTCCTCGCGAGCAAAGTCTGGACGACCGGGCAGAAGGAAGGGATCGCGTCGATCGAGCGGACCTTGAAGCGTCTGCAAACGAAACGGCTCGACCTCATGCAAGTGCACAACCTGGTCGACCTCGAGACCCAGCTCGCCACGCTGCGGGCCTGGAAAGCGGAGGGGCGGATCCGGTATCTCGGGATTACCCATTACGTCGAGTCTTCCTTTCCGGCGGTGGAAAAAATTCTCCAGCGCGAGAAGCTCGATTTTCTCCAGATCAATTATTCGATCGGGGAGCGGGGCGCGGAAGAGCGGATCCTGCCGCTGGCGCAGGAAAAAGGAGTCGCCGTGCTGGTCAACCGTCCCTTTGCGCGGGGAAATCTTTTTGCCCGACTGCGCGCCCGGCCGCTCCCGGATTGGGCGGCGGAGTTCGACTGCAAATCATGGGCGCAATTTCTTCTGAAGTGGATTCTCGCCAATGCGGCCGTGACCTGTGCGATTCCGGCGACGAGCGATCCACGACATTTGGAAGACAACATGGCGGCAGGCCTCGGCCGGTTGCCGGATGAGAAAATGCGCGGGCGCATGGCGCAGTTCGTCAGCGGGCTTTAGGACCGGCCTAACGATATGGCGGACATCCTGCGGATCGCGATGTGGTCCGGCCCGCGCAATATCTCAACCGCCATGATGCGGGCGTGGGAGAATCGCGCGGACACGGTGGTGGTGGATGAACCACTCTATGCCTTTTACCTGAAAGCGACCGGCAAACCGCATCCGATGGCGGAAGAAGTCATCGCGGAGGGCGAAACGGATTGGCGGAAGGTGATGGTTGAGCTATCGCGAGGGCTTCCCCAATCGGGGCGCAAAGGCCCCTCCCACATTAAGATCTTCTATCAAAAGCAGATGACGCATCATCTGCTGCCTGAGATCGAGCGCGACTGGTTGCGCGCCCTAACGAATTGTTTCCTCATCCGCGATCCGGCGGAAGTGATCGTTTCCTATCTGAAGAAGAATGAAGATCCGAGCGCCGAAGATCTCGGGTTTCCACAACAGATGGAGATTTTCGAATTTGTGCGTGGTGACAGTGGAGTGGTTCCGCCGGTCATTGACGCGCGGGATGTTTTGCAAAACCCGGAACGCTTTTTGCGGCTCTTGTGTCAAGCCCTTGGGCTCGAGTTCGATCCCGCGATGCTTTCCTGGCCGCCGGGGCTGCGTGATTCGGATGGCGTGTGGGCAAAACATTGGTATGGCGAAGTGGAAAACTCGACCGGTTTCGCTCCCTACCGTGCACAGCGCGTGGAGGTGCCGCAACGATTGCGAGGAGTGGAGGCCCGTTGCCGCGAATCCTACGAACTGCTCTACCGGCATCGCCTTCGTTAGGGGCAAGCGTCATCAGTTCCGGGGAGCGCATGCGACTCGCATGCCGGTTGCGGCGACTCGCCGCAACGAACTTTCAAACCGGTGTTGGTGTTGCTGGTTGTCCGGCAAAAAGAAAAAGTCCGCGCTGGCGGGTCGCACGCGCTCCCCAGAAAAAAGCCGCCTCTCCGTCCGGGGCGTACCTACTTCAGCAGGTAATCGCGGATGAACTGAACCATCGAATAGAAGAGGTAATCCGCGTTTTTCTTTTTGCCGAAACCGTGGCCCTCATCCTTCCCGAGCATATACCAGACGGGCGTCTTTTGTTTCTTGAGGGTGGCGACGATCTGTTCGGCTTCTGATTTTGGAACGCGCGGATCGTTAGCGCCCTGCACAACGAAGAGCGGCTTGGTGATTTTGTCAGCGTTGTTCAAGGCAGCAATGCGTTCCATGAAAGCCGCCATTTTCGGATCGCGCTCGTCCCCGTACTCCGCGCGCCGGAGATCGCGCCGATAGCTTTCCGTGTTCTTGAGGAAGGTGGCGAGATTCGAAATTCCGACGATGTCGATCGCACAGCGAATGCGAGCAGCGTAATTCGTCGCTACTTCCAGAACCATGAAGCCGCCGTAGGAGCCGCCATAAACCATGACGCGGCCGGCATCCAGTTGCGGCTGCGTCTTGATCCAGTCAAGCAACGACGAGATGTCATTGTAGGAGTCCTCGCGTTTGAAGCCGTTATCGAGCAGAAGGTAGGACTTTCCGTAGCCGGCCGAACCGCGGACGTTAGGCAAAATCATCGCGCAGCCGAGTTCGTTGAAGAGGTAATTGTTCCGCCCGGCAAAACCGGGCCTGGCTTGCGACTCGGGACCCCCATGGATGTTGACGATGACGGGCCGTGGTCCCGGGAATTTCTTCGCGTCGGGTTGATTGAGGAAGCCGGTAATCTCGCGGCCGTCGAACGATTTCCAGCTGATGAGCTTCGGTTCCACGAAGCGGTCGGCAGGGATGCCGCCGGTTTCGCTCGTCGTCCAGCGGGTCGCGACGTTCTTTTCTGCGCCGGGCGTCCAGGTGCAAACATCGGAGGGCGAGCGCGCGCCGTTGACGTCGAAGGCGAGCAGGTTCTGCGAGCGGTGCCATTTCAGCCCGGAAATAATCGAGGCGGAAATCGGAGGATCGAACGCCGGATCGGGCTGCACCGTGGCGGTCATTTTTCCGTCGTGCATCGCCACTCCGATAACGTGAAGCGTGCTCGTTCCGTTTTCGTTCAAGGCGTAGGCGATGCGCTGCCCGTCCCCGCTCAAATCCCAGTCGTCGACGTCCCATTTCGCGTCGGGCACCAGGTAAGTTTCCTGTCTGGTCGCGAGATCGATGTAAGCGAGTCGCTGAAATTCGGATCCGTGATCGGTCGTAACGAAAATGCCTTTGCCATCCTTCGCGAAGCGCGGTTGTGCGTAGGCGATCTTTTCTGTGGCCGCGGCGGGTCGAGGGGTCAGCTCGGTGCGCGCGCCTGATTTGGTATCGAAAAGCCAGAGGTAACTCTCGTTGATCGAAATTTCCTCGAGCACAAGCAATTGGGAGTCGTCCGGCGACCAGTCGGAGATTTCCCAGCCGCCACCTTTCACCTGGGCGAGGAGATGATCGCTTTTTGGTTCGTTAGGCGATTGGATGTAAATGTCAGTATCGGCGCCGTTGCGGCGCGTTGAAGTGTAGGCGACGCGATCGCCCTTTGTGCTCCAGGTCGGACTGGAATTGCGCGACTTTCCATCAGTCAAAAGCGTCACTTCGCCGGTCGCGAAGTCGTAGCGATAGTTTTGATTGAATTCGTTGCCGCCAGCGCTCTTCGAGAAAAGAAAAGAGGCGTTGTTCTGCGGATCGAAGCTCGCGTCGTTGATGCGATCGGCGAAAAATGTGAGCTGAGTGCGCGCGCCGCCAGGCCGGGTGACGAGGTGCACCTGGTTGGTGTCGCCGAAGCGGGTGAGGATCAACATCTCGGGCTTGCCTGGGTGCCAATCGAGGAAGACGGCCGCGCGCGACTCGGTGTAACGGCCGACATTTTCGGCAATCTCCGACGGAATCGGCGGGACGCCGTCGAGCAGGAGGCTGTCGGGTGGCGCGAGGGTCTCAGCGGCGAAGACCGTAAGCGGAAGCAGAAATGGTAAGAGAAGCAGACGACGGGTATCCATAAGCGGATCCGGTATGCTAAACAGTCAGGCGACGATGGAAATGGGGAAAAGAAATGCTCCAGCAATTTAACGAAAAGAATCGCGACCTGATGGTGAACATCAACGGGCGTTTGGTCCATCGCGACGAGGCGGCGGTCAGCCCATTCGATTCCGCGGTGCAGGGCGGCGACGCGGTCTGGGAAGGGTTGCGGCTCTACAACGGGCGCATCTTCAAACTCTACGAACACCTCGATCGTCTCCACCGTTCCGCGACGGCGCTTTCCTTTCCCGAGATTCCGCCCAAGAAAAAGATCATTGCCGAGATCAAGCGCACCTTGGCTGCTAATCAAATGCGCGACGGGGTCCATCTGCGCCTTACACTCACGCGCGGGGTAAAAATCACTTCGGGGATGGATCCCCGCCTGAACCAGAGCGGCCCGACTCTCATTATCCTCGCCGAGCATAAGGCCCCCGTTTACGCGAAGAGCGGCCTGAAGTTGATCACAAGCAAGATGCTCCGGCCTCCGCCCGAAGTGCTCGACCCGAGGATTCATCATGCGAATTTGCTGAACTCCATCATGGCAAAGATCGAGGCCAACAACGCCGGAGCAGACGACGCGCTCATGCTCGATCTCTCCGGCCACATCGCGGAGACGAACGCGACGCACGTTTTCGTCGTCCGAAACGGGCAGGTCGCGACGAGCCGAGTTATCGCATGTCCCGAGGGGATCACGCGCGCGACCGTTCTCGAGATTTGCGCGGAGGGGAACATTTCCCACCTCGAAACATTTCTCACGCTTGAGGATATTTATCAGGCCGATGAAGTTTTTTGCACCGGCACGATGGGCGAGCT
>JBBPZW010000095.1:0-10879 GCA_038198475.1 Chthoniobacterales bacterium | reverse complement strand
ACCCGACTCGGAAAGTCCGGCCTCAAAGTTTCGCGTCTCTGTCTGGGCTGCATGACCTACGGCGCGCCGGAGCGTGGCAGCCACCCCTGGAGTTTGAACGAAGAGCAGAGCCGGCCGTTTTTCGCCCGCGCCCTCGAGCTCGGGATCAATTTCTTCGACACGGCAAACGCCTATTCTGACGGCACAAGCGAAGAGATTGTCGGTCGCGCCTTGCGCGAGTTGGGCCAGCGCGACGAGCTGGTCGTCGCGACGAAGGTTTTCTTTCCGTGGCGCGAGCGGCCCAACACCGGCGGCCTGTCCCGCAAGGCGATCATGACCGCGATCGACGACAGCCTGCGCCGGCTCGGGATGGATTACGTCGATCTTTACCAGATCCATCGCTGGGATTACGAGACGCCGATCGAGGAAACGCTCGAAGCGCTGCACGACGTCGTGCAAGCGGGCAAGGCGCGCTACATCGGCGCCTCATCCATGTATGCATGGCAAATGTGCCAGGCGCTTTATCTTGCCGATCAACACGGCTGGACCCGTTTCATCTCGATGCAGCCGCACTACAACCTGCTTTATCGCGAGGAAGAGCGGGAGATGCTGCCGCTCTGCAAAGCCGAAGGGATCGGCGTCATCCCGTGGAGTCCTCTGGCGCGCGGCCTTCTCGCGCGTGCGTGGGGCGAGGCAGGCGGCGGTCGCGCGACGACCGATGAGTACGGCAAGACGCTTTACCAAGGGCAAGACGAGGCCGACCGCAGGATGGTCGAACGGGTCGGCGAACTCGCAAAAGCGAAAGGCGTCCCGCGCGCACAAATCGCGCTCGGCTGGATGCTGCACCAGCCGGCTGTGACAGCGCCGATCATCGGCGCCCCGAAGCCGCAGCATCTCGACGACGCCGTCGCCGCGCTGGAGCTGAAACTTTCGCCTAACGAGATCGCGTCGCTGGAGGAACCTTATATTCCACATCCGGTCCTCGGATTTTCGTAGAGCGAGGCGGGTCGGTTTTTTCCGGGGAGCGCACGCGCCCTCGCGTGCCCTCTTCGGCGCCTCGCCGAAGAGTCTTCGGGAGCGGGATTCCTGCGAAAAGTCTGGCCGTATCGGGTGACGTTCGGCATTCGGCGAGGGCGCCGAATGCGGCACGCGAGGCGCGTGCGCTCCCCAGACAGCCGCGGCGGCCTGCGCGCCCACCGTTCCGTCTGCAAATATCGCTTTCCGCCCTCCCGCTGCTCTCGTAACTTTCTCGTATGGAATCCCTTTACCTCATTGGGGTCGCAGTCCTGGGCGTCTTCGCCCTCATCTTCGCGATCGTGCTCTTCAATTTCTTCGGGCTTTGGCTCCGCGCGCGGATCGCCAACGCGCCCGTCGCCATCGGCAAGATGGTCGGCATGCGCCTGCGCAAAGTGCCGGTCGGCCTGATTGTCGATAACCGCATCACCGCGGTCAAAGCCGGCATCGACATTCCGAGCGATCCGCTCGAGGCGCATTACCTGGCCGGTGGCGACGTCAGCCACGTCATCCTCGCTCTCATCGCGGCTGATAAGGCCGGCATCTCACTCGATTTCAACCGCGCCTGCGCGATTGACCTCGCCACCAAAGGCACGGGCAAGACTGTCCTCGAAGCCGTTCGCACGAGCATCAATCCAAAGATCATCGACGTCCCCAGCGCCGCAATGGGTCGCACCACCATCGATGGGGTCGCCAAGGACGGCATCGGCGTGAAAGTGAAAGCCCGCGTCACCGTCCGCTCGCACCTCGATCGCTTCGTTGGTGGCGCGACTGAGGAAACAATCATCGCCCGCGTGGGCGAGGGGATTGTGACCTCGATCGGCTCCGCCGACACCTATAAGGATGTCCTCGAAAATCCCGATCGCATTTCCAAGCTCGTCTTACATAAGGGACTTGATAGCGGAACCGCCTTCGAGATTCTCTCGATCGACATCGCGGACGTCGACATTGGCGATAATATCGGCGCGAAGCTTCAGACCGAACAGGCCGATGCCGACAAGCGCGTCGCCCAGGCCAAGGCGGAAGTGCGCCGTGCCGCGGCGGTCGCGGTCGAGCAGGAGATGCGCGCCCGGACCCAGGAGATGCGCGCGAAAGTGGTCGAGGCCGAGTCGCTCGTGCCGCAGGCGATAGCCGATGCCTTTCGCTCCGGCAATCTCGGCATCATGGATTACGTGCGAATGAAAAACGTCCAGGCCGACACTACGATGCGCGAATCGATTGGCGCCAGTGAAAAGCCGAGCACTGAAGGCGCCTAACAAACGTAAATCTATCCTTCGTTAATTTCTCGAGATGAACGACACCGTCATCTTTCTCGTCCTCGCCGGTCTGGCGTTGCTGCTGAAGTTGTTCACCCGCCAGAACCCGGAGGATTCTGGGAAATCGACGCCGCCCGCGCCTCGGCCGAACGAGCAGAGGTCGCCTCCCTTGCGCCAGACGCCGGAGAGCGAGGAGGAACGGGTGCGCCGTTTCCTCGAGGCGCTCGGGATGCCGGCCGGAACCCAACCGCCACCACCCATCCGCCCGCGCCAGGTCATCGTGCGGGCCGCTCCGCCCCCGCCGCGCGCGCAACGGCCGAAGGTCAGACGCACGGCGGTGCAGCCTTTGCCGCCGCTGGTCACGACGCCTCCGCCCCCGCCGCCGGTCGTGGCCCCTCGGCCCGAGCCCGTCTTTGTCGAGGAAATCGCGCCGCCCGCTGTCGTCGCTGCGTCGCCGGTCGTCACGGGCCCGGTTTTGCGTCCGACCGCGTCGCGGTCTTTGGCTCCCGCCGCCTCGTTAGGCGCGACCCTTCGTTCCCGGGCCAGCGTTCGCCGGGCGATCATGCTGCGCGAGATTCTCGGCCCACCGCGCGGTTTGCAACCGCTCGACGTGTGACGCTCCTAGTAACCCGCCGCCATCCCATCCTTGCGCGATTCGCTCGCGCCGACGTAGACCCGCTGGCCATCGTGCATCTCTACCTTGATCGCCTGATAGCCGCCGTAGCCGCCGACATCCATCCGCACGTCATGTCCGAGTTTGATCAGTTCGCGCGCCGACTCGTAGGGAATGCCGCTCTCGAGATTGACGTAGCCGCCATTCGCCATCTTTTCGCCGGTTGGCTCGTTATCCCCGTCGTGCTGCCAGCGTGAAGCGTCTCCAGCCTCCTGCACGTTAAGGCCGAAATCGATCTGGTTAGTCAGGACCTGCACATGACCCTGCGGCTGCATCCCACCACCCATGACTCCAAAAGCTTCCCATGGCTTTCCATCTTTCATCACGAATCCCGGGATGATGGTGTGAAACGGGCGTTTGCCGGGGGCATAGACATTCGCGTGACCCGGCTCCATCGAGAATAGCTCGCCCCGATCTTGGAAATTGAAGCCGAGACCCGACACAACGATGCCGCTGCCCATTCCGCGGTAGTTGCTTTGTATGAGCGAGACCATGTTGCCTTCGTCATCCGCGGCGCTCAGGTAGATGGTGTCGCCCTGCTCGAGAGCAGGATTGCCAGGGGCGACAGTTTTCGCCGCCTGCTGCGGGTCGATCAACTTCCGCCGTTCGGCCGCATAACTCTTCGAGAGTAATCCTTTCAACGGGATCCTGGTGAAGGCGGGGTCGGCATAGAACTTCGCGCGATCCGCCCAGGCAAGCTTCTTTGCCTCAATCATCGCATGCAGAGCCGCCGGCGAATTGCGTCCCATCGCCTTAAGGTCATAACCCTCCAGCACATTCAACATTTGCAGCGCAGCGATTCCTTCTCCGTTAGGCGGCAATTCAAAGACGTCATAACCCCGATAGTTGATCGAGACCGGCTCCACCCACGTGCTGGTGTGTTTCTCGAAATCAACTTTGCGCAGGTAACCGCCGTTTGCCTGCATGAAGGCATCGATCTTGTCCGCGATCTCGCCCTTGTAGAACGCGTCCCGGCCCTTTTCGCCGATCAGGCGCAGCGTGTTTGCGAGGGCTGGGTTCTTGAAAATATCGCCTTTTGCCGGAGTGTGTCCCTTTCCATCAAGGGTGTAAGTCTCCAAGAATGCACCGGGCAGACCTTTGTAGAGCTTCGGACCAAACGACCAGTAATAGGCAATCAGTTCAGTGACCGGAAAGCCTTCCTCCGCGTACGGGCAGCCGGAGCGAGGTCGTCGCCTAACGAGAGTCTGCCAAACTTCTTTTGCAACTCCGCCCAGCCATCGACACAACCCGGCACACTGAGCGGCAACATGCCGCGCGGCGGAATGGTCGTGCGCTTGAGCTTCTCCAGCTCGGCTTTCATCTGGTCATAACTCAAACCGAGCGGTGAGCGTCCGCTGGCATTCAGGCCGTAAAGCTTGTTCTCCTTCGCGCTGTAAACGATGGCGAAGAGGTCGCCTCCGATTCCATTTGAGACCGGCTCGGTCAGGCCAAGCGTCGCATTGGCTGCAATCGCCGCGTCGACCGCGCTCCCGCCGCGTTTTAGAATCTCGATCCCCACCTGCGTCGCCAGCGGAACGCTCGTGCAAACCATGCCGTGTCGAGCCAGCACCTCCGAGCGGGTGGCAAAATTCTTCCCCGTGATCCGGTCAATCTGTCCTTGCGCGAACTGCGCGCCAACGATGGCCAACGGTGCGAGAAGAAGACGGATACGCATGAGCGAAACTAACGATTGCGACCTGAACGCGCAACGCCGCGTTGGGAGCCATCTCTTATGTTCCGCTCTGCCTGCCGCCCGCAGCGCGCCAGCGACCTTTCTCCTGTTCCCCACCTGGCCGTCCGGTTAGCCTCGCAGGCTCATGCGCATTCGTGGACTCATCACCGCCCTCGGGCTCAACGCCATCCCGGCAGCCGGTTGGTTCCCTGGTGATTGGTCCGCGGGCACGACTCTCGTCCTCTATTGAATTGAGACCTTGCTAGGCACGTTGCTGGTCGCCGCTCGCATTCTGCTCCATCGGCGGCTCCACCCAAGCAAGGGGCATTGGAGTTACCAGGCTCCGCAAACTCAGCCGTCGACGGGCAGGAGCACCTATCTCATGGCTTTTCTTGTTCCGGCTCTCGTTTTCACTCTGGCCCACGGAGTGTTCCTCGCCTCGCTTGGCTTCATGGCGGTCGTGAATCACCTTGCGCCGGAAGCGCGGGTCGAGCCCGGGCCTTTACTCGTTGGGCTGAGCGGAAAAACAAAAACACGACCTTCGCGGAGTTCTGGAAACGGACCGAGGACCAGGAAGCGGCGAGAGTGGCGCGGAATGAGACTCCGTCTCGCTAACGACCGTAGGATGGAAAGACCTACTTCGGCGCGAGGGTTTGGACCATTTTCTCGAAGCGCGGGTCCTTGCGCCACGGATCCCATTTCCGATCCAATTTGAGCTCCCCGTAGCTTGCAGCGAAAGGACGCCCGACCACTTCACCCAATAAGCCAGGGCCGCGATCGGTCTCTCCGACCTGGCCGTAGACGTTCGTTCGGAGGGCGGCGATTTGAGGGCCGCCAATTGCGTCTTTCTCGATCGGCAGTAACTCCGTCGCGCGGTCGGGTTCGCGGATCGCATCTTCCTTGCGGCCGAGCGCGGCATCGAGTTGGGCGAGGACGCCGCGCAAGCCAGCACTTTTCCTTGCGGACGTTTCGAAAGATTTAGCTCGGCTTTTAAGTGATGTCCCGCCAATGCTTTGGCTTTATGAAAACTTCGATCCACAGATTCACGGTGATAATTGCGCTGGCATTTGCTTTCGGTGGGGCACTTCTTTTCGCGGCCGATCATCCCGCAGCGTCGATGGCGCCCGGGCCGGCTCTTGCGAAACTCAAGGCGGGCAATGAGCATTTCGTTACCGAAGCAAAGAGCCCGGCCAAGCCCACGCGCGAGCGACGACTCGAAACCGCCAAATCACAGAACCCCTTCGCCATTGTCGTCGGCTGTTCCGATTCTCGCACTCCGCCCGAGATGATTTTCGATCAGAACATCGGTGACCTGTTTGTCGTCCGAACTGCGGGCGAGGTGGTGGGGGACTATGAACTGGGGAGCATCGAGTATGCGGTCGAGCATTTAGGTGCGCGGCTCATCGTGGTGCTTGGTCACGCGCGTTGTGGCGCGGTCCAGGCAGCGGTTGCGGGCGAGACTGCGCCGGGTCATGTGGGTTCCATTGTGCGCAACATCCGGCCGGCAGTCCTGAGTGTTAGTCACCAGGCAGGCGATCCGCTGCAGAGCGCAATTAAGGGCAATGTCGAACAGGTCGCGGCGCAGATTCGGAAGGAGGCTCAGCTCGGTTCGCTGGCCTCCGAAGTAAAGGTGGTCCGCGCCTACTACGATTTCGATACCGGGAAAGTGGAGTGGCTGGAAGAAAAGTAAGGGTCCTTCTTTTCCCACACGCCTCACTCTGCCGGCACATTTGGTTTATCAACACGAAGAAGCCTTGTTCGCCGTCTTTCGCTCAACCCGCGCGCGGGCTTGCAAGCACCGGACGATCTCGTAGTTTCTGAGCCGCTCGAAAAGCCGGCGTGGCGGAACTGGCAGACGCGCCAGACTCAAAATCTGGTACTCGCAAGGGTGTGTGGGTTCGATCCCCTCCGCCGGCACCACTCGCGGAAGTGACGAGTGATTGAGTGACAGGTGACGAGTAAATGCGGAGGCCGAAAGGTCCCCGTCGGTCGCTCACAAATTCACGCCGTTTTCCCCATTCGATTCATGCTCACCGTTGCACAAGTTTCCAAATCGTTCGCCGGGCGCGTCCTCTTCGAGGATGTCTCGCTCCAGGTGAATCGTGGCGACCGCGTCGGGCTGGTCGGGCCGAACGGCGCCGGGAAGTCGACGCTGTTTTCGCTCATTCTCAATGAGGCCTCACCCGATGAGGGCAAGATCTCGCTCGAGAAAAGTGCCACGATGGGTTACCTCCCGCAGGAAACCGCGTCGGCCGGCGAGGAGTCCGTTCTCGAGTTGGCCTGCGGAAAATCGCACCAGGAGCTGGAAGACGAGCACGACTGGGAGATCGAGCCGAAAGCGAAACGCATCCTCGCGGGACTGGCTTTTCGCGAGAGCGATTTTGCGCGGCCGGCAAAGAAGTTGAGCGGCGGCTGGATCATGCGCGCCCATCTCGCGCGGCTCCTCGTGATGGAACCCGATCTCCTGCTTCTCGACGAACCGACCAACCATCTCGATCTCGATTCGTTAGTCTGGTTCCAGGAATATTTGAAGAATTATTCGGGTGCGATTCTCATGATCTCGCACGATCGCGAATTCCTGAATGCGCTCGTCGGCAGCATCGTTGAGATCGCGCACGCCAAGCTGGTGCGTTACCGCGGCAACTGGGACAGTTACGTCGAACAAAAAGCCGCCCGTGAAGAGCAGCAGCTTTCGGCCTATAAGAACCAGCAGAAAGAGATCGCGTCGCTTCAGCTCTTTGCCGATCGCTTCCGGGCCAAGGCGAGCAAAGCCTCGCAGGCGCAGAGCAAGCTGAAGCAGATCGATCGGATGGAAAAAATTGCCGCGCCTACTGCGCAGGCGAAGACGATCAAGTTCCATTTCCCACAACCGCCGCGGAGCGGCTTGCGCGCCATCACACTCAAGGAGGTGCGGCACGCTTACGGCGATCTCGTCGTTTACGAGACGCTAAATTTCGAAGCCGAACGCGGCCAGCGCACCGTCCTCGTCGGACCTAACGGCGCCGGCAAATCGACTCTGCTCAAACTGCTCGCCGGCGTATTGCCGGTGCAGGATGGGGAACGTCAGCTCGGGCACAATGTGCGCGTCGGCTATTTCTCCCAGCATCGCGTCGAGATGCTCAACGTCAGCAGCACCGTGCTCGAGAGCGTGCTCGACGTTCCCGAGCCGGTCTCGGAACAAACCGCCCGCACGGTGCTCGGCTCATTCCTTTTCAAAGGCGACGACGTTTTCAAGACCGTCGGCGTGCTGAGCGGTGGCGAAAAATCGCGCCTCGCGCTCGTCAAGCTGCTCCTCTATCCGCCCAATCTTCTTCTCATGGACGAGCCGACGACCCACCTCGACGTCGGCTCGATCGACGCCCTCATCGGCGCGCTGCGGCAATATGAAGGCACGTTTATTTTCATCAGTCACGACGTGCATTTCATTCGCGCCATTGCGCAGAGCGTCCTGCACATCAACGCCGGCCAGCTCACCCCCTACGCGGGCGACTACCAGTATTACCTCGACAAATCACAGGCCACCTCCGAGCGCGCCGCCCTCACCTCCGGAAACGGCCTAACGAATGCACAGGTTGTAGCCGGCCGCGCTGAGGCCGGCCGAACCGGGGTCACCGTCCCCGGCTACAACAGCAAGCCTGGCATACGCGAACAAAAAGCCCAGAAGCGCGCCGAAGCCGAAGTGCGCAAGGTGCTCGCCAAGGAGGAACGCGAGCGGGCCCGGCGCGTGCAAGAACTCGAGATGCACATCGCCACCCTCGAAGGCCAGCAAAAGGAACTCGCCGCCGAGCTCGAAGACCCGGCCGTTTACGAAGCCGGCGGCCGCGCCGTCGCGATCAACCGCGAGCTTTCCGCTGTCTCCGATGAGCTCGAGCGGCTCACTGACGAGTGGGAAAAAGCGACCGCGACCGCATTGTAGCCGGGATCGGTGATCCCGGCCGTGCAACGACAACTCCTCAAGGGAAGCGAAAACCGCCCGGGAGAGTCCTTTCTTACGTCCCTGATCGGAGCGCCTTGTCACTCAGGCGAGTTGGTCACGACCGCCACGATCTGCGCTCCGGTTCTATTCCGCATTCAGCTTTTCCAATGCTGGGATCAATTGATCGAACCGGTCGATCAATGTCGTCGCGCCCAGCGCCTCCGCCGGTCGATCGCGAAAACCCCACGTCACCGCCAGGCACGGCAATCCCGTCGCGTTCGCTGTTTGCACATCGGTAATCGAATCGCCCACCAACACTGCCGGGCCGCCACCCGCCTGCCGAATCGCTTCCCGCAACGGCGCCGCGTCCGGCTTGCGCACCGAAAGGGTGTCGCCACCGATCACGCTCGCGAAACGCTCCGTCCAGCCAAACGCTGCCAGTAATTTGCGACTCAAGCCCTCCGGCTTGTTCGTGCAAATCGCCAGCCTCACCCCGCGCTCGCGCAGAAGATCGAGCACAGCCTCCGCGCCGTCGTAGGGGCGGCTCTTGTCCGCGATATGCGGCTCGTAAGATTCGAGAAAAATCGGCAGCGCTTGCTCGACCAGCTCCGGAGTCGCAGGACCTGTCGCGCCCAGGCCGCGCTCGACCAGGTTGCGCGTTCCGCGGCCGACCATCTCGATCACGCGCGCCGCCGGCACCGGCTCCCGGCCGAGCCTAACGAGCATCTGATTGAGCGCGTCCGTCAGGTCCGGGGCGGTATTGGCGAGCGTGCCGTCGAGGTCGAAAACAACGACCGCAAAGGGGAAAGTCATCTCCTGCTCTCGCGCAACTGCGCCCGCGGAACAAGTTCGCGGCCGCCCAGGCCGTTGTTACCACTTTTTTCTTTTCCAAGCGCGCGGCCGGCGCATTGTTGCGCTCGTGATTTTTGTTGCACTTCCGGTCACCACCCCGGTTCGCATTTTCCGGCGTTGAAAGATCTGACCCCTTTGCGGTCGGAGATCCGCTTCCTCGGCGCCGCGCTCGGGCGCGTCATCTCGCAGATGGAGGGCCAGGCCACCTTCGATACGACCGAGACCTTGCGCACTCTGGCCAAGGCGAGCCGGCGAGGCGAGAGCGGAGCGGCCGCGCGCCTTGCCAAGGTGGTGGCCGGACTCACGCCCAAGGAAGCTATTCACCAGGCGATGGCTTTTACTCTTTATTTCGAGTTGGTGAACCTGGCGGAGGAAAATTTCCGCGTCACGCTCCTGCGCCGCCGGCGCGCCGCCCGGAACGACGCCGACGGCCGGCCGACCGGCGAGCCGATGCGCGAATCGATCGAGGCGGCTATCAAGGAACTGAAAGCCGCCGGCGTTTCGCCTAACGAGATGCAGGCGCTCCTCGACCGGCTCAGCATCGAGCTGGTTTTCACCGCTCACCCGACGGAATCGAAGCGCCGCACCTTGCTCACCAAGTTGCAGCGGCTGGCGGAAATCCTCCGCCAGCGGCATTTCCCGGAAGAGCAGGGCGAAGCGCCCGATCCGGCACGGGTGGAACGCGAAATCGTTTCGCTCTGGCTGACGGATCGCAGCCGGGTCGAGCGGCCCGAGGTGACGGACGAAGCCCGCACCGGTCTCTGGTATTTCGACACCACACTTTTTCAGACGCTCCCGCGACTCCAGGCCGACATGGAGCGCGCGTTGCAGCTCTACTATCCCGAGGTGCGACCGGCGCGACGCTGGCTGACCTTTGGCTCGTGGATCGGTGGCGATCGCGACGGCAATCCAAACGTCACCGCCGCCGTCACCGCCGAGGTGCTCCTGCTGCATCGGCAACTGGCCTTCAACAAATTGCGCGAGCTGGTGTTCGACCTCTCGCACTCGATCAGCGTCTCGGATCAGCGCGCGCTCATCTCGCCGGAGGTGCAGCGCCTCGTGCAGGAGAACCAGCACTTCTCCGCCGCGGTCGAGAGAATGTGCGCGCGTTATCCGCACGAGCCCTATCGGATCCTGCTCAACGTCCTGCGCGGACAACTGGCGCGGGGCGCGAGCGAGTTTGAGGAAAAGAGCCTAACGAGTGAAGCTGTGGAGGACCCCGCCTTTCTGCGCTCCGAGGAGGTGGGTAAAATTTTCGCGGTCATCAGCCAGAGCCTGCAAGCCGGGCGCAGCGCGCTTTTGGCCGAGGGCGAACTGCGCACTGCCCGGCAAACGGTTGAGGTTTTCGGTTTGCACACCGCTCGACTCGATCTCCGGCAGGACTCCGCCTGCCACGAGGCGGCCGTCGCGGAGATGATCGGCCGGCCTGATTATCCGAAACTCGAGGAAACGGCGAAGCGCGCAATCCTAACGAGCGCGATCGCGGCGGCGCGTCCTCTCGCCTTGATGGCATTGGT
>JBBPZW010000094.1:0-4272 GCA_038198475.1 Chthoniobacterales bacterium | reverse complement strand
TGACGGCGGAGCGGAGCTCGAGATCGGCTGGCTTCCGCCGCTCCTGCAAAACGCCCGTAATCCGAAAATCGAGGCCGGCCACCCCGGACGGATAGAGGCATCGCAGGGCATTCGGTTGATGGAAGTGCCGGCGCAACTCACGCGAGCCGCGGGCGACGTGCACGCGATGGGCAATCCGCATTTCATGGTCGACCCGATCATTGCCAAGACGGTAGCGCAGCATATCGCGGCGAGTTTCGCGACGATCGATCCGGCGCACGCGGCCGCTTACCAGGCGAACGCAAAGAAATTTGAGGAGACGATCAATGGCAAGCTGCAGGAATGGGGCGCGAAGCTGCTTCCGTTCAAGGGCCAGAGCCTCGTCGCCTATCACGATTCCTGGCCCTACTTCGCGCATCGTTTCGGGTTCAACATCAACGTTTTCCTCGAGCCCAAGCCGGGCATTCCGCCCTCGCCCTCGCATCTCGCGGAAGTGATCGCGCAGATCAAAGCGCAGAAGATGAAGGCGATCATCGTCGAACCGTATCACAACCGGAAGATCGCGGAGAAGGTGGCGCAGGAGACGGGCGCGAAGGTAGTCGATTTCGCGCAATACCCCGGGGCCATGCCGGACACCGAGTCCTACGTCAAGTTGATCGACGCCCTCGTGAACAACCTGGCGGGAGCGTTGAAATGAAAGGCGTGGCGCGATCAGCTTCCGGGGAGCGCACGCGCCTCGCGTGCTCATTCCGGCGCCTCGCCGAAATGTTCTTCAGACCCAACGCATCGCACGGAGAAGCAATCGGCGAGGCGCCGATTGCGGCACGCGAGGCGCGTGCGCTCCCCGGAACCGAACCCTCGCTTACCTAGATTATGTGGGACGTCATGTTTTGGCCGATCGTGGCCTGCGTTTTGTTGCCCTGGCTGCTGGTCTATCTGGGGCTCCATGTCGTTAGGCGCGGAATCATCTTCATCGACATCGCGATGGCACAGATGGCTTCGTTAGGCATCTGTGTCGCAGTCCTGCTCCATCTCAACCTCGAGAGTTGGCCGGCCTTTTTCATCGCGCTCGGCTTCACGCTCCTCGGGGCGGCGATTTTTTCCGTGACCGGGAAACGCGCCAGCCCGATCCCGCAGGAGGCGATCATCGGCATCGGCTACGTGGTGGCGGCGGCCGCGGCGGTCCTGCTGTTGAGCCGGGCGGCAGAGGGCGACGAGGAGATTAAGAACATGCTCGTCGGCAACATCCTGCTCGTGACGCCCGTCGAGGTTTGGAAATGTTTCGGCCTTTTCCTCTTCGTCGGGCTCGTCCATTTCGCGCTCCGCAAATCATTCCTGCTCGTTTCCTTCGACCGGGACGCGGCCTACGAGCGCGGGCTGCGCGTGCGCTGGTGGGATTTTTTGTTTTACGCGCTCTTCGGCCTGGTGGTGACGAGCTTTGTCCGCATCGCCGGCGTCCTGCTCGTTTTCAGCTACCTCATCGTGCCCGCGGTCTGTGGAATTAATCTCGCCAATTCGTTAGGCAAACGCCTTCTGATTGGCTGGCTGATTGCCCTCGTCGGCGGAATCGTTGGGTTGATTCTTTCCTTTCAATGGGACCTGCCCTCGGGCGCGGCGATCGTTTGCACGTTTGGCGTGCTTTTGATCGTGGTCAGCGTGGTGGGCCTAACCCTGCGGCGCGCCTCGAATTGAGCCCCGCCCTTGCACGCTCTTCCGTTCCGCGCATAGATACTGCTCCCGTCCATGTCATGAAACAGCGATTCGCACTCCTCATCCTGCTCAGCTTTTTCGCCACGGCGGCGGCTCAGGCGCAACAGGGTGAATACATTCTGCTCGTGGGTGGCCCGTCCTTGCACCAGTGGGAACAATACAAGGCGCAGCCGCACGATCATTGGTGGGCTAATTTCGTCCATTCCGCGCGCGTCCGGACGGAGCAGCTGCGCGCCCAGCTTGGCCCTGATGCCATGATCACCTGGCTGGTTTACAAGCCCGGTTACGTTGATCGCGGGGTGCAGGAAAAACAGGACCTGATCGCGAACATCAACAGTATCCGCGACAAATTTCATCTCAATCTGGTCTACTTCAATCGCGGTGGCGCGGTCATCGACCACGTGAACAATGGTCAGCCGCGGGACCAGGTGAAGATTTCCGGATTCGAATATTTCGGGCACTCGAACAAGGCCTGTTTCCTCTTCGACTACAGCAACGTGGTCGACAGCGCCTCGAAATCCTGGCTGCACGAATCGGAGCTGGGCCGGATGAATCGGCGCGCCTTTTCGCGGGGCGCCTATGTCAAGAGCTGGGGCTGCCATACGGGTGAAAGCATGAGCAAGCATTGGCGGGACGCGACCGGGACCAAGATGTGGGGCGCGATCGGCAAGACCGATTACTCGACCGGCGAATTACCCGCCCTTTCCTCCGTCGGCGGGAAGTGGGTTTACTGATCCTTCGGCTGGAAACGGAATAATCGCTCCGTTCTCGCCTCGTATCCTTCGAAGACGAAACCGTTCTGCGCGCGGTCGATTTCCTTGGCGGGATTTGAGACCTCGCCTAGGGTCGAAACGTGGCGACGCTCGACTTCGAAAAATTGGTCGAGGATTTCTACATGCCGCTCTATCGCTTTGCGTTTTCACTCAGCCGCCAGGAATCGGACGCGGCTGACCTGACGCAGCAGACGTTTCTCCTCTGGGCGTCGAAGGGTCATCAACTGCGCGATCCCTCAAAGGTAAAAACCTGGCTGTTCACCTCGCTCTATCGGGAATTTCTCGGTCGCAAACGTCGGCAGGATCGCTTCGTCGACGCGGAGAGCAGCGCCGAAGCTGTCGCGGCCCAGACCGTCCCGGCCGCGGTCGTGAACCAACTCGACGGCGAGATCGTGCAGCGCGCGCTTTTCGCCTTGGAGGAAATCTACCGCGCTCCGCTCACGCTTTTCTATCTGCAACAACACTCCTACAAGGAAATCGCGGAGATGCTCGAAGTGCCGATCGGCACCGTCATGTCGCGCATCTCGCGCGGGAAGGAACATCTTCGCCGGGCGCTCGCCGACGGTGCCCGCCTAACGAGCAGCGGAGAGGAGGGGCGCCGTCATGGATAAGAAAGAGGCGCGGTTGATTTTGCAGGGCTACCGGCCGGGTGCAGATCGGGACGACCCGCAAATGGCGGAGGCGTTGCGCGAGGCGTCTGGCGATCCCGAACTCGCGCAGTGGTTCGCGGAAGAACAGGCCTTCGATCGCGCGATGGCCGCCCACCTCGAAGCGGTCCCCGCGCCGTTAGGTCTGAAGACCCGCATCCTGGCCAATGCCCCGTCGCCCGAAGGACCGCGGCAATGGAGTTGGATCGTCAAGCTGGCAGGCGCCGCGGCGCTGCTCTTTCTCCTGGTCCAGGTCGTTAGTCTCGTCCACGGGCCCGCTCCCGCCACGGCTGAGGTGCCCGATTACGCGCGGGAAATGGTGAGCTTCATTCAACTCGCTCCAACGCTCGAAATGATGAGCCCGGACTTGGGCGCGATCAAAGGCTGGCTCGCGAAAAAAGAAATGCCTCCGCCGGATGTTCCGCCGCGCCTCGCCGGACTGCAGCCGGTTGGATGCCGAGTCCTTTCTTTCCGCGGCCACGATGTGGCGCTGATTTGTTTTCGCCGCGGAGAGGATCGCCTGGCCCATCTTTTTGTGGTCAAAGCGGACGCCATGCCGGGGATGAAAGCAGGCGACGCGCCGGTTTACGCCGACGCCAAAGGTTGGAGCACCGCAAGTTGGGTGGAAAAGGGACGGGTTTACACCATCGCAGTGCAGGGCGATCGGGCGGACGTGCAGGGCTATCTTCCCAGCGCCTAACGAGAAGACGAAGGCCGAGCCGACAGCGGCTATTCTTCTTCCGCCACCGTGAAGGTGACGTTGTCGATCTTCGCCACCGCAAGCGCGTCAAGGACGTCGATCGTGCGGCTGTATTTCGCCTGGGTATCGCTGATAATCGTGACCACCGCCGGCGTCCTGGCCGCGTCGGCGTTTTCCTTCAAGCGCATGAGCGTGCCTTTCAGCATCGGCAAATCCTGGCTCGTCGCGGAATCGAACGGCTCGTCGTTCAACGAAACCTCGCCGGTATGGGAAATGGTGATGATTTGTTCGTCGACGAAATCAGTCGAGGAGGACGTTTCCGCCGTTCCCGGCAATTGGGTGTTAAGCTCTTTCTCCACCTTCACGGCGCCGGCCATGACCATGAAAAACAACATGATCACGAAAACGACATCGATCATCGGCGCGATCTGGAAACCGAGATTACCTTCGCTGGGATTCAGCT
>JBBPZW010000093.1:0-7556 GCA_038198475.1 Chthoniobacterales bacterium | reverse complement strand
GGCCAACTCGGCCGTGAGCTCCGCGAAAGTCTTCTCGATATCGCGGACCCGATTGAGGAGCGGATCGTAGCGTTTCCGCTGGGCCGCGCAGAAGGCCCGTAAGGGCTGGAAAACGCCGCTGATTTCGGCGTAGAAAAGATCGATCGCGTGCTGCAATTGCTGCTCGATCGCGGCCACTAACTCTTCCCGTTTCAGTTCCATTTGCCGGTGATACTCGGCGAGAATTTTCCGGCGACGACCGAAAGCGACCAGCGTGCCCGCGACAAAAGCCGAGGCCGCCACGATGCCGGTGACATCGGCGACTGCGGCGCTGCTCATGGCGGCGATGATGGTGACAATTCCGCCGGCGGCCGCCACTCCAGCGGGGACTCGCATCCAGGTCGCCGTCTCACGAAACATGCGCTCGAGCTGCGCTTCCATGCCGCGACCTGCGATTCGTTCGACCAGAGTGAGTTCGATCGATTGCAGTAACTCGCGGCGCTGCCGCGCGAAGTCGGGAATCGTCTGGTTTAGCTGCATCCGGGAGTCGCCCTTGAATTGATTTTCCATTGTGTCCTGCAACTGCGGCCAAAGGCTGCGCAGATCAGTCTCAAGCAACTGGAGCGCGTTCTCGACCTGGGGCTGAATCAAGTCTCGCATTTTCGCCTCGAGGTCGGCTTGGAATTTCTCCTGCCATTCGGATTTTCCGAGAACAAGCCGCCAGGTCCGCCAGAAGGAGAGGTTCCGCTCGAGCAGCGCCTGCCCTTCGTCCTCGCAACGACGGCAAGCCTGTTCGATCCCTCGCAGAAATCCGCCGACCTGTCGCAGGGTCTGCTCTTTCCGCGCCTCGAGGATGCCTTCGAGGCGGCTGAGTTGCTCCTCATCGCGCACGATCGTGTCGAGGATGTTGCGCACTCGCGTCGCGCTGTCGGAGAGAATGACGGTCGCGGTCTGGCAGGTCGTCATCAGTTTCGGCAACCCGTGGCGCGATTGATCGACCATGAGGTTGATGTGCTTCTCGAACGCCGCGAATTCGCTCTCCCTCCAGAGGCGATCCTTGTCGACCCCGGACGTGCGCGAGAGGAATGCCTTCCGTCCTGAGACCGCGAAAATCGGAGGGACAAAACCCAGTTTCTGATTGGCCGTTTCCCGGAGATGCTGCTCAATCACCTTGACCTCGCCCGGGTCGCGCAAGTCGGCCTGCTGGAGAACGAAGACGACGTTCTTGAGCCATTTCTGGTTAACGAATCGGAGGAGTTCCCAGGCCGATGCGCCCCATGGATTAACGACCGAGAAGACAAAAAGCACGAGATCAGCGCGCGGAATGAAATTTTCCGTGATCGTCTGGTGCTCGGCCACCATCGTGTTGGTGCCGGGCGTGTCGACAATGTTGAAGTCCTGCAGAAAAGCGATCGGCTGATAACGCTCCGTGACGTGGTCGGAAACATCGATCGTTTGCTCGCGCAGCCCGTGTTTGAAAATGTAAACCCGGTCCGTCGCCGGCAGGACGTCGACCTTGCAAAATTCCTGACCGAAAAGAGCGTTGAGCAGGATGGATTTGCCCGCCTTCACCTCTCCGACCACGACGAAAAGAAGCGGCTCGCGCACGTCCTTAAGCATGTTCTGGAGGGTGTCGAGCATGGCCGGCTCACGCTGCATGTCGGCGGCCAACTTGAGGAGCGAAGTGAGGGCCGCTTCCGTCCGGCTCCGCAATTGCAAATAAAGGTCGGCGACCATGCCGATTCGTTAGGGCGTCCTAAGGCCGGGCGTCGGTGAAGCCGAGGGCATCACGACTGGACTCACGCCGGGCGAGGAAAGCGGGGTCGGTCCCTCCGAGCCCGGCTCCTTCGGCGCCATCGGTTTACCCATCGCGATCAATTCGGAAACGGTGACGAATTTGAACCCCTTCGTCTCGAGCTGGCCGAAGGTCTCCGGCATCGCCTTGATCGTGCCGGGGTGAATGTCATGCGAAAGAATGATCGAGCCCGGCCGTGTTTCCCGGACGATCCGGCTCGTTACGACCGATGGACCGGGTCTCTTCCAATCGAGCGGATCGACGTCCCAAAGAATTGTGCGGTAGCCGAATTCCGAGTGAATCCATTTTTTCTGGCGGGCTGTGATCGAGCCGTAGGGCGGTCGCATCAAGACCGGACGCTTGCCGATTGCCGCGCGAATCGCGTCGTCGGTTTTCTGGAGCTCGGCTCGCACGCGTTCGTCCGACATTTTCCCGAAGACGGGATGCGTCCAGCTGTGGTTGCCGACTTCATGCCCCTCGCGCACGGCCCGCTGCAGGATCTCCGGATGCTCGACGACGTTTTGGCCGATCACAAAAAAGGTGGCGTGAATGTGATGTTTAGCCAGGAGATCGAGCAATTTCGGCGTCAGTTTTTCGCTCGGTCCATCGTCGAAAGTCATCGCAATGTAAGGCCCGTCCACGTGGACCGCGCTGTAGCTGATCGCCTGCTCCGCCGCGGTCGGTGAGGGTGACGAAACAGCGGGCGCGATCGGCGGCGTCGCCGAGTTTTGAGCCATAAGACACCCGGCCAGGGATAGAGCGAGCGAGCTGGCCAGAAAGAGAAGGCGGCACGAAGGGTGGAGCTGCAATTTCACAGGCCAAGGGTGCGCTCTATCTGGCAAACGAGCAAATCGGCGCCCTTCGCTTTCTGCTCCGTAGAAGGCTGCCAGTAAGAGGCGTCTCCCAATTCTGCCCGTAACGGCGGACCCGCCTGGCGGTCTGAGAATGGAGAAGATTTCAAATCCATGAGAAATCTTTTAATCGAAGGCCATCCCGATAGCCGCCGTAACCTGCGGCGCCTGATCGAGCAACGCGGCCATCTTTCCGAATTTCCCTCCTACGGATTCCGCGGCGCGCGCTGCCCAAGCCGTTTACCCGGCGCGAGCTGGCCGATGCGCTGCAAAAGTCACTCGAGGCCAGTCACCTCCCCTAACGGAAGCCCCGTTAGGCTGATCAGCTTTTCGGCAACTGCTTCAACTCGCTGATGAAAACCTCGGGACCGCCCTGTTGATAGCCGAGCAGGGCGAGCGGTTTGCCGTCCCCGGTCAGCATGACGATGCTGGGGAATCCCCGGATCCCGAATTGCTCTGCCAGCGCCCGATTCTGCGCTTTCACCTCATCAGCCAGCGGCTTGGCGCGCGGAAAATCGAGCCGCACCAGGACAAGATTCTTTTTCGCATATTCCGCGAAGGCAGGCTGTGAAAAGACTTCCTTCTCCATGATCTGACACCAGCCGCACCAATCGGAACCGGTGAAATCGAGAAGGAGAAGCTTGTTTTCCGCCTTTGCCTGGGCCTGCGCCTTGGCAAAATCCGTCATCCAGTTCGCCTCTGCTCGGGCGGATTGAAGCGGCGCCAGCCCAAGGAGGGCAGCGAGCAGCCCGAGAGAAAGGAATTTCATCCCCAGACGCTCGTCGAGAGGACGCCTGGGTGCAAGGAGCGGGGCAATGCAGCCGCAGCGGCCTTCGTACAAATAGACGCCCGCGGACAGAAATCCTGCCCGCGGGCGACTAAAAAAGTTGCCTCGAAGTTTCAGCCGTTAGGCCGACCGAGTCGTTAGGCGATCTATTTCAGATGACCGGAGACAAGCTTGGTCATCTCAAACATGCTGACCTGGCTCTTGCCGTTGAAGACCGGCTTCATCGCGTCGTCAGCATTGATCTGCGTTCTCTTCTTCTTGTCCTGCAGACCATTCTTCTTGATGTAGTCCCAGAGCTTTTTCGTGAGCTCCGAGCGCGGGAGTGGCTTCGAGCCGACGATGGCTGAGAGCTTTTCATCCGGTTGCACGGGCTTCATGAAAGCTGCGTTAGGCTTCCGCTTCGAGGGTGTTTTTTTGGCTGTGGTTTTGGGCATAGAGGCTGATTAATCGTTGGGCACTGCGAGAGCAATACTAATTTTTTCCCGAATGAAAAAAAATTAAACGCCTGGCACGGAGGTCCGCAGGATCGCAACGGCTGCCAAATCATCCGGTAGGGCCACTCCCGCGTCCGGCGCGGTGCGGTCGATTACCTTTCGCAGTAACCCCTCGGCGCTCGTTTCGTCCTCGGCGATCAGCGCCCGGAGCCGCGCCGGCGTCCAAGGTTCGGCGTCTTTTTTTGAAGCGCCGTAGAGGCCGTCGGTGTAGAGGAGAAAACCATCGCCGGGGCGCAGCTCGATCGCCGTCTCAATAAAGTGCGAATGCTCAAGCAAGCCTAACGGCGGCGCGCTCGATTGGATCAATTCGGCCGCGCCCCCGCGCCGCGCCACGAGCAGCGGCGGATGGCCCGCGCCCACCACGGTCGCCTCTCCGGTTTCGGGGTTGAGCGCCACACACATCGCCGTCATGAAAGAGCGCCCGCCGAAGATGCTGCGAAAATCGTTATTCACCGCTTCCATGATTTTCGCCGGCTCCGCGTGCTCCACGCTGCCGTGATGAAAGAGCAATTTCGCCAATGTCGTGAGGAGCGCCGCGGCCGCGCCGTGACCAGTGGCGTCCGCAATCCAAAAAAGCGTGCGATGATCCGGCATTCGCAGCCAGCCGTAAATGTCGCCTCCCACCTGGATGACCGGTCGATACTCTGCCGCGATTTCCCAACCGGAGAAAAACGGCGGTTTTTGCGGGATAAGCGATTGCTGGGTGAGCCGGGCGGCCGCCAGGTCGCGTTCGAGGTTTTCACGCCACGCCTCCAGTTCGTCGTTTTGCTGCTGCAACTGCCGGCGCAACGATTGCAGACGCAATTGCGTGTCGATGCGCGCGCGCAGGACCGGGAGGTTGATCGGCTTGGTCACGAAATCATTTGCGCCCGCCTCCAGGCAAAGCACTTCGCTCTCCTCGCCACCGTCGCCGGTCAGCATGATTGCAGGGAGCTGCGCGATCGCCGGGTCGGCATCTGCCCGCAAGCGAGAGAGGACCTGCGCGCCGTTCAGTTCCGGCATGTGAAAATCGAGCAGCAGAAGGGCCGGGACATCCGCGTGCAACACTTCGAGCGCCTCGACGCCGCTGGAGGATTCGCGGCATGCGTAACCGGCGCTGCCCAAGGCATGGGTCAACATCCGCCGGCTCGCCCGGTCGTCATCGATCACCAGGATGACATCTTCTTTTCGCTCGATCATCTTTCTTGATTCGGAAAGGCGGCGGCCTGCATTCGCATTTTTTGTTGGAAATCGGATTGGCGCTTTAGCTGCTGCAAATAAACTTTGTCACTGGCAGGTGATTGAATTACAAAACGGGACACATCGTCCACGGCAACGCTTTATGAAACCATCGATCTCGCTCGCGCTTTTCACTGCCCTTTTTATTACCGCCTGTTCCGAACCGGAGCCTCCACCGCGGCGCCAGCGCGCGGCCACCTACCCGCCCGCGACCGACACGCAATACCCGCCCGTCCAGCAACCTTTTGAGCCCGCCGTGCAGCCGACCCCGCCGCCGGACACTGCCGCGACTCAGGTCCCGCCGCCCGATACTACTGCCCCCGCCGCGAAGGTTAATCCGACCAAAGGCGATATTCCTTACGGCATCCCGGTCCCGAGCAAACCCGGGTTTGTCACCAGTCCTTACGCGCCCGACCAGGGATACGTTGATGTCCGCGGCTTTCCGCCCGGCACCGAGGTGCGGGACCCGTACACGAATAAGATCTTTCTCGTCCCCTAACGAGTCGGGATCAGGTTTTTCAGACCGCCCACCGCGCGCGTCGTCCCCCGGCGCGTCGCGACGCTGGACATTTCCGCGCAACTTGGGATTCTTCTCCAGATTTGCGGGATACCGGCCGGTCGGTGCTCCTTTTTTTGACCTGAACCATGGATGACCTTCGGATAAAGCGCGCGCCGCGGATCGAGGCCGAGATCAACGTCTCGGGCGATAAAAGCATTTCCCATCGCGCGGTCATGATCGCTTCGCTCGCCAACGGCCCCTGCGTTCTGCGCGGCTTTTCCCCCAGCACCGATTGCATGAATACGGTCGTCGCGATGCGCGCGCTCGGGATTAAAATTGAACAGCCTGAGCCCGAGGTCCTCATCGTTCACGGCAACCGGCGGAAGTTAACCGCGCCCAAGGACGAAATTGATTGCGGCAACTCCGGCACCACCATGCGGCTCCTCGCCGGAATGCTGGCCGGACAACCGTTTTCCAGCCGATTGGTAGGCGACGGCTCCCTTTCGAAACGCCCGATGGGGCGAATTATCGAGCCGCTCCGGGAGATGGGAGCGAAGATCGAGGCGGATGGCGAGAACGACACTGCGCCGCTGCGAATCGAAGGGGCGCCACTCCACGGGATCAAATACACGATGCCGGTGGCGAGCGCGCAGTTGAAGAGCGCACTCCTCTTCGCCGGGCTTTTCGCGAAAGGAAAAACCACCGTCCAGGAGCCGGTCACGACTCGCAATCACACCGAGCTGATGCTGAATTATTTTCTCGTCCGCACCCACAAGAACGAGCACGGAGTGAGCGTCTTCGGCAATCACGTGCCGGAATCGCGCGACTTCAGCATTCCGGGAGATATTTCTTCCGCCGCCTTTTGGCTCGTGGCCGCGGCCGCGCAACCGGGCGGCCATCTTCTCGTTAGGGACGTCGGCTTGAATGAAACCCGCACTGGCCTTCTCGGCGTCCTCGTGCGGATGGGCGCCCAAGTCCGCGAAGCCATCGAGGACGTCGACCAGGTGGAACCGCGCGGCATCGTCGAGATCACCGGCGCGCACCTCAAGGCCACTGTCATCCAGGGTAAGGAAGTGCCGCGTTTGATCGACGAGTTGCCGATTCTGGCGGTCGCCGGCGCGCTCGCCAACGGCACCACCATCATCCGGCAGGCGCAGGAATTGCGGGTCAAGGAAACCGATCGCATCGCCGCCATCGCGCATAATTTACGCTCGATGGGCGCACAGGTCGTCGAACTGAGCGACGGCCTCGAAATCCATGGCCGCGCTCCGCTCCACGGTGCGCGCCTTTCCAGTTTCGGCGATCACCGCATCGCGATGGCCTTCGCGGTCGCCGGCATGTTCGCGGAAGGCGAGACCATCATCCAGGATATGGATTGCGTCGCGACCTCCTATCCCGGCTTTGAGAAAACAATAAGCGAATTGACCAACCCGAAAGGTTTCCGCACCACGACGCGAGTCATCAGCTCGCTCTCGCACACCCGTCCGGAGGAAGATTAGCCGCCCGCCGGCCTAGCGATGAATTCCACGGCCGCGCACCAGATCATCGCAATCGATGGACCAGCGGCCTCCGGCAAGAGTAGTGTGGCGCGCGAACTGGCTCGCCGTCTCGGGTTTGTTTACGTGAACTCCGGCGCGATGTACCGCGCCATGACCTGGCTCGTGCTCGAGCGCGGCGTGCCGACCGCGGATGCCGCCGCCATTGAGCAACTAGCCGAGCAGACTCCGATTTCGTGCGGATTGCGCGATCGCGATTCTCTCATCCTGATCGATGGCGTCGATCCCGAGCCTTACCTGCGCGAAGATCGCGTGAACGAAAACGTCTCGCGCGTCAGCAGCGTTCCGCGCGTCCGCGAGATCCTGGTCGATCATCTCCGTCGTTATGCCGCGACGAACGATCTCGTGATGGAAGGCCGCGACATCGGTTCGGTCGT
>JBBPZW010000092.1:0-10997 GCA_038198475.1 Chthoniobacterales bacterium | reverse complement strand
GTTTTTCCTGGTAAACAGCGACGATCTTGTTCGCGATATCGGCCGCTTCCTGCGGGTCGGCATCGTAAACGCTGATTTGCAGGAGGTCGGTATTGCGGACTTCGTCGAGATCAAGCTTGCTACGCAGGACTTGGTAGGCCTGTTCGCGTGTCGGGCGATAACCGTTGCGCGCCCACTTGTCTTGCAACTTCAGCTCGTCGATTACCGGGTAGAGAATGCCTGTGCGCTGCAGCACTTGGTAAACCGTCGGCGCCAGTTGCGGATCGTGGTATGGCACGATCCCGTCGTTGCCGAAGATGCGCGGATTTTCGGCCATCGATTTGACCTCGATGAAAACCGACGACTGATATTCCCGCGGCTGAAAATAGGTCACGACTGCAGTCGTGATGACAACAAGGAGAAAGGCGAGAAGAATGAGGCCCCAACGGACACGGATGACCCGCCAGTAGTCGAGAAAATGGAGGCTAACGTCTTCTTTGTGTGCCATGAAATCCTTATGCGGGCCTGGGGCGGAAACCTACCGTGAAGAAGCCTCCAACGCAAAAGTCGTGCGGGAGGGGAGGAGGCCGGGAGGCTAGAAAGTCGCGTTTAACCCCAAATAAAAGCGATTTCGGGTGTACTCCCGCAGGGTGATGTCGGACAAAACTTCGGTGTGACTGTATCCGGCGAGAGCGGCAAACATCCTATTGATCTCGTAACGGAACCCGAGTGAAAAATCGACCGTGTCCTCATTAAACGCAGGAGTGAAGAAGGTCGGAGTGAGGAAGCTCTCGTTCTCGTCGTGCTGATAGTAAATCGATAGGGTAGAGGAGATGCGCGGGGTAAACGCGTAAATCGCCCGAAGCCCGGTGCGAAACGACGTGCGCGAGGCCGCTCCCAAGATATCGGGCTCTTCGAGGCCGTAGCGATTGTTCCAGCTCAGCGACGAATGCTCGGATAGCGCGTAATTGAGTGTTGCCTCGCCATAGGGTGAAGTGCGTTCGCCAATGGTGTCAAAATCGCGGAACTCGGCGCCGCCGCGCAGCGAGATGTTGAAGCGCGGATTGAAGCTGTGGTCGACCCCGGCGAGGACAAAATGCGTCGTCGAATCGCGCGGCGCGGTGTCGTAGGCGGTGATCTGGTAACGATATTCCGCGACCGCGGTCGTGGTCGGGAGGACGAGAAAACGAAACTCGTTCCCAAAAGTGTGCTCGGTCCGATCCTCAAAAATCCCGATCGCGCTATCATCATAATGGACCGCGCCGAGCGTGTAGCTGGTCACGGTCGAAAAGCGGGGCGCCCATTGGTAAGAGACGGAAAACTTGTCGGAAGTGAAAAAGTAATTTCCGCTCCGCCGATTGACGCCGAAACTGGTGAAATTGTTGTTAAAATCCGGCTCTGATTGGTAGGCGAGGTAGAGCGCAGCTCCCAGCCCGAGACGTGGCGTCACTTGATGGCTGGCGGTGAGGCTCAAACCAGTCGTAATGTCGTATTCCTGACCGAACGGCCGATTGTAATAATAACTCAACCCGCCAAAAGCCTCGAGGGCCAACTGGGTGCGCGCGTCCCCAAACTTATAATCCAGGACGACGTTACCGTTCGTGTAGAACGAGCCGACGGTATTATTGTTCGTCGTGTAAACGTTGTCGTCATAGCCCTCGCGGACCGAGACGGAGACCCGGAAAGGCAATCGTGAAAAATTTCCCGTTCCGAGATTCGGCGTCGCCGCATCGGCCGTCGACGTGGCAACTTCAGCTGGCTGACTGACCTCTCCCGAGGACGTCGTCGAGGGTAGCACGTCGGGATTTTCCTGAGCGTTCAGACTACCCCACACACAGAAAAGCGCGGTCGTTCCGAGAGCAAAACGGGCAGCAAAATTAGAGATTCGATTCCTCATGAACAGCGTGATGGGAGATGGTTGACGGCGTGCACTTGGGACCATTTCGGGCAAAGAGTATGCATTTAGCGTCAGGAGAGCAATCTAATTCTGCGGTTATCGCGCAAATCATTCACGGCTCGGCCGGCAGCGGCGCGCCTTTCTCGGGCAATTCGTTCCTCGGGAACTTCGCGCCGGCGTCGGTGCGACTCCACAAAGCGAGATGCGCCTTGTAGGAATCCTGGGTCACTTTTGAGCGCGGATCCCAGGCGCGCGCCTGCCCAAACATCCATTCCGCTTCCGGAAAGCGCCCGAGCGCATCGTAAACCCGGCCCAGCGCAATCAGAAAAGTCTCGTCGTTAGGCGCGAGCGCCAGCGCGCGCTGAAAAGGATTGAGCGCGGCTTCGTAAAACGACACGCCAGCCAGCGGATTGGAGAGCGCCTCGGCCCGCCGCACACGGCTTTCGCCGAGATAAAAAAGCGTTTCCGGATTTTGATCGTCGAGCGCCACGGCTTGCTGCGCCCAGCGCATGGCCGAGAGATGCCGTTCATCGCGCAAGGCAACCCGCGCACGCTCGGCGAAATATTCTGCTCGCGCGTAGCGGAGCGAGCCGGCTAGCAAAACCAAACCGAGCACTGGCAAAGCCAGGCGTGTCCAGTCCAGCGCGGGCGGCGTTTCTGCCGCGTCCTTTTCGCGCTCCCTGCCCGGGTTTGCGAATATGCCGAAGACAAATGCGAGCAGGCAAAGGTTCGCTGGAATATGGAGATTAAAATCGAAAACCGAATGGACGATGTAGGCGGCGATTGCTCCGAAGGCGCCGATATCTAAAGCCAGGTTATTGCTCAGCGGCCGCCCCGACAGCGCCAGCCGCCGGGGCCCGAGTTTTTGAAAACCCTCCCATCCCCGCCAAAGATGCGCGCCCAGGAAAAAGAGAAAACCAGCCGCGCCGAGGACACCGTATTCCGCCAGGAGGTGTAGGTAATCATTATGCACTTCGACCGGATCAAGCTGCACCCGTTCGCTGCGAAAATGTCGCCCGTAATAGAGGTAGGTCCCACTCCCCGTGCCGAAGATTGGCTGTAATTTCCACTGCTCGATCGCCGCCTTCCAGAGATCGATCCGCACGTTCTGGGTATCGATCACATTCTGCGCGCGACCACTCAGGTAATCGCTTTTCTGAAAGCCGAAGAAGAGCGCGCCGACAAGCAGGAGCGCGAGTATGCCCCCTCCCAACGCCGTCCGCCAGAAAAGCGCCGCACCCGCGCGACGCAAGACGAGCAGGGTGAGAACAGCCAAGACCAGCAGACTGGCCACGGCGCCAAGGTAGCCGCCGCGACTTCCCGTTAGGGCGAGGCCCGCGAAACAAATTCCGCCGGCATAACCGACGAGCAGCTTTGCCCAAATCGGCCAGCGACTCCAGCAGGCCAGGCTGAAACAAAAAATGCCGATCACCTCGACGAGGCCGGCGAAGTGATTCGGACAGGCGTAAAACCCGCTCGCGCGACGCCCATAATCAAAGCGCTGTAGAAACGGGATAAGCATGAAATTATCCCCGCTTCGGAACTGAATCGCGCCGATCCCCACCTGGACTAGCGCAACGAGCAGGAGGAAAAGCAGGATCGTCATCCGCCACGGCGCCGAAGTGATAAGGAAGGCGACCGACAGGTAGATAACGAGTCCGGCCAGGACCGAAAAAATATCGGTCCGAGCAAGATACGGCACGGGTGAAAACCAGGCGCGCACCAGAATGTAGCCGAAGAAAACAGTCGAAGCCCAAAGGCAGACGCGTTCCGGCGCCGATTTGCGGCGACGAAGAGAAAAGACGGCGAGCAAACCGGCCACGCCGAGAAGCGCATAAACCGGCAAGCTGTAAACCAGGCGGGTACCGCCGACCAATACCTGGATTGCAGCCAGGCTCAGCGCAACGATGACGGCGGCCAGCAATTCGCTCGCGCGGGAAATAAAGGAAGCGTTGGCGGCCACAGGGCGCCGAAGTTACAGCAAACCGCGGCCGTCGACGAAATATTTTTCGCCCCTTCGGCCGGCAGGTCAGCCCCACGCCTAACGATTTGTCGAAGGACTCGGCTCGCAGGGGCCGCGGAAATCTCCCGGATTCGTTCGCAGGAACTCCTCGAGCAGGCTCGTCCGCACCGCGCGTGGGATACCATGATCGCAAACTAGATTGAGCGGCTCGTGCGGATCGAATCCTTCATCCGGGCCGTTGCTCGTCCCGATCATCGCTGCCGGCTCCGGCGCGAGCGTCGCCTCGGGGCGATCCGCAGGGTGTTCCGGATGCGGCGATAAGTGCTCGACCGTTTTCTCTTTTCGCTGGGTCGCCGCCCGGATTGTCTCCGCGCAATCCGGCGCTTTGGCTATCGCCGCGTCCGTTATCTTCGCGATATCGCCTTCCGCCGCGGTCGCCGCCGCCACTACCGCGCCGGTCGCTTCGCAATTCGTCTTCCCAATGCAACGCAAAATCATCCCAACGCTTTCGCCGGCTAACTCACGTCGAGCCAGAACGGCCGCCTGCGTGAAGGCAGGGGCGCTCGACCGGCGCCGGCGCACCGCGGCACAGACCGCACTCAGAAATTCAATCTGCGTCGCACTCTTCAGCGTCTTCTTTCCCGGCAGCTGCGCCGCGATCAGTTCGGCCGCGGTCGTTTCCCGGGCCGCGAGAAGTTCGGGCGCGGAGGCGACCCAAAAAAAAGCCGCCAGTAAGAGCAGCGTGCCGAACATGGGCGCCGTCTGCGTTCTCCTCCTGGCCTTGGGTCCACCCGCGGCTGAGTTGCGCAATGAATTCATCGGCAATGTGAACAACACTCGCACGTCCGGGGAGCGGGCAAAGGGAATCGAACCCTCATAGCCAGCTTGGAAGGCTGGAGCTTTACCATTAAGCTATGCCCGCGCGGGCATAAGCTGCCGCGACCACCTGCGCTTGCCAAGTTTTTTCCGTGACGCGTGCGCGAGCTTGCCATCAGGCCCATGCCCGGGTAGCAACTTATGGATGAAACTACTGCACTTGCTCGCTTTTCTCGCCCTCTGCGCCACGGCGCGGGCCGATCTCACCATCGTTCAAAACATGGAAGGCACGGAAGGCGCGCGCAAAATCACCTTCAAAGTCAAAGGCGATAAAGCGCGCATCGAAGTCACCCCAGAGGTCACGACTCTGGTTGACGCGAAAACCGGCGACCTAACGACACTCTTGAACGACCGCAAAACCGTTATGCGCATTTCCGGCGAGCGCGCTAAGGCAATGGCTGAGATGGCCAAGTCTTTCGTCAAACAGGAAACGCCGGAACAGGCCGTGCCCAAACCGACCGGTCGCAAAGAGACGATCAATGGCTACGAGACGGAGGAGTATGTGACCGACTCGCCGAAATATCACGCCAGCTACTGGGTCGCGAAGACGTATCCAAATTACCAGAGCATCCTGCAACAAATGTCGCTCCTGCAGCGGGGCGCGTTTGCCGAAATCACCAAAGGCATGCCGGACTATCACGCGCTTCCCGGTCTCCCGTTGCGGACCAAGATCAAGACGCAGGGCCAAAGTGAGATCACGAGCTCGATCGAATCGGTTAGCCTCGCGCCTTTGCCCGCTTCGGATTTCACCATCCCATCCGATTATTCGGAAATGAAGATGCCCGATTTCCTCGGCGGCAAACAACCGCCGGACAAGACCGGCACGCCATGACCGGCAGACGGCCGCGCCTGATTCTCGCCTCCGCCTCCCCGCGCCGCCGCCAATTACTTTCCGATGCTGGCTACGATTTCGAAATCGTCGCGCCGGCTGTGGAGGAGCTGCAACCCGAGAGACTGACCGTCCGCGAGGCCACTTCCTGCAACGCCCTGGCCGTCGCCCGCGCGCACCCCGGCCGCGTCGTGCTCGCCGCCGATACGCTCGTCGCGCTCGATCACCAGTCGATCGGCAAACCAGCTGACCACGCCGACGCCGCGCGCCTCCTGCGTCTCCTCAGCGGTCGCAGCCACGTCGTCGCTTCAGGCGTCTTCATCGTCCATCTGCACCGCGGCCGGTCGATCGCCTTTTCCGTCATCTCGCGCGTCCAATTCAAAAAATTGAGCGAAAAAATGATCGCGGATTACCTGACCTCGATCAATCCGCTCGACAAAGCCGGCGGCTACGCCGCGCAGGGCAAAGGCGGCGCGATCATCGCCCGCGTCCTCGGCTCGCGCAGTAACGTCATCGGCCTGCCGCTCGAGAAAACCAGCAGCGCCCTCGATCTTTTCGAGATCCGCCCGCGCGACTGAAGCCTAACGAGTCTCGACTACGACCGGTTCCGCGGACGACGCCGCTTGCGCTTCCTCCCGACGCTCCCGCTTCAACACGCGATACAGGAACCAGACGATGGAACAATTGACCGCCAGGATCAGGATCGCGACCACGCCCGGATGATAGCAGACGTGCCGGATTTCGAACGGAATCAGGGCCCCAGTTGCAAAAACCATCAGCATTTCCGCCCAGCGCTTCTGCCGATAAACGCCGATCCCTTCGGTAAAAAGAACGGCCGCGGTAAAGAGCGCGATCACGCCCGTCAACTGCAACAGCCCGCCCGTCATCACATCCTGCAACCTGTTCAGGAAATAAAGCATCGTCCGGCTGTGCGCCACCATCAGCTCGCCATCCACCCAGTCCGAGATGTTTTCCATCCACCGGGTCCGGCTGTGCAGGAAGAGGAGCGAAACGCCGATCGTCAAGAGGATCGCACCCTGCAGGATCTTGAAGATCGCGATCATCTTCAGATAACGAACGCGCCGCTGCGGCCGCAGCACTTTCTGGATTGGCGCCGGCGTGCTCATTTCCGTACGTGTCGCAGAAGCGCCCGCGATCTCAAGAGGGACGACTCTCCCGGAAGCAAATCTCCAGTTTGTTCCCGCTCGGGTCCTCGAAAAAGACGGCGTAATAGCCCGGCGAATATTCGCGGCACAATTCCGGGCCTTCAATATTCCGCCCGCGTGCTTGCCTAACGACCTCTGCCAGCCGATCCACTTCCGCCCGCGACTCCGCCCAGAAAGCGATCCGGTTCGCGTTAGGCGAATGCTTCCGGTCGATCTCGAAAGCGAAAAACGCCGTCGGTTTGTCGCCCGGGGCCTGATAGGTGGGCACATCGTCATTCCCGCTCGGCTCGGAAAACCCGAGCGCGGGCAGCAACTGGCCATAAAATTTCCGCGCGGGTGCCATCTCGGCGACCCGCAGGTCGATGTGGTCGAAGATACGTGTTTTCATTGTCGTTAGGCAGGAGAAAGGAGGAGGCGGGCGATCGAAAGGTAAAATAACAAAGTCAAAATATCCGCCAGCGCCAGCGTGAGCGGCCCGGCCGCGATCTTCGGATCGAGCCGGAGCGCGTGCAGCAGCGACGGAATGCTCAACCCCAGCAGACACGCCATCACGAGCGAGGCCAGAATGCTTCCGCCGATCACGATCGCCGGCCCGCCCGCCCCGAGCCAGAACCAAACAATCGCCGCCACCACCAAACCGCAGGCGCTGCCCAACAATAACGCCGTCGCCACCTCCCGCCGCAGCGTTCCCACATACCAGCGCAACGTCGGCCGGCTCGAGCGCAGCGCCTGGATCGTAACCGCCATCGATTGAATACTCACGCTTTCCCCGAGCCCGAGCACGAGCGTGAGAAAAAACGCGATGACCAGACTTTGCGCGAGCGTCACCGCAAACGCGCTCGCCAAAAGCGCACAAGCCGTCCCGCTCCCGATCGTCGCGAGCAGCCAGGGGAACCGGAAACGAAACGCCCGCAGCGGTCCCGCATCGCGCACCTGCGCGACATGGAGGCCGATCGTCTCAAAGACATCCTCGTGCTGTTCCCGTTCCGCGATGTCGAACACCTCCTCGGTGAAAACCCCGACATCGATCAACCCGAGAATGCGCCGCTCCCGATCCACCACCGGGAAGGCGAAAAACTTATGCAGCACAAAAAACTCACACGCCTCCAGCAATGTCGCCGTCCGCGGAATGGCGATAACGCGCTTGATCATGAGATCGCCGATCCGCTGGTCGAGCGCCGCCGTCAGCAACCGCCGGGTCGGGAGCACGCCGACGAGCCGCCGTTCCTCATCCAACACATAAAAGTAAACTATCTTTTCCCCGATCCCTTCCCGCCGCACCGCCTCCAGTGCTTCACGCGCCGTCATCGCCTCGCGCAGTTGCGCAAAATCCTGCCGGATAAATTCCGTGACCGGCTGGTCGAGATGTTGCGGGGCGCCGTTCATCTGCCGGACCATACCCGCGAACGCTCCGCCTTTCGAACCGAAGCCATTCCCGCCCCGGCGAGCACTTCACCAGCTTAGGGAAGTGTCTCGCCGGAGCGGTAAAGTGCCTCGCGCCGGCGAAAAAGCGCCCTGCAAAATCGCCTCCATAACGCGAGAGCTGGCCTGCCGCCTCTTGGAACGGCCGGAAGCGTCGCACCTTGTGACGTGAAGATCCTCCTCGAAACTTGAAGCTGGACCGGCGACGGGCCCGCGGTCCAATCGCAGAGGCAACGCTTCGGGGCTTGCCTGTTGTGTTATGCTGCCGACGCACTTCTCTTTCTCTCGATGCAAATTACGCCTTCATCCGGTTCCTCCGCTTCGCCTTTCCCGCCGGGATTCCAGTTTCATCCGTTTCGCTTCATCCTTGGCCTGATCGGTTTGATCGGGATCATCATCACGGCGTTCTCGCTTCTCTTTGGGTTCGTCTCAATCCCGACCAACTCGGTCGGGGTGAAGCTGCGATTTGGGGCTTATCACAGCACGGAAGGGCCCGGTCTCGCGTACGCGATTCCCTACGTCGATGAAATCCAGATCATTCCAACCCAGCGGCTCTTGAAATTGGAGTTCGGTTTTTCCACCCCGGGCGCGTCGAACGGATTTCAGGGCGACGAGGCACCCGAGGACACGGAGACGATGATCACCGGCGATCTCAACACCGCGCTCGTCCCGTGGGTGGTGCAATACCGGATCACCGACCCGAAGCAATATCTCTTCGGCGCGCGCGAGCCAGAGCAGACGTTGCGCGATCTCTCGGAAAGCGTGATGCGCGAAGTGATCGGCGATCGGACGGTGGATGAAGTGCTCACGATCGGGCGGCACGATATCGAGACGGCTGCGCTCGGGCGGCTGGCCAAGGCGTCGTCGGAGTATGGACTCGGGTTACAAATCCAGCAGGTGCAGCTCGCGACCGTGCGGCCGCCGCCGGCGGTGCAGGCGGCATTCAACGAGGTGAACCAGGCGCAGCAGGAAAAACAAACCGCGATCAACCAGGCGTGGGCGATTTATAACGACGCGGTCCCGAACGCTCGGGGGCAGGCGAAGGAGCGGGAAAAGCAGGCCGAAGCGTATGCCTTTCGCCGGGTTAACGGCGCCAAGGGCGACACGGAAAAATTCACTCTCCTCCTCGCGGAATTCGCCAAGGCGCCGGAGATCACGCGACAGCGGCTTTATTTTGAATCGATGCAATCCATCCTGCCCGCGCTCGATCGCAAGGTGATCGTCGACGACAGCATCAAGGGTGTGCTGCAAACCTTGCCGCTCATGGGGCCAACGCCAGCGCCGGCCCCGCCACCGCAGCCCTAACGATCATGGCTAACGACACCATCTACCGTTCTTATTTCTCCACCCGCTTCATCGGGTTCGTGCAAAGCCCCGTACTCACGATCATCGGGCTCATTTTTCTTCTGACCGCACTGAAGTGGGGCGCGCTGCTTTTCACCGTGCACCAGTACGAGACGGCGATCGTCACACGTTTCGGCAAGGCCGTGCGCGTGGATAAAACGCCGGGCTTGAAATTCAAGGTGCCGTTCATCGACTCGGTGCATCGCTTCGATAATCGCATCCTCGCCTGGGACGGCCCACCGACCGAGACGCCGACCAAGGACAAGCTCTATCTCATTGTCGATTGTTTCGCGCGCTGGCGGATCAGCGACCCGCTCCTCTATTACAATCGCCTGAACGACGAGCGCAGCGCCCTCTCGCGGCTCGACGACATCCTCGGCAGCGAAACGCGAACGGCCGTCGCCTCCAACGACCTCGTCGAGATTGTGCGGGTCACAAAAGGCCGCCACCCAGTGCACGATGAGGAGCTGGAAAAGTCCGGCACTATCTTGCCAAGCAATCTTCCCGACATCGAACTGGGCCGCAGCGCGATCGAGCAACAGATCACAGAGCGCGCTCGACAGAAGATCGAGGGGTTCGGCATCGAACTACTCGACGAGCGTTTTAAGCGGAGCAAATACAATCCGGCGGTGGCCGAAAAAATCATCGAGCGAATGTCGAGCGAGCGGCACCAGATCGCGTCCAAGTTCCGCTCCGAAGGACGCGGCGAAGCGGCCAACATTAGCGGGCAAAAGGAAAGCGATGTCGCCTCGATCCAATCCGCCGCCACCCGCAACGCGCTAAAAATTGAAGGCGAAGCAGATGCCGAGGCGGCGCGCATTTACGCCGCAGCCTACAGTTCGCCCGAAGCGCAGAACCTCTATTCATTTGTTCGCCGGCTGGAAGTGGCGCGGGCGGCCTTTGCGCGCGACACGACGGCGGTCATCTCGACCGAGAGCGATTTTGGCGGCGTTTTGAAATGGATCGGCGGTGCAGGTCTCGCCCCGAAACCGCCCCTCGCGCCCACTCCGAATCGCTAAAGGTCGCGGCGCGGAGTTTCTCCGGGAAGCGCACGCGCCCTCGCGTGCTGGCGATGGCGCCTCGCCATCGCGAACTTTTCTCCGCGCAATTTCAACTGCGAGATTCCCCGCCGCGCCACGTGGCCCAAGATGACAGACTTACCGGTGGTCGCCGCCCGGCTTCTGCTCGCGCGACTTGATTATCGGCTTTCGTTCGAGAAGCTTTCTCGACCGCTTCATGACCTCCGATTCAATCAAAGTCGAACGCCTCTCCACCAACTCGAAGATTTTCGCGTTCAGCCGCCGGGACGCGCTCCCTGCGCTCGCGGGTCTCTTTCACCTCGCCTATTTCTTCGGCCTTTTCTTCCTTTTCCCGCACACGCCGCTCTGGATCATGCTCATCCTCGGCTTCGTCTATTCGCTGATGATCAACGCCAACATCAACGGCGTGGCGCATAACTTCATTCACAACCCGTTCTTCCGCTCGCCGGTCCTCAACCGGGTTTTTGGGATCGTCGAATCG
>JBBPZW010000091.1:0-5864 GCA_038198475.1 Chthoniobacterales bacterium | reverse complement strand
GGTTGGATTGTAGCGGTCGTAACGCGCGACGTAGAACTGGAAGAGCTTGGTCACGGTTATCCAGCCGACGGAGAAGAAGATCGCCCCGGGGAGCGCCTGGCGGATGGTGAGGTAATTCTGCGGGGTGAGGAGGTAAAGAGCGAGGGCGAGGACGACGAGGGCGAGGGCGGTGAATGGGACGTTGAGGTAGGCGAACCAGCTCTGCAGCGGGATGCCGAGCTGGAAATTCACCTCTGCGATCCCGGCGAGCGTTTCGCCGAAGACGGTGATGTTGAAGGCGAGCAGGATGGTAATTCCAAACCAGAAGAGGAGGAAGAACGAGATGATGTATTTCGACCACCAATGCTTATCCTCCGTGACTCCGTGGGTGCGACTAAGGGCGTGCGAGATGGTGGAGATGAACATCGTGCCCAGATAAATGCCAAGGATGATGCCTGCCGTGGCGAGCGCGCCGCCGCTCCCGGTGACGATGACATTCGCCACCACGCTATCGAGAATTTCCTGCACCTTCGGGTCGGGCGGGAGAAAGGCGCGGACGACCCCGAGCATTTTGTGCAGGGTGGCAGGGTCGGTTCCAAAGAGGCCGAGGAGATGCCAGAGAAAGAGGAGACCGGGGGCGAGGGTGAAGAGAAATTGGTAGGCCATCTGCGCGGAAAGGCCGAGCGTCTCGTCGGTCGCAGTCTCCCAGGTGAGGCGGCGCACGACGCGGCCGGTGAGTCGGAGGAATTTCATCGTCACGCGAAGTTTACTTTGCCACCCGGGGATTGCCATTAAACTCTCCGCCAGCTTCTTTGCCTAACGAATGGAGAAACGAATCCTGATCCTGACTGCTGGTTTCGGCGAAGGCCACAACAGCGCCGCCCGCGGGATGCGCGACGGGCTGGCGGCAGTCTCGGGGGGATTGGCCGTGGTGGAGATGCACGACATTTTTTCCGAGACGTTCGGCTTCGCGAACGAATGGGCGAGGCAGGGATATCTCGCCATGATCAACCGCGCGCCGCGCGCCTGGGGGTGGTTCTACCGGCAGCTCGACGGGCGCGATAATTACGCCTCGCAGGTGAGCTGGCTCTTCATGGCGAAGTCGCGCCTGAGCCAGTTGCTCGTCCGCTTTCAGCCGACGGCGGTGGTCTCGGTTTACCCCGCTTATCCGCACATCCTCGGGACGATCCTCGGCGGTGCGCCGGCTTCCTTCCGGCAGGTCGTCTGCATCACCGACTCGATCACGGTGAACGCAATCTGGTTTCGCTGCGCGAGCGATCTGTTTCTTGTCCCTAACGAACAGACGGCCGCCGTCCTCGCGGCGGCGGGTTTGCCTGACGAGAAGGTGCGCGTGACCGGGTTTCCGGTGACGCCGAAGTTCGCCGAGCTCGGCGAGTTGCGGCAGCCGCCGGTTGCTGGCGGCGAACGCCGGATCCTCTACATGATCAATGCCGGTGGCCGGGCCGCGCCCGAGATCATCCGAGGCCTGAGCCGCTTGCCTAACGTGCACCTGACCGTAACGGTCGGGCGCGACGAGCCGTTGCGCCGGACGGTGGAAGGTGTGAACACGGAGATGGAGCGCAAGTTCGAGATTGTCGGCTGGAGCGATCAGTTGCCGCGCCTGATGCTGGAAAGCCATCTGCTAATTAGCAAGGCGGGTGGGGCAACGGTCCAGGAAACGATCGCGGCGAAGTGCCCGATGATCATCAGCCAGATCGTGCCCGGCCAGGAGGAAGGTAACGCCCGGCTGATCGAAGAATCGCGCGCCGGATTGGTCGCGGCAACGCCGGCGGCGATCATCGCGGCGGTGGAGCGAGCCTTCGCGGATGACGCGCGACTTTGGCACGAATGGTCGGCGAATATCAGTCGGATCAGCCGGCCGAAAGCTCCGCTCGAAATCGCCGAAATGCTCCTCGCCCTGTAGAGGCGGGCGTGTCGCCCGCAATCCACCATTTTGCGGCCGGCACGTCCGCCGCTACACTATTTCAGGCCGGACTTTTCGTTCAGCGCCTGCGTGAATTCCTGCAGGCTGGTGACGATTTGGGGCGCCTTGGAAAGTACCGTGCTGGCCAATTTTTCGGCGTAGTCCGGCCGGCGCTGCGACATTTCCGAGAGCGCCATCATGACCGCCAGCGCGTTATTAATTGAGTGCTTGATCTCGCTGAATTTCTTCTGCAGTTGCGCGATTTCTTCCGGTGGAATGCTGGTGCCAGGCTCGGTCATCGTTGGTTCAAATCGCTGGAGAATTCGGCCGGGTGTGCTTGACTGATAGGTTCTAGAAATTCCGTCCGATGCCTGCCAAGAGTATCAAGATCAGTGGTGCGCGCCAGCATAACCTGAAGAATCTCCACGTTGAGATTCCGAGAGAGAAACTGGTCGTGATCACGGGCCTGAGCGGCTCGGGAAAATCGTCCCTCGCTTTCGATACGCTCTATGCCGAAGGGCAGCGCCGTTACGTCGAAAGCCTCTCCGCTTACGCCCGGCAATTCCTCGATCAGATGGAAAAGCCAGATGTCGATTTCATCGAGGGCCTTTCTCCCGCGATCGCGATCGAACAGCGGAGCGCGGGGACGAATCCGCGTTCCATCATCGCGACCACGACGGAGATTTATGATTACCTGCGCGTTCTTTTTTCGGCCGTTGGCCAGCCGCACGATCCGATCAGGGGCCGGCCGATCTTCCGTCAAACGGCGCAGCAGATTGTCGATCAGATTCTGAGTTATCCGGGAGAGACGAAGATCATCCTGCTCGCGCCGCTGGTGCGGAACGAGAGCGGCGAGTTTCGCGACGTGATCGAGAAAACGAAACGCGAAGGTTTTGTTAGGGTCCGGGTCGATGGCGAAATCGTCGAGCTGGGAAGGCCGGAGCCGATCCGGTTGAAGAAAGGCGAGCGGCACAACATCGAGGCGGTGGTCGACCGGCTGGTGGTGCGGGAAGGGATTCGGACCCGGCTCGCTGATTCGGTCGAGACGGCGCTGAAGTGGGGTGAGAACCGGATCGTTGTCCTGCGCGAGGCCGGATCCGATTGGGAGGAAGTGCGCTACTCGACCGACTATGGAAATCCCGAGACCGATTTTTCGTTAGGGCAACTGACTCCGAAACATTTTTCATTTAACAGCCATCTCGGCGCCTGCCCGGCCTGTCACGGACTCGGAACCGAGCAGGTCTGTGATCCGGAGTTGATGGTCACCGACTCCTCGAAGTCGCTCGCGGAGGGCGCCGTCGTACCCTGGCGGCGCGGGACGAAACGAATGCAGGCCTATTACCGCGGGCTTCAGACCGCGCTCGTTAGGCACTTCGATGTCGCGGACAACATCCCCTTTGAGGATCTGCCGGAAAAATTCAAGGAAGCCCTTTATTTCGGGACGGGGGATCGACCGATCGAGATGAGTTTCGGCAGCGGCAATGGGCGAACCGCGAGCAAGACCGCCCGGCCCTTCGAAGGGTTGCTCCCGCAACTGCAACGCCTCTACGAAGAGACGGAAAGCGAATTCACTCGGAGCCGAATTCGGGCTTTCATGAATCGCGCGGAATGTGGGGTCTGCCACGGCGCTCGGCTCAAGCCCGAGATTCTCGCGGTCACGATCAAGGAAAAGGGCGGACGTGAATTGAATATCCATCAATTCTGTGAGCTGACGATCGCAGCCGCCGCGCAGTTCGTTAGGCAAGTGGAGCTGACCGAGCAAGAGCGCACGATCGTCTCCGAAGTGATCCACGAGATTTCCTCGCGGCTCGATTTCCTCCTCGAAGTCGGACTCGATTATCTGACGTTGAATCGTGAGAGCGGCACACTCTCCGGCGGCGAAGCGCAGCGCATCCGGCTCGCGACCCAGATCGGTTCCGGGTTGGCCGGCGTGCTCTACGTTCTCGACGAGCCGAGCATCGGATTGCACCAGCGCGACAACGCGCGCCTGATCGGCACGCTCCGCCGGCTGCGCGATCTTGGAAATTCCGTCATCGTGGTGGAACACGATGAAGAGACGATTCGCGCGGCGGATTACATCCTCGATCTCGGCCCGGGGGCGGGTCCGCGCGGTGGTGAGATCGTAGCAGAGGGAACATTGGCCGAGGTTCTCGAGGCGCGGAATTCTCCGACGGCCGCTTACCTTTCCGGTCGCTCGAGAATCGCCATCCCGCGGCAGCGCGTCGCGCCGCGCCCGGCGAACGATTCCTCCGACGGCTGGATCACGATCGTCGGCGCGACGGAAAATAACCTGCAGGACGTTAACGCCGCCTTTCCGTTAGGCTGCCTCACCTGTGTGACGGGCGTCTCCGGCAGCGGCAAGTCGACCCTGGTGGACGACATCCTCCGCCGCGCGCTCTTCCGACACTTTTACAACTCCAAGGACAAACCGGGTGAACACCGCGCCCTCCGCGGCCTCGACCAGATCGACAAGGCGATCATCATTGATCAAACCGCGATCGGCCGCACGCCGCGCTCGAATCCCGTCACTTACACCGGGGCTTTCACGCCGATCCGTGATCTGTTTAGTCAATTGCCGGCCTCACGGATTCGCGGCTACAGCGCGGGTCGTTTCAGTTTCAACGTCAAGGGCGGCCGCTGCGAAAACTGCCAGGGCGACGGTTTGATCAAGATCGAGATGCATTTTCTGGCCGATGCCTACGCGGTCTGCGAAGTCTGCCAGGGCAAGCGCTACAATCGCGAGACGCTCGAGATTACGTACAAAGGCAAGAACATCGCGGATGTGCTCGAGATGACGGTCAACGAGGCGTCGCGTTTTTTCCGCAACGTCCCGACGGTGTTCGACAAACTGAGTGCCCTCCAGGATGTCGGTCTCGGTTACTTGCGGCTCGGGCAGGCGGCCACGACGCTCTCCGGCGGCGAAGCGCAGCGGGTCAAACTCGCTACCGAGCTGGCAAAAAAAGCGACCGGCCGCACCCTCTACATCCTCGACGAACCGACCACCGGGCTCCATTTTGCCGACATCGAAAAACTCCTGCAGGTGCTGATGAAATTGCGCGACTCGGGTAACACCCTGGTCCTGATCGAGCACAATCTGGAGATGATCAAGAGCGCCGATTGGGTGATCGATCTTGGTCCGGAGGGCGGCGAAGGCGGCGGCCGGATCCTCGCCGCCGGGACTCCGGAAGAGATCGCGCATGTTCCCGGCAGCCATACTGGCGAGCATCTGCGGCCATTGTTAGGCAAATGAAACGGCTGCTGGCAATCGCGGGGCTGGTTTTGTTCTCGTTAGGGCAAAATGTCTTTGCCCAGGAAAGCGAAGCGCTGCGCGCGGCGATCGCACCTCTCACGCAGGGCGTGCCCGAGGTGGCGATCGAACGGCTGCAAAACTTTCTCGCCAAAAATCCCGCGGCGCCGGAGCAAGCGGTCGCGAAACGCAGGCTGGCCGAGGCGCTCGTGTGCGCCGGGCGATTGGACGCGGCGCTGGAGATTTTTGCTGATCCCGCCCTAACGAGCGACGCAGAATCCAACTTCTGGCAGGCACAGGCGCTGGCGGGTCTCGATCGTTGGGCTTCCGCGCTCCCGCTTTACGCGCAGGTCGCAGCCGATGAAAAGTCCGCGCTGCGGAACGAGGCGGCCTTCGGTCAGGCCGAGGCGTTGCGCGCGCTCGGTCGAAAAGACGAGGCGCTGCGCGTTCTCCAGTCGCTCGAAAAGAGTTCGAAATGGGTCACGCGGGCAAAGTTGGGTCAGGCCCAATTGTTACTCGATCACGGTGATCTGCCGGCGGCGGATCGGCTTCTGCGTGAAACCAAACCTCAGGTCGCGACGGAACGAAGCGAGCGGCGATTTCTGTTTGGCCGGCTCAATATCGCGCAAGGCCATTCCGAGAAAGCGATCGAGACTTTGAACTTCATCTTGAAACACCCGGAAGGCGTTTCGCACCGGCTGCTCGTGGCCACGC
>JBBPZW010000090.1:0-6470 GCA_038198475.1 Chthoniobacterales bacterium | reverse complement strand
TTGCGGTAACGATCGGCCAGGAAAAAATTTCGGATCAGGTTACGGGTCGATTCCGTTTCGCCGAGTTCCACGATCGCGTCGAGTTCGCGAGCGAGCGATTCCTCGATCGAACTCGTCAGGCTTTGATTGATGATGTCGGCCGCGCGCGCCGGCGCCCGATTTGCGCCGCCCGGTATTTTGAGCGGCTTGGGCAATTCAAGGATGACACTCTGCATGCTGCGCTCGCGCGCCTTCAAGTGAGCCTGCGCTGCCTCGAGTAGCTTATCCTGCGGAACCACCTCATCGACGAGCCCGAGTTTCAGAGCGTCCGCGGCGGAATAAAGTTTGCCCTTCAGAATCACCTCGGCGGCGGCCTCCGGGCCAATCAAACGCGGCAGGCGCGTCGCCCCACCCCAGGCGGGCACCAGGCCAAGCGTCGTTTCCGGCAAGCCGATGCGCGTCGCGGGCGAATCGGAGGCGACCCGGTGTTTGCAAGCGAGAGTGATTTCGTATCCGCCGCCGGCGCAAGCGCCGTGGATCGCGGCAACGGTTGAAATTTTGAGCGCAGCGAGCCGGTTGAAGATTTGCTGACCCTCGGCGATAAAGGCTCGCATCTCGCCGGTCTGCGCCTGGCGCAGGAGGGTCTGCAGGTCGGCACCGGCGATGAAGATCGATTTCTTGGCCGAGGTCACAATCAGGCCAGTGAGTTCGTCTGCAGTCTCGATGAAATCGAGGTGCTCGCTCAAGTCGCGCATGGTCGCGCCGTCGAAAATATTTGCGCCTGAATTCGGCCGATCAAAGGTCATGAGACAGACGCCATTCTGGTCAATTTCGCGCCGGATGGTGGGCGCCGCAGTAGAAGAACTCATCGGGTTTAGTTTGGCCGCTTTCGAGAAAAATCCAAGCGCTGTAGCGTCCGCCGTCTCAGCGGACCCGGGGTTCGGTCTGCGCTGAGGACAGCGCACGCTACAACAATTGCGCGCCACGAGCGGCGGTGTTACAACCTCGTGGCCTCAGTCGGGGTTGGCCTTTCGCGCATTTATGGTCGGCAAGATTCTCATACCCGAAATTCAAGGCATGATCGAAGCGCGGAATTTCGCCGCGCTTCGCGAACTATTTTCCGAGATGCCGCCGGCCGACGTGGCCGAGATCATTCTCGATCTGCCGGAAGACGAACAGGTCATCATCTTTCGCATCCTGCCGCACGCGCTCGCGGCCGATGTGTTTGAATATCTCGATGTCGATGTCGAGGCGCAGCAAACGCTCCTCCGCGGGATGGCGCACGAACAGGTCGTCTCGATCCTGAACGAAATGTCGCCCGACGATCGCACGGCGCTCCTCGAGGAACTTCCGAGTGCCGCCGCGCGGCAGCTCATTCGGCTGCTCACACCGGATGAGCGTCGGATCGCGCAGGCGTTGCTTGGTTATCCGGAAGGCAGCGTCGGCCGTTTGATGACGCCGGACCTGGTCGCGGTCGACGCGAGTTGGACGGTAGGCGAAGTGCTGGCCTACATCCGCCAGCACGGCCAGGACTCAGAGACGCTGAACGTGATCTACGTGGTCGACGACCGCGGGAAATTGGTCGACGACATTCGCATCCGAGAATTCCTGCTCAAGCCACTTGAGACCAAGGTGAGTGACTTGATGGATGAAAATTTCATCGCGCTCAACGTGACCGATTCGCAGGAAGAAGCGGTCAACATTTTCCGAAAGTACGACCGGAGCGCGTTGCCCGTGCTCGATTCCACTGGGGTGCTCGTCGGGCTGGTAACGATCGACGACATGCTCGACGTCGCGGAAGAAGAAGCGACCGAGGACATCCAGAAATTCGGCGGCATGGAGGCGATGGAGGAGCCGTACATGCGCATCCCGCTCTGGCGGATGGTACGGAAACGCGCGACCTGGCTGGTCGTGCTGTTTCTCGGCGAGATGCTGACGGCGTCGGCGATGGGTTATTACGAAGGGGCGATCGCAAAAGCCGTGGTGCTCGCGCTTTTTTTACCGATGATCATCTCGAGCGGCGGCAACTCGGGCTCACAGGCCTCGATGCTGATCATCCGCGCGATGGCGCTCGGCGAAGTGACGCTAACGGATTGGTGGCGGGTGATGAGGAAGGAAATCGTCGCCGGTTTGGCGCTCGGGTGTGTTCTCGGGGCAATTGGTTTCCTGCGCGTCGCGGTCTGGGCACAATTTTCCAATGTCTATGGACCGCACTGGATGCTGGTGGCGTTGACGGTAGGAATCGCGCTTATCGGAGTGGTGCTGTGGGGTTCACTCTCGGGCTCGATGCTGCCCTTCATCCTGCGCCGGCTGGGAGCGGACCCGGCGACTTCTTCGGCGCCGTTTGTCGCGACGCTGGTCGATGTCACCGGGCTGGTGATCTATTTCAGCATCGCGCTCCTGATCTTGCGCGGGACGATGTTGTAATCGCCGGTCGATTTTCAGGCCGCCCCGAGTTCGGGAGTCGTTAGGCTGCTGGTCCTTATCTCGACCCACTCCCGGCGAGCCCGCGAATCAGCCACCGCCTGCACGACATGCATGTAACGCACGCCATCCTCGAAATCCGGGTGCGGATTGATCCGGCCGCGCGATTTCACCGCAGCGATGAAGTCGTCCTCCACATGCCAATTGGTCTCGAGGTCGGAAGTTAACTCAACCGCCTCCAAGTCGTGGTCGCCGATTCGACCGACATGCACCGCGTCGGAATCGAAGTCGTAAGTCAGCGTGCCGAGATCGCCGTAAACCTCCAGCCGATCAGCCGGCGCATGAGCGTCGACGCCACTGAATGCGAGCAGGCCTTCCATCCCGTTCGCAAAGGCGCAGACAACATTCAGCATATCCGGGATCAGGACTTCGTATCCTTGGCGCATCGGCTGCAGAATCTGACCACGCGCGAAAACGCCGGTGATGTCGCCAAACCAATGCTGTAGCACTTCCACGTAAATCCCGAGGGTAAGAACATTGAGCCCGCTCATCTCGACTCGCTGCCGCCAGTGCGCTGGCGCGTCGGGATCGAGAAACGAACTTTGCAGGCTCTGCAACCGCAGGTGATGCGGCCGTCCGATGACACCTTCCGCAAGCAGCTTTTGCACGAGCAGATCTCCCCGCATTCCATGGGGCGGCGGGCAAAGCATCGTGACCAACTCGGGATAACGCCGCGAGGCGGTGAGCATTTCATTCGCTTCCGTCAGATCCATCGCCATCCGGGCCTGACAAAAGACATGCTTGCCGGCTTCCAGTGCCGAGACAGTGACCGCAGAGTGCATATAAGGCGGCGTGCCGATCCAGATGATGTCGAGCTCCGGCATGCCTAACAATTCCGCCCAGTTCTGCATCGGAGTCGCGTGAGGGGCGTTTTGCCGGCAAAATTTGTCTGCGCTTTCGTAGGTGGAATTGCAGATCGCGACCACCTCCACGTCGGGATGCCGTTGCAGGGCGGGAAGATGTCGCCGGCGCACGATTTCCCCGGCCCCCACGATTCCGACGCGCAGTTTGTGATTATTTTTTTGGCTCATTGGAAAATGCGGCATCGACTCTATCCCGGGGAATCCGCATTTGACCACGCTTCGTGACGGCTGTTCAACCTCGAATGTCCTCGCCGGGATTACCTGCAACTATTGCAACCCGCTCGTCATGTCTTCGTAACGTGGCAAGTGATGCTCGAGGCAACGGCGAAGGCGCTTCTCAAATAAAGGAAACGCTTGACCATTCCGGCGACCGACGGCAGCTTACGCCCCTCTCAAGCCCGGCTTATGTCAAAAGTTTGCAGCATCACAGGATCGAAACCCACGCGCGGCAGCGTCATTCACCGCCGCGGTATGGCGAAGAAAAAGGGCGGCGTTGGCCGTCACGTGACGAAGAACGTGCCCCGCACGTTCAATCCCAACCTGCGCGAACAACGCATCTGGGTCGCTGAGCTGAAAAAATTCGTGCGTGTCAAAGTGACCGCGCGCGGCCTCAAGACGATCAATAAGAATGGCGCCTACGCGACCTTGAAAAAGGCCGGGTTGATCGCCGCCTAATCTTTCTCGGGCAGCGGCGCTATTCCGCGACCGGAATTTTTTCGTCCTCGGCCACCACCTCGGGTTTCGTCTCAGGCGCTTCCTCGCCCGCGGTCTTCGGCGCTGCTTCACCAACCGGACTCGATTCCGTCGAGTCGCAAACCGCGTCGTCCTCTTTCATCGGCGCGATCGGCTGTTCCGCAACGGTCTCCACAACCGCCGCTTCCTCGGCGGCTGGCGTCTCCGTGACCGGTTCATTAGTCGCAGCCGCCGCCTGAGCTTTTCCGTTCGGACTGACCGCCTTCGCCGGGGTGGGAGGCTTCATCCGAGGCAAATCGAGCGCGCCGTCGTTGAACTCGATCACCTGCCCTTCGCCAATCAACCAGTGCAGGTCGGAAGCGAGCGCCAGCTTCTTCTTTTCCGCGTCCTCCGCTTCTCCTGATTCGTTAGGCTGAAGAACTTGCAGCAACTGTTTACGGTTAATCCCGGGGTTCTGGTTGAGCGCTGCGAGGATGCCGACGACCGACGCCGAAACCGACGCACTGTCGTGTTGAAATGGCCGGGCCCGGACGGGCGAGACAAAGAGCATCCCTTTGCGATGACGAAAAATGTGGAGCGAGTGCTGGCGCAGGGCTGCGATCAGTTCCTGCATCATTCCCGTCGGGGAACGAAACTCGTGCGCCCAGGCATCCTCAATCACCCGGCCTAACGATCGGTCGGGCAGGCGACGGCTCTCCACGCCGTCGACAACAAATTCCGCGCCGTTCTTGAGCAGCCCGGGCAGATACGCCTGCCCGAAATGGCGCTCCGTCTCAGCCGCGTTCGAAAAGATTAGCGGCGGGTCTTCCTGAAGGGTCGTGTAGGTGGTCACACTGCGCGCTTCTTCCTTCCAGCGTTCGACCGCTTCCGGATCGGTCGAGATCTCGACCTGCCGCTGGTATTCCGGGAAACTCATCCGCCGGCTGAATCGCTGCTCGTAAAGCGCACGGAGCTGCGGTTGGTAGGCGTGATGGTTGGTCGGTCCTAACAACGTGCCGCTCAACCGACAGCGCGCCACGGAAGTGAAGTTGCCCTTGATCGGCTCCGACTGCGTCACCTCGGTCCGATAATAGTGATCTTTCTGGTTCAGGAATGCGCCGTTTTCCAAGATCCGGCGATCACTTGCGACGGGACCGTTTTCACCCATCTGCACGAGCTCGCCACTCTTCGACGTGAGCTGAACGTTGTAGCGTTCCGGCTTGTCGAGAAACATCCGGGCGAGTGAGAAAACGGAATAGGCCAAATGGCCGGCCTTGATTTGCGCGAGAACGTTTTCCAGAACGCGTCCATCTGGCACAAAACGAATGTCGACGATCGGCGGAGGCGCGACCGGTTCCATCGGGCGCCGCGCTTCCGCTGGGTGTCCCGCGCCGGGACCTCGATCCCGTTCCCGAGGATCGCGACCGCGCTCTTTCGCGCGGGGCGGACGCGGCCCTCGATCGCGCCGGTCTCCACCACCGCCACCGCGCCGATCGCCGCCCCCCCGGCGGTCGCGCTGACCGGGCGCGACGTTGTCTTCGCCGGCAAAGTCGGCATAGCGGTTTTCGGGAGGCGTTTCTTTCACCCAGGCGGGCAAAAACTTCAGATCAAAAAGATCCGGCGCGCTCTTCTCCTCAGACATAGGAGTCTGTACGCGAAGGCGGACGGTTGTAAAATCGGAGACCCTGATTTCAGAGCAAACAAAGAGCACCCCGGGCCGCGAAATAAATTGACAACGAATCCAATTATTTTAGTTGCCAACGTGTCGCGGCGCCTTTAAGCCGTCACCCACAGCAAGCCAACCAAGGAGAAATATTTGTATGTCGGATAAACCGATCGAAGAAAAAGTGAAGGATATCATCGTCGAGCAACTCGGCGTGAATCCGGAGCAGGTCACACCCAACGCGTCGTTCATCGAGGATCTCGGCGCGGATTCGCTCGACATCGTCGAGCTGGTGATGGCCTTTGAAGAAGAATTTTCGGTGGAAGTGCCCGACGAAGATGCGGAGAAACTGCAAACCGTCGGCGACGTCGTAAAATACATCGAAGAAAAGGCGGCGAACAAGCCAGAGTAGACGCGCTGCCTGCAGCGTTTCTCGTTAGTGCGACCTAAAACACGGCTTCGGCCGTGTTTTTTGTTTCCACCCCTTTGCAGATCGAGCCTAACGGGAGAAAATAAGATTTGTGAAGAATTTCGACTGGCTGAGCGCCCCACTTTTCGATCTCGCCGGGCACCACATCTCGATCCTGGGGGTCGGGGCCTGCGTCGGCCTGATGGCGCTCGGGCTCATTTTCGCCAAGGTTCTCCAGAGCGCTTTCGTTAGGCGGATCCTCAGCCGTTTCAAGCTCGAAGCCAATTTCGTCGCCATCATCACGACGATTCTGAGCGTCGCTTCCCTCGTCTTCTTCACGGTCAGCGCGATTAACGGTCTCGGCATTCCGCTCGCCTGGAGCGCGCCGCTGCCGGGCGTC